>NZ_CP036259.1:930000-1240000 GCF_007641255.1 Sporomusa termitida
AATGATAAACAAAGAACGCTTGATCTGGGAAAGGGATATATGCCCACCGGCTTTGCAGAAAAGGTATACCATCTTCATGTGAAACCGTTGGGAGATTGGAAGGAACTTTATTTTCGAGACTATCTGCGACAATACCCTAATGTTGCACGGCAATACGAGGCGTTGAAGCTGGGGCTTAAAGAGCGGTTCGAACATGACCGTGATGCCTATACCTATGGAAAGTCGGATTTTGTCATGGAACAATCGCAAAAGGCTAAATTGGAATTTGCAGGACGTTATTTGCCACCTGAACACTAATTCGCCTTGCAGGCAGTAGACGCCCCAATCCTAAGAAGCCCCCACTTCTTAGGTGGTGGTATGTCACATAATTCACATGCAGAGGAAGACTTATGAAGAATGTAATTTGTAAAAAAATATACCTTGAATTGAGAACGCCGGGTAATGGAGATTTTGTGGCCGACATTGACAGAATCCGTCAAGCTTTAAAACCGGAGTATGGAGCGGTTCAGATTTCTATTGAAACCATTAAATTGTCCTATAAGCTGCTGCGGGATTTTGACTGGAAGCTCACAGTCACCTTAGTACAAAAAGGTTTTGCCTGGGAAATTGTAAACCTTGAGCGGGGAAATACTGCAGATAAGAATTTTGCTTATGCAGCTGATCTTGGGAGCACAACGGTTATCATGCAGCTGATTGATCTGAATACTGGCAATATTTTGTGGGAAGAAAGCGGGGTCAATCATCAAGTCCGTTTTGGTGAGGACATCCTTAGCCGCATCGTTTACGTTAAGGATAATGATGCCCATTTAAGGGAAATCCAGCAATGTACGCTGCTGAATTTTATTGAACTCATGGATAAAATTCAAACTGCCACAGGCATTTCTCCGGACCAATGCGGCGCATTCATTATCGGCGGCAACACTACCATGATTCATTTTCTGTTGGGGATTGACCCTTGGTTTATTTTCTATACTCCCTATACGCCAGCTTTTAACCGGACCGGTTTCTTTACTGGCCGTGAAATAGGTTTACCCTTTAATGGCTTAGTATACTGTTTTCCCTCTACAGCTAATTATTTAGGCGGCGATATTATCAGCGGGCTGTTGGCGTCCAAGATGTATGAACAAAGTGAACTGGCTCTCTATATGGATATTGGCACGAACGGCGAAATGCTTTTGGGCAACAAGGAATTTCTGTTTTCAGCTGCGGGTGCGGCAGGACCTGCCTTGGAAGGCGGTATCAGCAAGCAGGGAATGCGGGCGAAAGCAGGGGCGGTAGATTCGGTGCAGATTGTTCAAAATCAGTTGCAGATTACTACCATAGAGAAGGCAAAGCCAGTGGGTATATGCGGTTCAGGGATTGTTGACCTTCTTGCTGAAATGTTGCTGGCAGGCTGGATTGATTATTCGGGTCGGTTTATTCCCGGCAGATCAGAGAGAATCCTTAGGCGGGACGGGGAATATGTCATTGTTTACGCCTGGGAGCACGAATCAGCCTTACATGAAGATTTAATATTCAGTCAGGCTGATATTTTAAGATTTATGGATACAAAAGCGGCAGCGAACACCATGGTAGCGTTTTTAGTGGAGGCATTGGGTATTACACCGGATAAGATTCAACGGGTATATCTGGCCGGAGCCTTTGGCACCTACATAAATATTGAGTCAGGGATTACTATTGGGTTATATCCCGACCTGCCCCGAAAGAGGTTTGTTCAGCTGGGAAACGGCTCTATAAAAGGAGCCTGCAAGTTGTTACAAGATGCAGATCAATTATTGGTTGTGGAAGATCTAATTAGCAGTATAATCTATCTTTCCTTAGCTGAGGCGCCGGATTTTCTGAATAAAATGTCAGCGGCCAAATTTTTGCCCCACACGGATTTTTCCTTATATCCCACGGTTATTGAAAAGATCAAGAGCCGTAAACACTTGGAAAGTAGTTCCCGTTAATCGTCTGTCCAGCGATTGGACAATCCCTATACTTTTGTGAAATTTTTTCATTTGTAGCGAATTAAACAAGGTAAAGTTAGTGTTTGCCAAGTACGTTAACCACCTGGTCAACGAAAAAGTCCATACCTGTTAGCGCGCATAACTCCAATAGATACTATTTGTTTAAAAAGATAAATAGGGAGAGAAACAATGGAGTCTGATTTGAAAAGAAAAGATTATATTAGTGGGATGAATACTTTATGGGAATTGCATTAATTTCAGCAATGAGAAGTAAAGATCCTAATACGCAAGTTGGAGCTTGTGTTGTCAATAAAGATAATAAAATTGTTGGGATAGGATATAGTGGTTTGCCTATTGGATGCTCAGACGATGAATTCCCATGGGGAAATAAGGGAACATTCTTAGAAACAAATTAAAATCGTTTATGACATGAATACTGTTACTTTTGATTTAGTAAAAGATCCTGAGATGAAATTTGCACGAATAAGTAAATATATTTAAAAGAAGACGATATTGATAAAATTTTATCTCTAGAAGAGAAGAGGGAATTCAAGTTTGGTAGTTCACATTTATTTTGCCATCATTGCTCACAATGTCATGGCTATCAGCCAAATTTATATGATAGACTCTTCAAGGAATAAATATACCATTCACAGCAAACGAATGGGATAATGAACCTGTCCCTGTGTCCCTCCTGCAACGTTTTCGCACAGCCTACAGTTCCTTTCCGTCCATATTAAAATTTATTTGAGGTATCATATGGAGAACAGGATTATAGCTGACTTAAAAAACAGTTATGGGTTAACTTACAATCAAATTACTCCTGTAACAGGAGGATTGCTCAATAAGAAATGGAAAGTTTCTACAGATAAAGGGGAATTACTGATCAAGCAATATAGCACAAAGCGCTTTGACAGAAAGAATTTGAAATTAATCGAATCCCGACTTCAACGGCAAATTTTTCTTCAAAAAAAAGGCTTTTCTTGTCCGCTTATATGGCAGAGTGGAGGACAAGTAATCCGCTGGTTAAACGAAGAAACGGTATATATGGTAATGGAATTTTGCAAAGGAGACATTAAAAATTCCGACTCAATATCAATAAATCAAATGTATAGTCTAGGAGGCACTTGTGCTTTAATGCATAGAGCACTTTCACAATTACCACAGCCGTTAGTGAAGAGTTTACCTCATTTTGGAGGCTATACACTGGATTCTCTGTGGGAAAAGTTTAGATCTAGATTAAATAAATGCTCATCGGAGGATCATAGTGGATACCGGCAAACCTTACTTGCTTTAGAGCCCATTTTGAAACGGTTAAGTCCCGAATTTTTTGACAAGTTTTCCAAAGGATATGCTCATGAAGATTTTCATTCAGGTAACATTCTGTTTAATATTGATTGTGTATCTGCTGTCGTCGATTTTGATCGCAATTGCTGGAGTTATATTTTACATGATATCGGAAGAGCGATACTGTCTTTTGCACTGGAAGAAGATAAAATGAACATTGAAAAGATATACGCTTTTCAAAAGGGTTATTCACAATATTTAGCGATCACATTATCTGATATTGCAAATGCTTTGCGACTCTCTTGGTGCATTGAAATAGTGTGGTGGATACAACCAGAATTTTTTGAGGAATGTGACAAAACTCCAAAGCGTTTTAGAGATGAAATGTTATGGTTGACAAAACACTGGTTTGAAATGGATTCTATATTATATTCATATTAAGTTGGAGTGTGTTATGCTGGTATGTTCAATTTTTATAAACTTTACATTGACTTACCACAACATTCCAATTACAATAAAAACAACACCTAACAAATAACAACTATCCATTATATAGCGTATGTAAAACCCAACCTAAGCAAATCCTAATTGGTAGCTATAAAAACGAGGTGATTTAAGTGACCGTTAAGCACGTTAACCACCTGGCCAATGAAAAAAGTCCATACCTATTGCAGCATGCACACAACCCAATAGACTGGTATCCCTGGGGCGAAGCAGTCTTCGCGAAGGCCAAGGAAGAAGACAAGCCGGTATTTTTTAGTTGTGGCTATAGTACGTGCCACTGGTGCCATGTTATGGAGCGGGAATCGTTTGAGGATGAAACCGTTGCCGCGCTGTTGAATAATTATTTTGTGGCGGTTAAGGTGGACCGGGAGGAGCGGCCGGATGTGGATCATATCTATATGGCTGTTTGCCAGGCGGTGACCGGACAGGGCGGCTGGCCGCTGACGATTGTGATGACGCCGGATAAAAAGCCGTTTTTTGCCGGTACCTATTTGCCGAAGCATGCCATGTACGGGCGGCCGGGGCTGCTGGAAGTATTGTCAATGCTCAAGGAGCAGTGGGACCAGAACCGGGACAAGATTGAGGAGATTGGCGAAAAGCTGGCTCAGTCATTAAGACACCGGCCGGTCCAGGTGGAGCCGGGACAGTTGTCGGTGGAGACGCTGGAGCAGGCCGTGGCCCAGCTGTTAAGTGATTTTGATCCTAATTATGGCGGCTTTGGGCCGGCGCCCAAGTTCCCGACCCCTCATAATCTCCTGTTTCTGATGCGCCACTGGCGGCGGACGGGGGATAAAAAAGCCATTGCCATGGTGGTAAAGACTTTGGATGCCATGAGCCGGGGCGGGATTTATGATCACCTGGGCTATGGCTTTGCCCGTTACTCCACCGACAACAGGTGGCTGGCGCCGCATTTTGAGAAGATGCTGTATGACAATGCGCTGTTGTGTTATGCCTATGTCGAAGCCTATCAGTGCACCGGCGACCCGGACTTTGCCCGGATTGCCGAGGAGATTATCGCCTATGTAATGCGGGATATGACCAATCCGGGCGGGGCTTTTTATTCCGCCGAGGATGCCGACTCGGAAGGGGTGGAAGGCAAGTTTTATGTCTGGAAGCTGGCGGAGATTACGGCCGTGCTGGGACCGGAGCTGGGCCAGCTGTTTGCCGATGTGTACGATGTTACCGCTGATGGTAATTTTGAGGGCGAAAACATTCTGAACCTGATTGAGCAGGATTTATATGATTATGCGGCCCGGCACAGCCTTGATATTAGTGAGCTTGACGCCAAGCTGGCGGTCGCCAGGGTCAAACTGTATCAGGCACGGGAGCAGCGGGTCCATCCCTTTAAAGACGATAAGATTCTGACAGCCTGGAACGGGCTGATGATTGCCGCCCTGGCCAAAGCCGGCCGGGTGCTGCAGAGAGAAGAGTATGCCAAGGTGGCGGAACGGGCCATTGACTTTATCTTTGCCAAGCTGACGGCGGAAGACGGCAAGCGCCTGCTGGCCCGGTACCGGGAGGGCAATGCGGCCTATCTGGGATATGTTGATGATTACGCGTTTATGTTATGGGGACTGCTGGAGGTGTACGAAACCACCTTCAACCCCAAATATCTGCGCCAGGCCATTGCGCTGAGCGCCGATCTTAAAGAATTATTCTGGGACCAGGAAAACGGGGGCTTTTATTTCACCGGCAACGATGGCGAGGAATTGCTGATGCGCCAAAAAGAGATCTATGACGGCGCCATGCCTGCCGGCAATTCGGTGGCGGCGCTGGCCTTGCTGCGACTAGGGCGCTTGACGGAGAATGCCGAGTATATCAGCATGGCGGAAAAGCTGTTCAGCTGTTTCAGCAGCGAGATTTCCCGCTATCCCCGGGCCTATACGTATTTCTTACTGGCCCTTGATTACTATCTGACCCCGCCGAGCCATATCGTGATTGCCGGGGAGAAGGCAGATCCCAATGTGCAGGCCATGCTGGCGCTGGCCGGACAGAGTTTTATGCCGGCAACGACGGTTGTCTACAATGACCCGGACTATCAGGCCGACAACTGGGAGCTTGTGCCTGTGGCGGCCGGGCAGGGGGCTGTTAACGGTCAGGCAACCGGCTATATCTGCGAGAATTTTGCCTGCCGGAAACCTGTACATACGGTTGAGGAATTTAAACAGGTCCTGCCCAGGCAAAATCTCGAAGAATAAGCCGTACAGCTTCTGGCAGCGGCTGACAAAAAATCTTGTCTGTTTTTCAAAAAATTAGTAAAATATAGTTGAATGGAATAGGAAAGGGGAGCAGCACATTGATTACTGCAAAATTACAAAACGCTATCAACAACCAGATCCAGGCAGAAATGTATTCCGCTAATCTCTATCTGGCCATGTCGGGGTACTGTATGTCGAAAAACCTGAAGGGATTTGCCAACTGGCTCCGGGTACAGTATCAGGAAGAAACGATGCATGCCTTAAAGTTTGTTGATTATATCCTCGAGCGTGGGGGCCAGCTGGAACTAAAGGTGCTGGAGGCGCCGCCGACCGAGTTCGGCAAACCTATTGAGGTATTTGAGAAGATATTGTCCCATGAAGAGCATGTCACCAGTCTGATTAATCAGCTGTATGCGGTTGCTGTTGAGGAAAAGGATGTGGCAACCCAGATTTTCCTGCAGTGGTTTGTGACCGAGCAGGTGGAGGAAGAGGCTTCGGCCAGTGAGGTGCTTGAACAGTTAAGAATGGTCGGTGACAGTGCCGGTTTGTTCTATCTGGATAAAGAACTGGCGGCCAGAGTCTATCAGCCGCCGGCTGCACCTGCTCAGTAGCAATAAGAGACCCCGGTGCGGGGTCTTTTGTTTAAACAAACCCCTTCGGGGGCAGGAGGATGTTTATGAACAGAATTGTCATCATTGGGGCGGTGGCGGCCGGGCTTAAGTCGGCCGCGAAGATCCGCCGGGAAGACCCGGCAGCGGAAATTATTGTTCTGGAAAAAGGCTCGCTCATTTCTTATGGCGCTTGCGGGATGCCCTTTTATGTAGGCGGCTTGATTGCCGATATCAGTGATTTTGTAAAAACCACGGCCGGCGCAGTGCGCAATCCGGAATTTTTCAAACAGGACAAGGGTGTGGATGTACGCATTCGTACATTGGTCACGGCTATTAACCGGGCAGCGAAAACGGTAGCGGCCAGAAATCTGGACACCGGGGCCGACACGGTATTTCCTTATGACAAGCTGGTTATTGCCACCGGCGCGAGCCCTGTCAGGCCGCCGCTGCCGGGGATTGAACTGGGGGGGATTCAGCAGTTCTGGCACCCCGATGATGCGGCGGCGGTCCGGGCCGGGATCGATAACGGCCAGATCAGGCAGGCGGTGATTATTGGCGCCGGGCTTGTGGGTATGGAAATGGCCGAGGCTTTTACATCCCGTGGGGTTGCGGTAACGGTAATTGAGATGCAGGATCAGGTGTTTCCCGCTTTCCTGGATACCGAGGCGGCGGCCGCAGTGGCCAGTTATGCCCAGGCCGCCGGCATCACGCTGCGGCTGGGCGAGAAGGTGGAGCGGTTTGACGGGGACAGTACGGTTAAGGCGGTGGTAACCGATAAACGGGTTATTCCGGCTGATGTTGTGATACTGGCGATTGGCGTCCGGCCGAATACGGAACTGGCCACAGCCGCCGGTCTGGCTATCGGTCCCTCCGGGGCGATCGCGGTGAATGAATATTTGCAGACAAGTGACCCCGATATTTACGCCGGCGGCGATTGCGCCGAGAATACCAATATCATCTCCGGCAAAAAGGTGTTTGCGCCCATGGGTTCAACCGCCAACAAGCATGGCCGGGTGATCGGTGAGAATATCGGCGGCAACCGCGTTGCCTTTCGCGGGGTGCTGAATACGGTTGCTGTCCGGCTGCTGGAGTTTCATGTCGGCAAGACCGGCCTGACCGAGCGGGAGGCGAAAGCCCTGGGCTATCAATATGTAACCGCAACGGCAGCCGCCCCGGATAAGCCCCACTATATGCCGGACTCTAAACAGATAACGGTAAAGCTGATCGTTGAGGCTGCCAGCCGAAAGGTCCTTGGGGCGCAGATCTTCGGCAAGGGTGATGTATCGAAACGAATTGATGTTATGGCGGCAGCGCTCACTATGGGCGCAACGATTGATGACCTGTTTGATATCGACCTGGCCTATGCGCCGCCCTACAGCAGCCCGATTGACAATGTGGCGATTGCCGCCAATGTCGCGATGAATAAGCTGCAGGCCAAGTAAAGGGAATACCGGCTCCGGCTGCCGGGGAAAAATAAATGAAACCGGTTTGGGTAAAATTCATGACGGCGGTTCACACTACTATTGAGGTGAACTGCCGTCATGAATGTGTTTGTACCCAAACGCGCTTTTTTTGAACCTAAAGCCCTCGATTATCCCCTGGGGAAGGAAATATATGAAAAACTGCAGGACCTGGCTGTGCCGATCCAGTTTACCGGCTCTCATAACCGGGTGACAGGGATCCCGGGCAACACGGCCCGTGAAGCTTTCCGCGAGGCTAAGCGCACCTTGGTCGTCGGCGTCAGAAAGGGGACTAAGTTTGCCAGCTGCAAGCCTTCGGCGCATTATCAGCTGCCGCTCAACACCAGTTGTCCGAGTATGTGTGAATATTGTTATTTGGCAACCACTCTGGGCAAAAAGCCGTATCTCCGGGTATATGTAAATACTGAGGATATTTTTACCCAGGCCGAAGCCTATATTGCGGAGCGGGCACCGGCGATTACCTGGTTTGAGGGGGCGGCCACCTCTGACCCGATTCCCACTGAATATCTGACCGGCCTTTTGTTCAAAACAATTGAGTTCTTCGGCCGCCAGGAGCTGGGGCGGTTCCGTTTTGTTACCAAACATGACAAGGTGGACAGCCTGCTGCGGGCCCGGCATAATGGGCATACCCGCTTCCGGTTCAGTCTAAATGCGGCCGCGGTGATTGAGAAATATGAGCATGTAACGCCGTCCATGCTGGAACGGGTGGCTGCTGCCGGCAAGGTAGCCGGGGCGGGCTATCCGGTAGGCTTTATTATCGCGCCGATTTTCTATTTTTCCGGCTGGCAGCAGGAATATGACCGGCTGGTGGCGGCACTTGACGCCCAATTGCCGGCTGCGGCCAGAACGGATTTGACTTTCGAGCTGATTTCCCACCGCTTTACCAAACGGGCTAAAAATAATATTTTGGACTTATTTCCTGAGACCGATTTGCCGATGACGGAAAGTGAGCGGAAATATAAATATGGTCAGTTTGGTTACGGTAAATATGTTTATCAGCCGGAGGTTCTAAAGGAGATTAAAGAGTTTATGCTGGAACGATTGTCAGCTGTTTTTCCTCAGGCTAAAGTCGAGTATTTTGTCTGAAAATGCCTGGCGGTGTTTACAATCAAGCAATGCGTTTCCTGTCGTTATTTGGCAGGACTTTTTTTTTGTTTCAAGAATCCCTTAATTATTGTCCCAAAAATTACGATATACAATTATGTGATGATGTTGTTGCTTATATGTTATTGGGAGGGCTTTCATTGGAGAAGTCAACGGTTATCGGAATCGTTCTGGGGATTTTTGCTATTATTGCCGGTATGGCGCTAAAAGGCGCAAGTCCTGCTGCACTTATAAACCCGGCAGCGTTTATAATCATTTTGGTGGGTACCGCAGCCAGCTTGTTTAATGCATTCCCTATGGAACAACTCAAAAATTTCCCCGTATTGGTTAAAAAGCTGTTTAACCAGGAAGAGCGGATCGCCAAAGAGCAATTGCTCAGATTATTTGTCGATTTGTCGCAGGTTGCGCGCCGGGAAGGGATTCTGGCGCTGGAAAGCAAGCTTGAGGATATTAAGGACCCGTTTTTAAAGAATGGGATGGGCATGGTTATTGATGGGATGGATGTGGATTTTGTCAGAGATGTGCTGGACGCTGACATTGAAGCCATGGAAGAACGCCATCGCAATGGCGCCCTGGTTTTTTCTCAGGCCGGTATGTATGCGCCGACTTTGGGCGTTTTAGGAGCGGTAATTGGTTTGATTGCCGCCCTGGGCAGTCTTGATGATATTGAAAAACTGGGTCATTCCATTGCCGCGGCGTTTGTGGCCACTTTGCTGGGGATATTTACCGGCTATGTGCTCTGGCATCCTTTTGCCACTAAGCTCAAACTGATTTCGAAAGAAGAAGTGGAAGTTAAACGGATGATGGTGGAAGGGATCTTGTCGCTGCAGGCGGGTGATTCGCCGATGGCGATTGAATCTAAATTACTGGTATTTATTCCGCAAAAGGTCCGGGAGCTGCTAAAGCCAAAACCGGAGGATAAATAGATGAGCAGAAAGAAAAAAGAACACCATGAGGAGCATGCGGATGAGACCTGGCTGATTCCTTATGCCGACCTCCTGACTTTGCTGCTGGCGCTGTTTATTGTATTATTTGCCTCAGCCCAGCTTGATCAGAAGAAATTTGATCAGATCGCAGCCTCTTTCAGTGTGGCTTTTAACGGCAGTCCGGCGCTGCTGGAGAATCTTAAGCCGCAGCAGCCCGAGCACAGCCAGGCCAACCCGGCTGTGCCGCAGATACCGGCCGTAATGACCGCTATGAACGGGATCAATGAAAAGGCCTACATGCAGGAAACGGCGCAATTAATCGAGTTGAAAAAAATGCTGGATAAATATATTGTTGACAATGGTCTGAGCGGTGATTTATCGACAACGCTGACTGATGACGGGCTGATGATCCGCATTCAGGATACGGCTCTGTTCCCGTCAGGCAGTGCCGAGCTGCGGGCCGAATCCCGCCGTTTTGGTATCCAGATTGCCCAATTATTGTCGCCGCTGACGCAGAAGG
Source organism: Sporomusa termitida (assembly GCF_007641255.1). NCBI lineage: Bacteria > Bacillati > Bacillota > Negativicutes > Selenomonadales > Sporomusaceae > Sporomusa > Sporomusa termitida. The sequence continues at coordinate 940,581 of NZ_CP036259.1, forward strand.
TTACTGTATCCGGTCACACGGATACGGTGCCGATCAACACCAGGGAGTTCCCTTCCAACTGGGAGCTTAGTTCACGGCGGGCCGTAAATTTTATGAAGTTCCTGATGGTACAGGAACCCGGGCTCAGGCCGGAGCGGTTTAGCGCCACCGGCTATGGTGAATACCGGCCGGTGGCCGGCAACGATACGGCTGAAGGCCGGTCTGCCAACCGGCGGGTTGAGGTATTCATCCAGCGCAATTACCGGCCCTGAGACAAGTTAATAAGTACCTGTGATTTGTTCCGAGCGAGGCAATGGCTGCCTCGTTTTTTTATTTCCCCCCGCCCAGCCAAAAGGACGGGCAGATGCAATTTTTTCCACTGTGAAAAATTAATATAATTGCCGGGAATCGCCCAATACTATACTGGATCGACCAAGATGGGTCAGTTACCTAATCCCTTTTGGCGTAAAGGCGGCAAGCAGGGGAGGAGACAGCTATGCAGCTTGTAATTATTCCGACATTTAATGAGCGGAGTAATATTGCCCGGTTATTATGTTTAATTTACAGTGCTGTGCCCGGCATTCATATTCTGGTGGTGGATGATGCCTCACCTGACGGTACCGGTGAGCTGATTGAGCAATTACAGGCGGAAAAATACGGGGATACGCTTTTTCTTCTCAAACGGCCAGGCAAACTTGGCCTGGGGACGGCGTACATTGCCGGTTTTAAGTGGGCCCTGGCGCGGGGGTATCAGCTTATCTTTGAAATGGATGCTGATTTTTCCCATAATCCTAAGTATTTACCACACTTTGTAACGGCCAGCGCGCAGTGTGATGTTGTCCTGGGAAGCCGCTATGTGGACGGGGGCGGGGTAACCAACTGGAATCCTCTGCGCCGGTTGATCAGTATGGGCGGCAGTATCTATTCCCGCCTTATTCTTAATATCCCCTTCCATGATCTGACCGGCGGTTTCAAGTGTTTTCACCGCCAGGTGCTGGAGGCCATCGACCTTGACAGAATCCAGTCAACCGGCTACTGTTTTCAGATTGAGATGACCTACCGCGCTTACTTATTGGGGTTTAGGATTAAGGAAGTTCCCATTGTTTTTGAGGAGCGGCGGGGGGGAGAGTCCAAAATGTCTGCTTCTATTTTCCGGGAGGCGCTGTTAATGGTTCTTAAACTGCGGGTCAGACAGAGACTTTTACGGCAAAGCACGGTTATGGAGCCCAATAACCTGAGTTAAGCAGTCTTAATATCCGCCTTGTACAGGTAAGTTATTGCAGCTAGGTGAAAAACCTAGTTTTTTTATTGGCCGTTTTGGGTTATAATTAACGTTGAAGTCGTATTGTAAATTTATGGAAGGTGAAATATGATCATTGGTATTGGCACTGACATTGTTGAGATAGACAGGATCAAGACGGCTGTGGAACGGGAGGCGTTTATACAGCGGGTGTTTACGGCCGGTGAGGCGGCCTATTGCCGCAGCCGGGGTGTGCAGCAGGCGGCTTCCTTTGCGGCCCGCTTTGCCGCCAAAGAGGCTGTGGCTAAAGCGATTGGCAGCGGTTTTGCGGGCGGGAATATTAAGGATATTGAGGTGGTAACCGCCGATAGCGGCAAACCGGCCATTATTCTGCACGGTGGTTTTGCTGTACTAGCCGGTGAACTTGGTGTTACTGCCATCCACATTTCCCTGACGCATGCCCGGGAATACGCGGCAGCGCAGGCAGTTTTAGAGGGGGAGGGAAAGTGATGAAAGCGGCAACAGCGGCAGTAATGCGGGAGATTGACCGGATTGCCATCAATGAGTACGGTATTCCGGGGGCTGTATTGATGGAAAACGCCGGGGTGGCGGTGGTGCGGCATTTGGAGACAATGCTGGCACCACTGTCGGAGCGGAAGTTTTGTATTTTAGCCGGCAAAGGCAATAATGGCGGTGACGGCTATGTGATTGCCAGGCACCTTGCCAACCAGGGGGCCAAGGTTAAGGTGTTTCTGCTGGGTGAAAAAGCAGCTGTGGGTGGTGATGCCAGGCTTAATCTGGACATCATTGATTTAATGGGGCTTGACATTATTGAGATTACTCATGAACGGGTATGGGACAAGGTAAAAGTTACCGTGACCTTTGCCGACTGTCTGATCGATGCCCTGGCCGGCACCGGGTTCCGCGGCGAACCCAGCGATGATATGGTCCAGCTTATTGATATGATTAATGCCGCCGGTAAACCGGTCGTAGCGGTGGATATCCCCTCCGGTGTGGATGCTGATACCGGCCGGGTGTATGGCAAGGCTGTGCAGGCTAGCCATACGGTGACACTGGGCCTGCCGAAGCCGGGGCTGTTTTTGTATCCTGGGGCTGAATGCGCCGGTCAGCTTACGGTGGCTGATATCGGCATCCCTGCGGCCATTGTGACCGGGCAGGAAATCAAGCAAAATATTATTATGGCCGATATGATCGGGGCCATACTGCCCCGGCGCAGCCCGGCAGCCCATAAGGGCGAGAACGGGCGGCTGGCGGTTGTGGCCGGTTCGCGCGGGCTGAGCGGGGCCGCGGCCATGACGGCCGCAGGAGCGCTGCGGGCCGGGGCCGGTCTGATTACCCTGGCGGCACCGGCCAGCCTGCAGGCTGTATTGGCAGTCAAGCTGACCGAGGTAATGACTAGGCCGCTTGCCGAAACTTCAGCCGGTGCTGTTGCCCAGGCGGCGGTGCAGGAGATTATCGGACTGGCGTCAGCCAGTGATGTGCTGGCTATTGGGCCGGGGCTTGGCTGTGAGGAAGAGACCAGGGCACTGGTCCGGGCCGTGGTTGCTGCTGCCTGCTGCCCGCTGGTCATTGATGCCGATGCATTAAATGCGCTGGCCGGCTATACCAGTATTCTCACTGACTGCAGCGCATTACCGGTATTAACGCCACACCCGGGGGAGATGGCAAGGCTGACCGGTCTCTCTATTCAGGCTGTAAACGCTGACCGGGTGAAGGTGGCCCGGCAGGCAGCCGGCGAATGGGGCAGCATTGTTGTGCTTAAAGGGGCCCGTACAGTTGTTGCTTTTCCGGATGGAGAAGTATATATTAATACTAGTGGCAATGCAGGCATGGCCACCGGCGGCACCGGCGATGCCCTTACCGGAATTATTGCCGGCCTGATCGCCCAGGGGCTTTCCAGCCATGATGCGGCGGTGGCCGGGGTATATATTCACGGTTTGGCCGGTGACGTGGCGGCAGCTGCCGGCATGGTCGGAATGACGGCGACAGATCTGATAAAGGCTGTGCCGGCAGCCATGTACGGCATAAAAGGCTATTAAAGTATATAAAAAAGTTGACAGTGGTATATAACTGCTTATATAATAATATTATCTTTTAATATGCTCCATACTGGCGGGGGTGAAGGTGTGGCAGAGTTACGGCGAATCATGATAAGTATCCCGAATGCATTGTTGCAGGAAGTCGACGGCATAATAGCTATGGATAAATTGAGCAGAAGTCAGTTTGTCAGAGAAGCCATGCGTCTTTATATAGAAGAGCGCAAGCGAAAAGCTGTACGGGATATGATGAAAAAGGGGTATCAGGAAATGGCAGTCATAAATCTGGCATTGGCCGAAGAAGGCCTGTTGGCTGATATTGACACATTTGAACTGATGCCCGGCCTGCTGGCGGAGCGTGAATAGCGATGATTGTCAAGCGCGGAGATATTTATTACGCTAATTTGAGTCCTGTGGTCGGATCAGAACAGGGAGGCCACAGGCCGGTTCTGGTCATTCAAAATGATGTTGGCAACAAATACAGCCCCACGGTTATTGTAGCGGCGATCACGTCACAGATATCCAAGGCCAAACTGCCCACACATGTTGAAGTAAATGCCAGTCAGTATAATCTTGAGAAAGATTCGGTGGTGCTGTTAGAGCAGCTCCGGACTATTGACAAGCGGCGTCTCAGGGAAAAAGTCACCCATTTAAGTGAAGAGATTATGAGCAGGGTGGACGAAGCGATACGGATCAGTATTGGCTTAGTTCAATTGTAGGGCTAGGTGTAGGCGGGAAACTGCCTATTTTTAGTTTGTCCTGCTAAGTTAGACGCTGCCGGTTGGGACAGCTTTACAGGAGGAGAGAGAATTTAATGAAACTAACCCGCCCATGGTCCTGGCTGGTTATAGCTGTGACCTTGTTTGCCGTTATTCTTGCGGCTGGCTGCGGCGGTGCGGGGATAACCGCCCGGCCTGCCGGTGCGCCGCTGACTGTCCAGGTGCTGGATGTTGGTCAGGGAGATGCCATTCTGATCCGTACCCATGAACAGGTGGTGCTGATCGACACCGGTGATGTCCCGGCCCGGGATAAGCTGGTCCGTATGCTGAAAAGTCAGGGCATTGCAACTGTGGACAAGCTGATTATCACGCATCCGCACGCTGACCATATTGGCGGTGCCGCCGCGCTGTTTGCCAACTTTACTGTTAGGCAGGTATATGACAGCGGCCAGAAAACGACCTCCAACCTGTACCGGCAATATCTGACTCAGATCAGCAAGCACAAGATCCCGTTCACTGTGGTTGCGGCGGGAACAACTATCGAATTAGGCAATGAAGCAGTGCTCAGCGTTCTGGCACCGGAGCAGCCGTTTATCGGCGGCTCTGAACCGGATTTGAACAATAACTCGATTGTGGCTAAGCTAATCTACGGCAATTTTTCAATGCTGCTGACCGGTGATGCTGAGAAAGAGTCGGAGGCGCGGCTGCTTAAAAAAGACGCCGCCCGCCTGAAGAGCACCTTACTGAAAAGCGGCCACCATGGCAGCAAGACATCTTCGACGCTGCCTTTCCTAAAGGCGGTGAATGCTGAGGCCGCCTTCATCTCACTGGGGGCCGGCAATGAATACGGACATCCGCATAAAGTAATCCTAAAGCGATACAGTGACAGAAAAATGCAGGTATACCGTACTGACACAGAGGGAACGCTGACGGTTACGAGTGATGGCAGGACCTATGTGATTACGAAGGAGCGATAAGCCTTTATGAAAGTAAAAGCGGTTATTGACCGGTTTGAGGGGAATAAGGCGGTATTATTAGTAGGGGAGCAGGAGACGGGGGTCAACTGGCCCCGGGAGCTGTTGCCGGCAAGTAAGGAAGGTGATATTCTGGCAGTAGAGGTCACTGTCGATGCTGAAGCCACCAAACAGGCCCTGGCGGAGGCTGATGCCCTGTTGGAACAGATTATTCGACAACAAGGAAATGAAAAATAACTAGCTGGCCCGGGTTTTAACAAATTCAGGACAAATGTTGTAATTTTTTAGAAAATGAGACCCAAGTCCTGCAGGAATTTTGACAAAGAGCACGAATATTATCAGGACACTTCGCGGTTTGGAGGTGCCTTGATTGCGAAAGATAGCGTTACTGTTTTTGTTTGTCCTGTTTATGGTTTCCTGGACAGGGGTATATGCCGCTCCGGATACAGCTCCCGCAGCTAAGCCTGCTATCAGCCTGCCGAAAGTAAGTGCCGGCAAAACTGTCGAAGCTCGCGGTTCCAGCCGTCAGCCGGTTTTGAGTCAGGTCAGGTGGGCGAATCATACCGAGGCCCTAACCGGCTCGGCGATGCTGCGGCTGGTTATGGATGTATCCGGCCCTGTGGAAGCAAGCGGTGTTGTTATTGCCGGACCTACGCCGCAGTTAAGTGTGATAATAAAAGGGACAACCCCGGCTAAGACGATTAAAAACCTTACCTTTGACGGCAAAGTGATCGAGAAAGTAAGCTTTGCGGCCAGTGGTCAGGATACCAAGGTTATTGTTGACCTGCCGAGTATGGCTGACGATCTGGACTACCGGGTATTTACCCTGCCCAGTGATCCCCAGGCCAAGAGGCCTTTCCGGGTTATTGTTGATATCAACGAGCCTGTGCCCTTGCCTGATTATTCCTTCACACCCGGTCTGAAAAACAAGGTAATTGCGCTTGATCCCGGTCATGGCGGCAGTGATCCCGGGGCGATTGGTCCCAGTAATTATATGGAGAAGACGGCAACTTTGGCTGTGGCTAAGCGGGTCCAGGCCTTGCTGGAGAAGGCTGGGGCCAAGGTGATCATGACCCGCGAGGAGGACTGTGATGTTTTTGGTCCCAAGGCAACAGCTGCTGAAGAGCTTAATGCCCGGTCGACAGCTGCTAACAGCCGCAAAGCGGACGTGTTTTTAAGTATCCATATAAATGCCTTTACCGACCGCTCTGTAGGCGGTACGTCCACGTACTATTATCAGAAAACAAAATATGATTTGATGTTGGCCCAGGCCTTGCAAACAAGTCTGGTGGAGGCAGGTAAACTGCAGGACCGCCGGGCGAATCCGGCCAACTTTTATGTAATTAAGCGGACCCGGATGCCGGCGGCGCTGATTGAGCTGGCGTTTATTTCGAACCCTGATGAGGAAAAACTCCTCCGCCTGCCCGATTTTCAACAGAAAATGTCTCTAGGAATAGTTCGGGGGCTGGAACGGTTTTTTGACCAGGCTGCCAAGCTAAACTAAAGAGGTGGGTACTATTATGAAAAATAATTTGAGATTGCTAATAATGGCCTTCCTGCTGACAGTAACGGTTATGGCTGCCGGGTGTGACAGTTCGGCACCTGTTAATCAGCCGGCAGCGGGGACGCAGGAGAAAACCCCGGTCCAACCGGAAACCAATACGGCTGCCAGTCGGACGATGCAGCTTGTTATTTACCATGCGACTAAAGACGCTATGCTGCTTGTGCCTGAGGTTCATAAAGTGCCTGTCAACAGCCAGCCGGCCCGTACTGCCATTGAGCTGCTGCAGGCCGGAACGAAAGACCCGGCACTTGTCAGCGTTATGCCGGCCGGGACGAAAATGAAAAACCTGACAGTCAAAGACCATGTTGCCTATGTGGATTTTGATGATAAACTCATCAAGAAAAACGTGGGCGGTTCGGCCAGTGAAACATTGCTGGTTGGCGCTATTGTCAATACCCTTACCGAGTTTCCCGATATTCACAAGGTGCAGATCTTGGTTGAGGGTAAAAAGATTAATACAATTACAGGCCACATGGATACCAGTGAGCCATTGAGCCGATCCGAGAAGATCATCAAAAAGCCATAATGAAACAGCAGTTCTTCGCCGGAAGGACTGCTGTTTTTAATTTAGCTCCGTTTTAATGTCAGCCCGTGTTTGTGCAGTTTTTTGAGTACCGCTGTATGCGATAAGCCTAAAGCGGTTCCTAACTGCCGGGAGGTTGTGTGTTTGGCCATCGCTTTCATGAGGACCTCCTGCTCAACCTCATTGATGATTTCCTCCAGTGTCCGGTTGCAGGCCTGCGGGAGGGCCGGCATCGCCGGTGAATAATCCTGGTCAAAAATAATATGCTCGGCCTGGATGATGTTGCCGATGACGATGGTGACGGCACGTTCAATCACGTTCTCCAGCTCGCGGATATTGCCGGGCCAATGGTAGCCGGTCAGCTTTGCCAGCGCCTGCTGGCTGATCGTGTCGGTCTCTTTATGGAGACGGGCGGCACAGCGTTTGAGAAAAAACTGGGTTAACAGGGGAATATCATCCTTCCGTTCACGGAGCGGCGGGATGAATAACGGAATTACATTTAGCCGGTAATACAGATCTTCCCGAAAACTGCCTTTCATGATCATGTCTTCCAGATTACGGTTGGTTGCTGCCAGGACCCGGACATCCACCGGAATTTCGCGGTTGCTGCCGATCCGCCTGACTTTGCCCTCCTGCAGCACTCGCAGCAGTTTCGCCTGCAGGTGGGCGGGGATTTCGCCGATTTCATCCAGAAAAATAGTGCCGCTGTTGGCGAATTCAAACAAGCCGGGTTTGCCGCCCTTGGCGGCACCGGTAAAGGCTTCGTCCTCATAGCCGAATAGCTCGCTCTCCAGGAGGGCATCAGGAATTGCGGCACAGTTCAGCGGCACAAAGGTTTTTTTACTGCGGGGCGAGGCGGCATGCAGCGCCCTGGCAATCAGCTCCTTGCCGGTGCCGGTTTCGCCTCTGATGAGTACGGTAGACTCCCCTCTGGCAATGGATTTGGCAAAGGTAACGACCCGTTGCATGGACTGGCTGGTAAATAGGATTTCATCAAAAGTTACTTTTAACTGGCTGGTTACAGTTAAGACCAGTTCGCGGACGGCGCTGATGTCTTTAATAATGGCTACGGCGCCAATGATACGGCCGTTTTTATCAATAATAGGACGCCCGCTTGATAAATAATGGCTTTTGGTTTTTTCCAGCATAACCTCACGGTTGTTATAGCGGGTCCCGGCGTGTAGTGCCTCCAGCAGCGGACTGTTGGCAGGAAAGATAGCAGTAAATGCCTGCCCTAACACCTCACTGGCCGGTAAGCGCACAATTTTCTCAGCCGCCGGGTTGTATTGGGTAATACGGCCTGCAAGGTCAATGCCGATAATGCCGTCACTAACGGCGGTCAGTACGGCGTTAAGCTGCTCAGCCCGTTCCTGATGCGGCATGAGATTAATCTCGCTTACTGCTGTTACCAGCTCGATCATACTTAGTTCATGGATAAGCGATTGTTTCCCGAGAGCAGCCAGCGGCTCGATCTCAACATAAATGGTGTTAAGTTCAAGCTCCATGGAGATGATATTGATTTCCCTGGCCGCCAGCGCGCGTGAGATATCAAGGACAAGGCCGAGTCTGTCAATATTGGATATTTTTAAGCGCAGCTTATCCATTTTTAGGCCTCCTGACGTTTGTGTCCATTACCTATGGAATAAATTTGCTGTTTTAACCAGGAATTCCTTTGTTGCGTACAACTTTTTTTTGGTTTGTGGTATACTACCCTTGCAGGAAATGCTTGCCTAAAAGAGAAGTAATTAGGAACATTACGCAGCCATGAAGGTGGTGTTTTCCTGTGGATGAGCTTAGCGATATAGGTGAATTTGGTCTGATTGATTTAATCAAACAGGATACGATCAATGATCACAGCAGTGTGATCGTTGGCATTGGTGATGATGCAGCGGTGGTTTTGCCTGCGCCCCGTCAGCTGCAGTTGCTGACGGCCGATATGCTTGTTGAAACAATCCACTTTGACCTAACGACAACAACGCCCTGGCAGCTTGGCTATAAAGCGATTGCGGTTAATCTGAGTGATATTGCGGCTATGGGGGGCGCCCCCCGGCATGCGGTTGTGTCAGTGGCTTTGCCCCCGTCTATCCCGGTGGAATTTGTTGTTAATCTATATAAAGGCATGAAAGAGATATGCCGTGAGTTTGGCGTCAATATTGTCGGCGGCGATACCGTTGCCAGCCCGCAGGGGCTGGTAATTAATGTGACGGTAACCGGTGAGGTCGAACCGGCTAAGCTGGTGCGCCGTTCCGGGGCCAAGCCCGGTGACCTGGTGGCTGTCACCGGCAAGCTGGGCAGTTCGGCCGCCGGCTTAGCCCTGCTGCAAGCCGGTCAATGGGAGGATGAGGATTTTGCCTGGCCGCTGGTTACGGCCCATCTGACGCCCCGGCCCCAGGTCAGAACCGGCCAGCTGCTGGCAGCCCTTGGCGCTACCAGTATGGACGATATCAGTGACGGACTGGCGAGTGAAGCCCATGAAATAGCTAAGGCCAGTCAGGTCGGGATTAAGCTGTTTGCCGGTCAAATACCGCTGGCACCGGAACTGGCAGCGGCCGCTGCCAGGTTTAACAAACGGGCAACTGACTATGCCCTGTTCGGTGGTGAGGATTTTCAACTGGTGTTTACGATGGAACCAGGCAAATATGAAACACTGTTGGCCCTGCACCCCGACCTGCCGGTGACCAGGGTGGGCGAGGTGGTTGCTGCCGGCGAAGGTGTGACCCTTGTCGACGCAGCAGGCTGTGTGCAAGAACTTAAACCCCGGGGGTTTAATCATTTTCGCCAGGAGGGGTAATACCTTATGCTAGTTATTAAGACCCACTCGCCTGATGAAACTTATGCATTTGGCAAAAATATGGCTAAATTATTAAAATCAGGTGATGTTTTATGTCTGGCCGGTGATTTAGGTGCCGGCAAAACCCTGTTAAGCCAGGGCATTGCTGCCGGTCTGACTGTGTCGGCGCATGTTACCAGTCCGACTTTCACTGTCCTTAATGTATATGAGGGAATAACCGGCAGTGGTCAGGAACTGCCGGTATATCATTTTGATCTTTACCGGCTGCAACACCCGGCTGAACTCGCCGATATCGGCTTTGATTATTATCTTGGGGCTCACGGCATCGCTATTATTGAATGGCCGGACAAATTCCCGGAATTTTTGCCGGCCGAACGACTGTGGCTGACAATTAAGGCCGGTGATGGCCCCAGTGAGCGTATTCTTTGTCTCACGGCTGTGGGGACAAGATATGTAGAGCTTTGTGAGGAGTTGAAACAGATTGCCGATTCTTGCTGTTGATACAGCCACACTTGTGTCCAGTGTTGCCATTGCCACACCGGCTGCATTGGTGGCTGAACTTACTGTTCAGACCCGCAAGACCCATTCTGAACGGTTAATGCCCCATATTGCCAGTCTGCTCACTATGGCAGAAGTTTCGCAAAACAATCTTAAGGCAATTGCCGTAAGTAACGGCCCCGGCTCTTTTACCGGGCTCAGGATTGGTTTGGCCACAGCCAAAGCCCTGGCCTATGCGCTTAATATTCCCGTAATCGGGGTGCCGACTTTAGCCGCAATGGCTTTTGCCTGCCCGGCGCCGGGGGTATTGCTGGCACCGATGCTCGATGCCCAAAAAGGGAATGTATATCTTGGTTTGTACGAATGGTGCAAGGGGGTTATGGCTGAAGTGGAACCGCCGCGGGTTGTGGCTTTTGCTGAGGCCAAGGCCGAGCTGGCGGCTAAGGATAAGCCTGTCCTGCTGCTGGGTGAGGCTGCTGTCATGTACAAAGACGAGATTGAATACCCGGCGCCGCCCCATGTTGTTATGCCCCGGGCCGGCAGTGTGGCAGTTCTGGCCCAGCAGCTGTATGACCAGGGGGTAAGGCATGATGTAGCTGCGCTGGAACCGTTATATATCAGGCGTTCAGAGGCTGAGGAGCTGTGGGAACGGCGGCAATCACAGGAGTGTCGCTGAGATGCCGGAATTAGCTCTGCGGCGCATGCAGAAGGGTGATATTGATGAGGTACTGATTATTGAACAGGAGGCCTTCGCCACGCCCTGGTCACGGGCTGCTTTTGAAGAAGAAATCGGCAATAATGACCTGGCCCATTATCTGGTTATGACTGATGACAGCCGCATTGTGGGCTATGGCGGCTTCTGGCTGGTTATGGATGAAGCCCATGTGACGAACATTGCCTTGTTGCCAGCCTACCAGGGACGAGGCCTGGGCTTGCTTTTACTGGAGAACATGATTCTTGCCGCCAAAGTCAAAGGCGCAGTCAGTATGACGCTTGAGGTCCGCCCCGCCAACACCGCCGCCCGCAAGCTGTATTCACGGCGCGGCTTCATCGAGTGTGGCATTCGCCCCAATTATTACGCCGAACTGGGGGAAGACGCGCTCATTATGTGGCTCGACAAACTATAGGTATAAAAAGAGGAGCCACGGTTAGATTGTGGCCCCAGGGTGATTGTGTAAGATAACATATGCGGGTCCCGGTAAAAAGGTGACAAAATAAGCAGGGCGGCCGTAGCCGCCCTGTGCTTTACAATCTATCGGAGAGTAGATTCATACTGCTCAATCATTTTACGAACCATGTGACCGCCTACGCGACCGCAGTCAGCAGAAGTCATAGTATTCCAGCCTTGGCTGCGAACGCGCTCAGCTATACCTAACTCATTGGCTACTTCCATTTTCATTTGGTCCAGAGCGTTTTCCGCACCAGGATTAACAGGTTTATTTGAGCGTGCCATATATTCGCACCTCCTTTCCCGGACTTTATGTTGTAGTCCTTGGTTTTAATTTGGCTTACTTTCGGAATTTAATACATCATTTACACCATGTAATAATTAGCAGACAGCTAATGGAGGTCTTTCAATGAATCAAAGTTTAACATTGGCGCTGGAAACAAGCTGTGATGAAACATCGGCGGCTGTAGTTGCCAACGGACGTACTGTATTGGCCAATATTATTTCCTCGCAAGTACCGACCCACCAAAAATTTGGCGGTGTTGTCCCGGAGATTGCCTCCCGTAAACATATTGAGAATGTTATTCCGGTTATAGACCAGGCTTTGACTACGGCGGGAACAACACTGTCAGCTGTTGACGCGATTGGTGTTACCTATGGCCCCGGCCTGGTCGGTGCCCTGCTGGTCGGGGTGGCGACGGCCAAGGCGCTGGCATTTTCTTTGGATAAGCCACTCATCGGGGTGAATCACCTGGAAGGGCATATTTTTGCCAATTTTCTGGCCCATCCTGAACTGGAGCCGCCCTTTGTAGCGCTGGTAGTATCCGGCGGCCATACCTCGCTGGTTTATTTAAAAGATTATAATGAGCTTGAACTGCTGGGCCAGACCCGTGATGACGCTGCCGGTGAGGCTTTCGATAAAATTGCCCGGGTCATGAACTTTCCTTATCCGGGCGGTCCTTATATTGATCAGGCCGCTAAACAGGGAAATCCGGCCGCTATTGCCTTTCCCCGGGCTTTTGCCGGCAAGAACGGGGAAACCAAATTTGCTTTTAGTTTCAGCGGCTTAAAATCAGCGGTATTAAATTACCTGAACAGTGCTGCCCAGCGGGGGGAGACGGTCAGTATTCCTGATGTGGCGGCCAGCTTTCAGGCCGCTGTTGTTGATGTGCTGGTTATGAAAACGCTGGCCGCTGCAGAACATGCCGGGGTTGATAAAATTGTTCTGGCCGGCGGGGTGGCTGCTAATTCATCGCTGCAGGCTGAATTAACACTACAAGCCCCAAGCCGGGGCCTGACCGTTTTTTATCCGCCGCCGGTGCTGTGTACAGATAATGCGGCAATGATTGCCTGCCGGGCTCATTATCAGTATGTGGCCGGTGATTTCTCCGACCTTAATCTGAATGCGGTGCCTTCTCTTACATTAGGCGACCGGCAGTGTGGACAACTTCCGGCAAAATAATTGTGGATAATGTGGGTAAGATGATAAAAATAGTGTATGATCCGGCAATAATGGGTCATATTGTTGGGGATAACCCTGTGGATTTTGTGGATAACCCGGGGATAACCCTGTGGATTTTGTCAAAAGCGGCAGTGGATTGTAACTTTGTAAACTTAGTACCAGATAACAAGGAATTTTTAAGGTTACAGTTGAATACATAAAGGATTAAGCCGGTCTTAGGTTTTGTTGCAGGGAACGGGGGAAAAGTTTATGGGTGTAGCGGCAGATATTTGCCGGAAGATAACAATTTTAACTCCAAGCCAGACTCAATTTATTGACAAAGTATCAAGCGTCCTAGGGCTGGCTGCCGATCTGGCACATGCTCAGGTTACCCTGTACGCTGCGGCCCGCAATGAAAACTTTTTGGCTATTGTCGCGCAAGCTAAACCCAATACCAGTTATATTGATTTTAAAACCAATATTTTAGGCAGTACCGTTCAGTCGAGCGAGGAGCCTTTGGTATGGCGAACGCTGGTTTCCGGTGCCAATATTGCCGGGCAGCGTGAGTGGGCGCTTGGTATGGATGCACTTGAGATGCGGGTTTTCCCGATCAAAGACCCGGCCGGCCAGATCATTGCTGCTGCCAGCTTTGAGACCAACAGCCAGGAGGCCAGCGCCAATGGGCATGGCATGCTTGTGGACACTGCTTATATGCTATTGACGATGGCCGCGGACGGTGGCCCGCTGGGCCGGAAAATTTACCGGCCGCTGGCACCCCGCGACGGTATTGTTATCATTGATGAACGCGGTCATATTGTATTTGCCAATTCTGCCGCCGATGCTATTTATAAAGTGCTGGGCATCAACCATATTATCGGCCGGCGGGTATCTGACCGGCAGGTTAATATGAAACTGGCCCAGCAGGCCCTGTCGACAGGGCTGCCGGCGGAAAAAGAAGCCGAAGCCGGCAACATGATCCTGGTGCAGCGGGCTATTCCAATATTTGTCGGCGGCCTGGTGGTGCGCACCGTCTTTATTGTGGCCGATGTTACCGAGCTCAGAAAAAAAGAAAAAGAGCTGCTGGTCAAATCGGCCGTTATTCAGGAGATACACCACCGGGTCAAGAATAATCTCCAGACGATTGCCAGTTTACTCAGATTACAGGCCCGGCGTACGACCACGCCGGAAGTGAAAGCAGCGCTTAGGGAAAGCGTCAACCGGATATTGAGCATATCGGTTGTGCATGAATTTTTATCGCAACAGGACCGGGAATATATTGATGTGGCTGAAGTCACGAAAAATATTTTAGATTTGGTTATTCAAAATATGCTTGAGCCTGATTTTAATATTGAAACAGTGCTCAACGGGCAAACGGTTATTTTGCCGTCTGAGCAGGCCAGCAGTCTGGCCCTGGTAATCAACGAGCTAATTCAAAATTCGATTGAGCACGGCTTTGTCGGACGTAAAGAGGGATTAATTGGTGTGGATATTGCAACAACACCGGATAGTTATCAGATAGATATCTATGACAACGGTATTGGTCTTCCTACGGATTTTTGCCTGCAAAGTACCAGCAGTCTGGGCCTCCAAATTGTCAGAACACTGATAGAAAACGACCTTGGCGGTAAATTCCGCCTGTTTTCCAGTGCCGGAACCCACGCTTTTATAAACATTCCCCGGCTGGCAGAAGGGGCTAAAGAGGCGAAGGAGGAATAACATTGGACGCTTTGCGGATAGTGATTGCCGATAATGAGTCAATTATTAGGATGGACCTGAAAGAATTATTGGAAGAAGCCGGGCATACCGTGGTCGGCGAAGCGGCAGACGGAGCCAAAGCCGTTGAACTGGCCCGTAAACACCGTCCTGATCTTGTTGTTATGGATATTAAAATGCCGGAAATGGATGGCATTACCGCTGCTAAAATTATTTCTAATGAAAAACTGTCGCCTGTGCTCCTTTTAACTGCTTTCAGCCAGAAGGAAATAGTGGAAAAAGCCAAGGACTCGGGTGTATTAGCGTATCTGGTCAAGCCTGTTAAAGAAGCAAACCTGTTTCCGGCGATGGAGATTGCCTTATCGCGGTTCCAGGAGTTTGCGGAATTAGAACGGGAACTGGAAGAGGTTAAAAACTCACTGGAAACGCGGAAAGTTCTTGACCGGGCGAAGGGAATACTGATGGATGCGTATAGTTTAACTGAAAGTGAGGCCTATCGCCGCATTCAGCAATACAGCATGAGCAAACGCAAATCAATCCGGGATGTGGCGGCGGCCATTGTTGAGTCAGCCACTCGTAAACGATAATAAGGATATTTGCTGCCGGGCAGGGGTTTTAACAGCCTCTGCCCTCAGTTTTGATACTTTTTTAAAATTTTTATGTATTTTTTACCGAAATGACTTGATTTTTTGGAGCGAATTTTATATTATAAATTATGGAATTAGCACTCAACTTAAGCGAGTGCTAACAACAAACAGTTAATTTTAACACACTATAAAGGGAGGTTCTTTACATGATTAAGCCATTAGGCGACAGAGTTGTAATTGAGGCTTTGGCAAAGGAGGAAATGACCAAGAGTGGTATCGTTCTTCCTGACACAGTCAAGGAGAAGCCGCAAGAGGGTAAAGTTGTGGCTGTTGGTTCAGGAAAAACTCTGGAAAACGGCCAAAAGGTTGCCTTGGATGTTGCAGTTGGCGACAAGATTATTTTCTCTAAATATGCCGGCACTGAAGTCAAGGTTGAGGGCAAAGAATATCTCATCATCAGTGAAAGAGACATCCTGGCTATTATTGAATAATCAGCTAATTATTATAAGATGAAAGGTAGGTAATACATAAATGGCTAAACAAATTTTGTTTGATGAAGAAGCACGCCGTGCACTGGAGCGGGGCGTAAATGCTCTGGCTAATGCTGTTAAAGTTACTTTAGGACCGAAGGGCCGCAATGTAGTGCTTGACAAGAAATTCGGCGCTCCGGCCATCACTAATGACGGTGTAACCATTGCCCGTGACATCGATCTGGAAGATCCGTTTGAGAATATGGGGGCTCAGCTTGTTAAAGAAGTTGCCACCAAAACTAATGATGTTGCCGGTGACGGTACAACCACCGCTACTCTCTTAGCCCAGGCCATGATTCGTGAAGGCATGAAAAATGTGGCTGCCGGTGCTAATCCGATGATCCTGAAAAAAGGTATTCAACAGGCTGTCAACGTGCTTGTTGAGGAAATCAAAAAGAGCGCCAAGAAAGTAGAAACCAAAGACGCTATCGCGCAGGTGGCATCAATTTCAGCCGGGGACGAAGAAATCGGTTCACTGATTGCTGAAGCTATGGAAAAAGTGGGCAAAGATGGTGTAATCACTGTTGAAGAGTCCAAAACCATGGGCACTGACCTTGAAGTTGTGGAAGGCATGCAGTTTGACCGTGGTTATATCTCTCCTTATATGATTACCGACCCGGACAAAATGGAAGCTGTTTTAAGCGATCCCTATGTCCTCATTACTGACCGTAAGATCGGGGCAATTGCCGACCTGCTGCCGGTACTGGAAAAAGTCGTTCAACAGGGCAAAGAACTGCTGATCATTGCCGAAGATGTCGAAGGTGAAGCCCTGGCTACTTTGGTTGTTAACAAACTTCGCGGCACTTTCCGCGCTGTTGCCGTTAAGGCTCCTGGCTTTGGCGACCGCAGAAAGGCTATGCTGGAAGACATCGCCATCGTTACCGGCGGCGCTGTGATCACTGAAGAACTGGGACGTAAGCTTGACAGCGTAACCCTTGAAGATCTTGGTCGCGCCCGTCAGATCCGCGTGTCCAAAGAAGAAACCACTATTGTTGACGGCAGCGGCCAAAATGACGAAATCAAAAAACGCATTAACCAGATTCGCGCGCAAATTGAAGAAACCACTTCCGACTTCGATAAGGAAAAATTGCAGGAGCGTTTGGCCAAACTGGCCGGCGGTGTAGCCGTCATCCAGGTAGGTGCTGCAACCGAGGTTGAACTGAAAGAAAAGAAACTCCGCATTGAAGATGCTCTGAATGCAACCCGTGCGGCTGTGGAAGAAGGAATTGTTGCCGGCGGCGGTACTACCTTCATTGATATTCAGGCAAGCCTGGCCAGCCTCAAGCTTACCGGCGATGAAAAAACCGGTGTTCAGATCGTGCGACGTGCTATTGAAGAGCCGGTACGTCAAATCGCCAACAACGCCGGCTTAGAAGGCTCAGTTGTTGTTGAAAACGTTAAGAAAGCCGGTAAGGGCTTTGGCTTTAACGCTCTGACCGAAGAATATGTTGACATGATTGCAGCCGGTATTGTTGATCCGGCGAAGGTTACCCGTTCAGCCCTGCAAAATGCTGCCAGCATTTCCGCGATGGTTCTTACCACTGAAACTCTTGTTGCCGATAAGCCTGAAAAAGACGCCGGCGGTGCTCCTGCCGGTATGGGTGGCATGGGTGGCATGGGCGGTATGGGCGGCATGGGCGGCATGATGTAGCAAGTACCTGGAGCCTCCGTAAATTGAGGTTCTAAGTATCGCTCCCACGGCTAATGTTGCCATTTGGTTACCGAAAATGATAAAAAGTTAGAAGCTGTCCATAAGTTATGATCAAACTTGTGGGCAGCTTCTATTCATTTTATAGTTTGTTTATAAAACTTAAAATGTTTGCGGGGACTGAAATTGCTTGCTTACCAATCTGCGGCTCTACGTCAAACCTCTGTCATTTTTTTGTCACATTTCCATATTATGATGGAAGTAGTAAATTTAGGAGGAAATGCTTATGAATAGCCTGGTTAAAAAAACAGTGGTTTATTCCCTGGCCGGGATCATGCAATTTGGTATGTTTGCAACTGTAGCTGAAGCTTCATCTTTATATAACGATGAGTCGCAACAAATCGTACAACTTGGCCGGCATGACCGGCATGATCGCCGCGACCGTGACCGGTATGAACGGGACCGGCACGACCGCGAACGCTATGAACGGGAGCGGCGGCGGGAGCATAAAGAGCGCTTACGACGGGAAAACGAACGCCATGAGCGGGAAATGAGACGCCGTGCGCATGAGAACGAACGGGACTGGCGGGAACGGCAAAGGCGTGAAAAAGAACGCCATGACCACCAATTGCGTGAAATAGCCGCTTTCTTGATTGGTATTGCAATCGGCAGTTCGTCCAAGGATTAGATATTGTGGTTTGTTTATTAGCCATATCCCGGGGATATGGCTATTTTAATTTCATCCAATATTTTCTAAAGAAATTCAAAGGAATGGATGATATAGTAAAAACATAATAACAGAAGGAAGTGTATCTATATGAAAATGGCAATGAAAAAAATAATCGTTTACTCTATGCTTGGCCTCCTGCAGGTTGGTATGTTCTCTTCCGTAGCGGCAGCAGCACCAGGCTCCTTACATAATAATGGTTCACAGCGCATAGCCAATCTTGACCGTAATGACCATGACCATAAGCGGAATGAGGACCGGCGGCGCAATCATGACGAGCGTAAACGCCAGGAAAAAGAACGCCATGAACGGGAGATGAAGCGGCGGCCCCATGAAAGCAACCGGGAATGGAAAGAACGCCAGGAACGTGAAAAAGACCGCCATGATAAGGCGTTACGCGAAATCGCCGCTTTATTAATTGGTATTGCTATTGGTTCCGGATCTTCTAATAACTAATCATTCAAAGGAAGCCGTTCAGCCTGCGGGGTGAGCGGCTTCTTTTTTTATACGGCTGAGCCGGAGAACGTGATCTTAATTCTTGTCTGCGGATTACCGGTGTATTGAGCCTGATTATAGTCTGTGGAAAACTGGGGATTATATGGTTATGATCATGATTTCACTGCTGCCTGCCTGGGCGGATCTCTGTTTGACATACTAGAACTGCGATTTGAGGGTAAATAAACAGATGCTGATCTTCTTTTTTAGAGTGCTTCTTATTTCTTCATTCTTGATTACGGCAATTAAATTAGGAGATTGGAAAAACTGGCAAAGATATTATCCGACCATTCTATTTGTTATGGTTGTTAATTTGGCTTCAAGTTTTATAACTTATCATCATATTTTGTGGAACTATAATCCGGACATCTTCGTACGGACGCAAACAACCATAGAGCTCCTTAATGCGTTTGTTCTGCTGCCGGCAGTGGCCTTTATATTTTTGTCTTTGTTTCCGTTTGCGAGAAGCAAAGTTTATCAAGCCGGCTATATTGCATTATGGATTTTGATTTTCAGTTGCATAGAATTGGTCGCCCATTACATAGTCGGCAGTCTGTCTTATAAAAATCAATGGTCCTGGTTTGACTCCTTTATTTTTGATATTGCTTTGTTCTCCGTTACCCGGCTGCATTATTCGCGGCCATTTTGGGCCTGGGGGATCAGTCTGATCATTACGGTTATCATTTATACCGGTTTTGGCTTTAGCGCCGGTGAGTTTAAATAGAATCAAATAAGTATTGGACTACCCCTTCCCTGAGAAGGGGTTTCCTTATATACTAATACTATTAAGGAAAAACTTTCCGTCTATGGAGGTAATACCGGTGGAATATAAATATATGGAACAAAGTCGATTGCCAGCCTGTACCTTGGATGAAGCCTTATTTTTCAAGCTGTGGGAAATCTTTGGCCAGGATGGTGAATTTCTCTGGCATGCTGCTGTTGGCACCGGTGATGACCTCCTGGGCAAGAGAGAGGAGCGGTCAACACAGACTGTTCAGAGTCTGGACGAACTGATTGCCCTTGCTAAATCGTTGTCCCATATTGATCAGCTCTCACTGACAATTGAAGTACCGGACCAAGGCACAATGGCTTTGTCTTTTAAGAATTTTGTTCCTGTCAGTGGCAGGATCATTGTCACCGGCCAGGAGGAAAAGTGGGTACAGGACCGTTTTGATGCCTGTTTAGCCCTGTTCAATGCCAGAAAAAAGGATTTGAATACATTAATCTATACCCGGCTGGGATTTGGCGTTGTTCAAACAGTCATACCGCTAAGCAGTATGTTTGTCGTTGTTATGCTGGCGGCCGGTCTGTTGATTCCTGCGGAAATCAGGCATAGTGAATGGTTGTGGTGGATAACGGCTGCGACCGTTGTTATTACTCTGCGCCTGGCCTATACTGTATCAGATAAGCTTATTTTGTATTGTATGGCAAACTACCCGTATATAAAGTGGCAAGAGCGCTAGTACCTTATCAGCTCTCGCCATTATTCTACCGCTTTAGAGCTGACAAGCTGCTAGCATAAACGCCCTGCCTGCCGCATACATACTACTGTAGCTGCGGAAGGAGGGAAAAAGATGATTATTAACTTGCGCCGCCTGTTTGATCACCGGAATATTTTTTACAGCATCATCGGCTTGTTTGCGATATCGGCTATGTATGTGCAAGTGACAGATGTAATTGCCGGCGGTCCAATGGCTATTGCCGGAACGCGTACCGACCAAAAGGTAGTAGCACTTACATTTGACCATTCGTGGGGCAATAAGTTTACACCGTCGATATTAGATACATTACAGAAAAATAATATTAAATCGACATTCTTTATTATGGGGCCCTGGGCTACGAAGTTTCCGGAAGTAGCTCAGCGTATTGCCAAAGACGGACATGAAGTGGCAAGTCATGGTTACCGGCATGAAAACTACGGCGACATGTCACCGGAGTGGATCAAAGAAGATATTTCAAAAGCCCATGCCCAGATTAAAGAGGTTACCGGCGCCGAGCCACGGCTGCTGCGGCCGCCGAATGGCCACTATAACCAGAAGTCACTAAAAGTTACCGATGAACTAGGTTATAAAACAATTATCTGGAATGTGGATTCACTGGACTGGAAAAACCCCGGGCGGGATGTCATTGTTGAGCGGGTCATGAAAAGACTTAAACCGGGCGCGATTGTACTCATGCATGCGTCCGA
Source organism: Sporomusa termitida (assembly GCF_007641255.1). Taxonomy (NCBI): domain Bacteria; kingdom Bacillati; phylum Bacillota; class Negativicutes; order Selenomonadales; family Sporomusaceae; genus Sporomusa; species Sporomusa termitida. The sequence continues at coordinate 961,423 of NZ_CP036259.1, forward strand.
TACCCCTGTGCAAACAGCTGAGGCGTTGCCGATTCTGATTGAACGGATTAAGGCTGAGGGGTATACTTTTGTCACTGTCGGCGAGCTGTTAGAAAAGTACGGGGATAAAGGGATACAGAGACATTAATAGGACTGAACCAAGAGTGGAGTTTCCACGCGCTTGTAATGTCTGGTGGGGAGCCGGCCATTGCACGGACGCGGGGGAGTGATCACTCTTTTACTTTTATTAGATCTGTGCAGGAATTTGGCGATATATAGCGAAACTGATATGATTGCATAAAGTACCAGGGTTATGCCGATAACTAAAATTACTGGCAGTTCCTGAGTGCTTGCTACACAGTGTGAGGTATGATGCCTTATATACAACTGCTGAATGATCAGTTGGCAGCGGCTGGCTATGGCCTGCGCCTTTTGAGCATGTACCCGGCTTGAATTTTTCCGCTGTGGGTGTATGAGGCCTTAATCCAAATAGCGCTAATTAGAGGAGGATTCCACGTGACGACAGGAAACCAGGAAATGATTTTAGTAATGGATTTTGGCGGCCAATACAGCCAGCTGATTGCCAGACGAATCCGCGAATGCGGGGTTTATTGCGAAATAGTCCCTTTTAATACCAATATTGAAAAAATTCGTCAGCTGGCACCTAAAGGTATTGTTTTTTCGGGTGGTCCGTCAAGTGTATACGGCGACGATGCGCCCAAATGTGATTCGCAGGTATTTGAAATTAACTTACCGGTGCTGGGAATTTGTTATGGTATGCAGTTGACGGCCCATACACTGGGCGGCAAAGTGGCCCATGCCACTACGCGCGAATATGGCAATACCCGCCTGTATGTCGATAAAAATGAGGGTATATTTGCGGCTATCGACCCGGAGACACAAGTGTGGATGAGCCACGGTGATTATATTACCGAACCGCCGGCCGGATTTTCGGTTACGGCTCACACTGGCAGCACCCCGGTGGCAGCTATGGAAAATCGCAGCCGGGGGATTTACGGCGTACAGTTCCACCCGGAGGTAGTCCATACTCCGGAAGGAATGAGAATGCTCAAAAACTTTTTATTCAATATTTGCCATTGTACCGGTAACTGGAATATGGGCTCTTTTGTTGATCAGGCTATTGCCAGAATTAGGGCCCAAGTGGGCAATAAACGCGTATTGTGCGCATTAAGCGGCGGGGTGGATTCCTCCGTTGCGGCTGTTTTGGTGCACCGGGCAATCGGTGACCAACTGACCTGCGTATTTGTTAATCATGGCTTTTTACGCAAAGGAGAGGCTGAGCAGGTTGTTAAAACCTTCCGGGACGGCTTTAAAATGAATCTAGTGTATGTAGACGCTGTTGACCGCTTCATGGCGCGGCTGAACGGCATTACTGAACCGGAAGCAAAACGCAAAATTATTGGTGAGGAATTTATCAGGGTGTTTGAAGTAGAGGCCGCTAAATTAGGTGAAATCGACTATCTGGTGCAGGGCACGTTATACCCTGATGTTATTGAAAGTGGCACTGCCACGGCTGCTGTCATTAAGAGTCATCATAATGTTGGCGGTTTGCCTGAAGATATGAAGTTTGAGCTGATTGAGCCGCTAAGGGATTTATTTAAGGATGAAGTGCGGGCCTTAGGTCTTGAAATCAATTTGACTGAGGATATCGTTTATCGTCAGCCTTTCCCGGGGCCTGGTCTGGCGATCAGAATTATTGGTGAAATTACGGAAGAACGGCTGGAGATTCTGCGGGAAGCCGATGCTATTGTCTATCAGGAGATTAAACAGGCCGGCCTTTACCGCAAAGTCTGGCAGTCGTTTGCTGTTTTGCCAGCGATGAAAAGTGTCGGGGTTATGGGGGATGAACGGACATACGCCTATACGGTTGGCCTGAGAATTGTGGAAAGCGAGGATGGTATGACAGCTGACTGGGTACGCCTGCCCTATGAAGTCCTTGATGCAATCTCGCGGCGTATTGTCAATGAAGTCAAAGGGGTAAACCGGATTGTTTATGATATTACCTCTAAACCACCTTCTACAATCGAGTGGGAATAGGATAAGTGTCGTAGGGCACTGCCATTTATCCGCCAAAGGGCAAAATGGCTTAGCCTGCCCGACATAGACAAAAAGACCTTGCAGAAGCTTTTCGAAGCTTCCTTGCAGGGTCTTTTTTTATCCTCAACCTGCGTAAATACTGGAATGTTCTGCTTTTCGAAAAGAAAGTCACCATGGAGTGGCGGGCATACCTGGCAAAGCCAGGGAGAATATAGGAAAATGCCCTTTGGAGAATAAATGGCAGTGCCCCACGACATGGTGATATTTTCTTTTTGGCTTTTTGGGAAAAAGCATAATGCTGTGATTTCCATGGATGTTGGCTTGAAACGCCCGTAACATGGGGCGGAAGCGCATATTCATGATTTTCTGTTTCCCAAAAATCTAATCTCCAATTCCCCCAAAACCGTCCATTTTCATTTTGGGGAAGTGTTTTTGGGAAAATGGAGTCAAGCAGCAGAGCGTTCCACACAAGGAGGTTTTGCAAGGTGAGGAAGAAAAATTTCAAGGGGCGTTGTGAGAAGCGTGTCATTGCCAAGTGCAGTGAGGTATGTAGGACATATGACGCCATACAGTACGCCTATGCGGATGTTCTGCAAGCGAGTGATGAAGTAAAAGAGATCAAGTGTAATGTCCCGCTTGATGGGCGGGACATTAACGAATACACATCGGATTTCATTTGCGTCAAGTCTGATAATGATTTGATGGTGCGTGAATGTGTATTCCGTAAGTTTCTGATGAAGCCGCTTACGGTCAAGCTACTGGATGCCTCAAGGGAATACTGGTTAAGGCATGGGGTCACAGATTGGAGGCTAGTCATTGATGAAGAAAAATGATTTGTTCAAGGACGGTAACAACATTATCAGGGTTTTAGAGGTAAAGCCTGACAAAATCCTCATTATCGACTGCATCAAAAGGACTATGCCCGTATGGGTGGAATCTTCGGTTTTGGATTCCTTCTCTGGCTGCACTGATGAAGTACTGAACGAGGTAATGAATTTTACTGCTGCTGATATTGATGCTTTGGATGCTGACCAGAGAAAAGCAATGTATGACCGTTACACGTTGATTGCACCGATCCTCCCTTTTATAGCGGATGAAAGAATGCGTTCTAAAGTTATCGGTTCCACTGCTATAGAACACAACATATCAAAGCAAACCATTAGGATCTATTTATGCCTGTATCTGGTCTATATGAATATAACAGTTCTTGCCTCAAGGAAGCGTCTGGATGATGATTTAGAGCTCACACAAGATGAAAAAAATATACGATGGGCTTTGAATAAATTCTTCTATACCACGAAAAAGCAATCTCTTATGACTGCTTATACCATGATGCTGAAAGAGAAGTATTGTGACAGTATGGATGTTCTGTCAAACGCATACCCGACTTTTTATCAATTTCGTTACTTCTATCGTAAAACAAAAAAGATGCAGAACTTTTATATTTCCAGAGACGGATTGAAGAGTTACCAGAGAAACAACAGGCCTCTTATTGGCGATGGTATACAATCGTTTGCTCCTGTCATTGGCGTTGGTATGCTGGATTCTACTGTATGCGATATTTACCTCATCAATGATGCTGGCAATCTTGTGGGCAGACCCATTCTAACGGCCTGTATTGACGCTTACAGTGGTTTATGTTGCGGGTATGTCCTATCATGGGCGGGTGGCGTGTATAGCCTTAGGGGGCTGATGTTGAACATTATAGCGGATAAAGCCGCTTGGTGTAAGCAGTTTGGTATTTCTATGAATGCAGAGGATTGGTTTTGTGACAAACTTCCTGCTACGTTGGTTACGGATATGGGGAGTGAATACAAATCTGAAAACTTTGAGCAAATTGCAGAGCTGGGCGTTAAAGTAATTAATCTCCCCTCGTATAGACCTGAATTGAAAGGCATGGTGGAAAAATTCTTTGATGTGATTCAGGCAACCTATAAAAAGCACCTGAAAGGAAAAGGTGTGATTGAGCCTGATTATCAAGAACGGGGAGCACATGATTACAGGAAAGATGCCTGCATGACCATGACGGACTTTGAGAAGATTATTCTTCACTGTATCATTTATTACAATTCCCAGCGGATAATTGAAAATTTCCCCTATACGGAAGCCATGATTGCCGCGAATGTGAAACCCTATGCAAGCTGTATCTGGAACTGGGGTAGATCCCAAATGGGAGCCAATTTAATTGAAGTAGGCACTAAAGAGCTTATTCTTACCCTTCTGCCGAGAACTACGGGTAAGTTCAGCAGGTTTGGCCTGAAAGTCAATAAAATGCGTTATCACTGTGACGGGTATACAGAGCAGTATCTTAAAGGCGGTGAGGCTACAGTTGCTTATAATCCAGAGGACGTTACTTCTGTATGGTTGTTGGAAAATGGAATATATGCCAAGTTTACCATTATTGAATCCAGATTTGAGGGTAAAGATTTGACTGCTGTACAGAGTTTACAGATAGCTCAGAGAGACATTGCCAAAGGAGCCAACCAGGATAATCTACAGGCTCAGATTAATCTTGTGCGGCATATTGAGGCAATCGCTGGCAGCGTCAGGAGCAGTGCCGATGTAAGCGTTAAGAATATCCAAGATAACCGCAAGCGTGAACAGCGTAAGCAACATAGAAACTATATGAAAGGAGCCAAGCCATGACAAATCTTTCAGATATCATCAACGTCCTGCCTCGCATGAAATCAGGGAATGAGTTGATAACTGCATTGGAAGTATTGCCAGGGTACAATTCTGAAATCCGTAATGGTGATGTTTCCGTAAGGCTTATGGCGTTATCGGACTTATACAGGGTGTATATTCCCTCGCAAATGTCGCTGGAAATCTACAGCAAACTGTATCTGGCCCTCTTGCGTTCTATGCAAAAAAAGGGAACGAAGCTGGCGGTTCAGCAGCAGAATCAGAACTACAGAGCTATCATGCAACAGGAATACAGCGGCATCATGGGCGGCTCTGACAGCTTTACGATCATTGGAACGTCTGGTATCGGTAAAAGTTCCGCTATCAGCAGAGCTATTAATTTGATTACAGAAAATCGAGTAATTGAAGCTGAGAATCCCTATACCAATGTTGTACCATGTGTGATTGTGCAATGCCCCTTTGATTCGTCTGTAAAGGGTCTGTTACTGGAGGTTTTGCGTAAAGTTGATGAAGTTCTGGATACCAAATACTATCAGAATGCGTTAAGAGCAAGGGCTACAACAGATATGCTCATTGGCTCTGTCAGTCAGGTGGCTCTTAATCATATCGGTATGCTGGTAGTGGATGAGATTCAAAACGTAGCCAACAGCAAAAACGGCAAAAGCCTGATCGGGTCTTTAACGCAGCTTATCAATAATAGCGGAATCAGTATCTGCATGGTAGGCACTCCTGAAAGCACCAGGTTTTTTGAATCGGCGATGCAGCTTGCACGACGTTCAGTGGGATTACAGTACACTACTATGAGCTATGACAAATATTTTCAAGAGTTCTGCAAGGTTATGTTCAGATATCAGTACGTGAAGCAAAGAACGGAAATCACGGATGGAATCATTGAATGGCTTTATGAGCATAGCGCAGGAATTACATCGGTTGTGGTAGCGTTGATTCATGATGCACAGGAAATCGCTATTTTAAATGGCAAAGAAATTTTGAATCTGGAATCTTTAAACGAAGCCTATCAACAGCGTTTATCTCTGCTTCATGGCTATATTCAGCCATCTGTTTCTCAAGGCAAGCAGACCTCTAAAATCAAGAGAAAAGCGCCTGTCCCTACTGCAATAGTTACGGAGAATGAAACTTCATATGATCGTATTAGTATTGCTGATTTGGTTGCCAAAGCCAAGAATGAAAGTATAGATATGGTGCAGCTTTTAAAGTCCAATATGCTTGTTGTGGAGGTAGCTGTATGATAGCTTATTTCCCTGCCGCATATCCAGATGAGCTACTTTATAGCCAGTTGGCACGATACTACACGAAATCAGGATACATGGCCTACACCTTTGCTGCCGAAGAACTGTTTGCATCAAAGTCTGTACGCCCAGATATGGATTTTATCAATAGTTACACTCCTGCCGCAGTACAGGCCATAACAAGGAATATATCCATGGAAGCAGTCATTGAAAAACATACCATGTTCCCTTGCTATGGGCGGTTTTTGCCGAGGGAACGCAGACAAAAAGCATTTCAGTCATTGGTATCTATGATGGGAAATTACTATAATCTCTTGCCGATACCTCAAAGCAAGAATGGCCAAGTTCGCTGTTTGCGCTACTGTCCGGCTTGTGCAGCTAATGACAGAGAACAATATGGAGAAGCATATTGGCATCGGATTTATCAGCTAATAGGGATTCATGTTTGCCCGGTTCATCGGTGTTACTTGATGGATAGCAGTGTGATGATCAGTGGGAAGGCTACGCCCTCTTTAAAAACAGCAGAGGAAATAATACCACAATCGGAATCATGCGTATTTGCGGATAACGAAATTGAAATCCGCGTAGTCGCTTATATGGCAGAGGTTTTTCAGGCTGATGTTGACATGGATTCATGTGTTACGGTTGGTGATTTTCTTCATTCTCAAATGGCTAATACCCAATATCGGTCTGTACGTGGAGAGCAGCGTAATATTGCACTCTTTCATGCGGATTTTACAGAGTATTATAGGGATTTGTCCCAAAACTGGTTTACGGAGTTATGGCAGACACAGAAGGTGTTGACGAATGATAGAGTGAACTTCTATGAAATCTGTCTCATGGCTATGTTTCTTGGTATTACCGCTGATGAACTGGTACATATGGAACTGCCGGAGAAAACACAACAACAGCTTTTTGATGAAGAGGTTTACAGACTTCATGAACAGGGTTTGAAGTATCCAGCTATTGCGAAAGCTCTCAGTGCACCATATGCGACTGTTAAGGCTATCGGTGAACGGAGGTATGGAACTTATCATAAGCCACCTAAAGCGTCACTTAAAAGCGGCGCAAAGCCTCAAAACTGGAATCAGATTGATGAGAATACACTACCACTTGTAAAAGAAGCTATCAGCCAGCTACAGGGTGATGGAACAACCAGACCTAAAAAGATTACTACTGTTGCTGTTGAAAAAATCTTGCATCTTTCCAGCAAAAAAATATCTCTTCATCTGCCAAAATGCCTCGCTGAGATACAGCGGCATAAAGAATTACAGGAACAATATTGGGCTAGGGAAGTAGCTTGGGCTGCACGTCAGGTAGAAGATAGTGGTGTCACTTTGACGTGGCGCAAAGTACGGGATTTAACGAATATGCGTCGTAGAGATTTTGAAGTCTGTCTGCCGTATATTCCTGATTACGCAGATGGTGAGTTTGCTGAGCAGATACTACACCTGCTGTGAATTAGTCAATAGTGGTGAGCGGTGAACGAATTGAGAAGATTATAAGTTTTTGAAGTATTTTATTCTCTCTTTTGGCGTTGTTTGTGGAGGCTCTAATTCTATGGTAAAATAAGCTAAACTATCGTAAGAAGACAAGACCAAAACTTTAAATGGAATAAATTTGTAAACAGGTTTTTTATGAGAGAATTTTCTTTAAAATCGCAAAAGAGGCTATAGCTTGGGTGTGTAGAACCAGGAAAAATCTCTTTGAATCTAGAGTAATAATTGATTGGTATTTTTGTAAGCGTGAGGATTTGGCATATCGTAAGAAGGACGGCTTTGAAATGATGAATAATGGATGCAAGATCCTTATATTGCGTACCAAGGTAGCTGGTTATAGAGATGATTTCTAATTGATTGTTCGGACATAAAATGTATTGGAGGATTGAATAATGGTTATCACTCCTAGAGGAAAGCAGGAAGAGGTTATGGCTCTTCCTGCAAAAGGACATATCGTTGTTTTAGGGACTGCTGGTAGCGGCAAAACGACCATTGCTTTGCTGCGCGCTCATCATCTTGCCAATATTCCAAATGGTGGGAAAGTCCTGCTCGTCACATTTAATGGTGCTTTAGTTGAATATATGCGTGGGGTAAGTAGTTCTCGGTCGACAAAGCTTGTAGTAGAAAATTATCACAAATTCGCCCGTGGCTATTTATATAGTCGCGGGAAAATGCCATCATGGAATGGAATTCTGGGTCCCGAAGAAAAAGCGTACTATATAAAACAAGCCGTGGAACTTTTGAAAATAAACTACCCGAAAGAGTCAACTTTTAATCGCCCCAAGGAGTTTTTTATCGAAGAGATTACCTTTATAGAAAAATTTGGATTTGCTAACCTCGTTGAATATAGTGAAGCTGAGCGTATCGGTCGTGCCTCCTCCAATATTAAGCGCGAAAATCGAAAATGGATTTTTGCGGTATACGAAAAGTACATAGAACTTCGCGAAGCCGCTGGTCGGAAGTATGATTGGGATGACATGGCGTTCTACGTCTTCAACGAGTTGCAGGATGATGTTGGCGAACGTAGATACACTCATATCATTGTAGACGAGGGGCAGGACTTCTCGCCTATGATGATTAAATCATTGGTAGAGGCAGTAGCTGATGGTGGCTCTTTTACTTTCTTTGGGGATGTGGCACAGCAAATTTATGGCAGTCGTTTGTCTTGGCGTGATTCAGGTGTGAATGCAAACAAGATATGGAGATTTAATGTGAATTATCGCAATCCTGCGACTATCACGACATTTGCGAAAGCCGTAACTCAAAATGAATACTGGCGGCAAGATGGAGATATGGTCGAGGCAACTGCTCAGATTGCTGAAGGGCCAAAGCCTATACTTGTGAAGTTCTCTGACAAGAAACGTGAGGTGGCTTGGGTCGTTGAACGGGCAATTGCTACAGGAAAGACAGCATCTACTGTAATTATCTGTAGAAATAGAACTGATATTGATACCTTATTACTTGCTCTAAAAAACAAGGGCTGTGCTGCAATTGAGATTAACAAGGACACTCCTGGTTTTGCTCATTTGAAGAAGTTATATATTACAACCTATCATTCTGCAAAGGGGTTGGAATTCGACAATGTGTTTATTCCATATCTGACTGAGGAAAAATTCCCTGACCCTGATATCGTTTCAGGCGCGGTTTCCAATGAAGATGCGTATGCAGATGAGATAAAACTTCTTTACGTTGCTGCAACCCGATCTAAATATGGACTTTATATGACTTACAGTGGCGCATTGTCACCGTTGTTTCCAGAGGATTCTGACAGCTACGATTTCCATGATGAGGAGGAAGTGATATGAGTGCATATGATATTTTGACGGCACGCAGAGTCACTCGTTTATGCCACTTTACGAAACTTCAGAGTCTAACGCATATCATCACTTCTGCGAATGGTGTTTTGGCGAGCAGTTCAATACGCCAAGATACAAAAACCGTGAACGACACTGTTCGTTATGACGGCGAATTAGATTTTGTGTGCTGCTCCGTGCAATACCCAAACTCGTGGTTCTTAAAAACGGCTATGCAGAATAATCCGGATAAAATTTTTAAAGATTGGGTTGTTCTATATGTCGACTTGAGCATACTAAAATATAAAAACGCAAAATTCTGTCCTTGCAATGCGAGCAAATCATGTGGAGCTTATATAAATGAAAACATGGATAACATCGACTCTATTTTCGCTACTTCTGTTTCCACTTTTGCTTATTCAAGGCCACTGAAGATGCTATCTTCCTGTCCGACAAATGGGCAAGCGGAAATATTGATAGAAAATAGTATACCGCGAGAATATATCACCGGCATCGCTGTTGGAAATGAGGAAGTTGCAAAGCGAGTCTATGCAATACTGAAAATGTATGATGTGGGGCATATCTCCCTTTACATCGCTCCAGATGTGTTAACTCCGAATTGGAGCAGTATGATTAGGAATGGTTGTCGACCAGACGAGATTCAGTGCGACTGGTCAGAGGAGGAGTAAACTATGTCTACGGTAATACCAACTAAAATAGAAAAATGTAAAGGAGCAATGCTGACCACCGCAATTGGTGACGCTCTGGGATGGCCTAATGAGCCGCGCTCTAAAAACAGGGCGAAAAATCCAAAGGTCGTCGACTACTTTGTTGAGTGGACGCGTAGTTCTAATAGTCCACGTTGGCATGATGAGAAGATTCTACCCGGTGAGTATAGCGATGATACTCAGTTGACGCTGTCTGTGGCACGAAGCATCATTGCAGGCGACTGGGAGAAGTTTCTCGCTGAAAAGGAACTTCCATTCTGGTTGAATTATGAGCGCGGCGGCGGTAGTGCTTTATTGAAAGCTGCCAAGTCCTATAAAGAGGGATTTTTTCTGTGGCAAACTAACCATACTCGCGGCTACTTTAATGCAGGCGGTAACGGTGCGACAATGCGTATTCTACCACATGTCATTGCGTCAGCGAAAACGCCCAATACCACTAAGCTAATGATGGATGTCATTAAGGATACACTTATAACTCATGGCCATCCACGCGCATTTTTAGGTGCAACTTGCTATGCATATGCACTGGATTATCTTTTGAGGAAAGAGACGGTTCTGGAATATGGAGAACTCGTTACTGCCGTAATTGATGGTCAAAATGACTGGGGCGCGAACCTTAATCCTGATATTTTTGGAAATTGGCTTAGCATTACCCAACAACATTGTGAATATGATTTTTTTGCGGAATGGGAAAACACCCGTGCCCGTATGGTAAGGCAACTTGAGTTTATAAGGGTTTCGCTAAAGAAGGGATTAATCCTTGACGATACAAAAGTACTGACTGATTTAGAGTGTTTTGGAAAGGCAAACGGCGCTGGAGATGTTGCTGCTTTAGCTGCCATCTATTTGGCGTCAAGATATGCCAATAATCCATCTCTCGGGATTAAAATTCCGGCGTTTTCGTTTGGTGCAGATACAGACACAATTGCCTCTATAACTGGTGGATTATTGGGGATGCTTAGTGGCACGAATTGGATTCCATCAGAATGGAAAGTAGTTCAGGATTATGATTGCCTTATCCAAATGACAGAGTTGCTTTTAGCAGATAACAAAAAAGAAGCTACCAAGGAGGAGGTTGCAGAAGCGAAAGCACAAAACAATCAATGGATAACTACACCTATTGGTAAGATGAGGTTTATTGATTCAAAAAGCGTTCCAAATGGTAAGCACGGCATCGTGATAATCGAAAAGTGGCAAACTATGCTTGGACAAACCTTATACACAAAGGCGTTTCAGGCTAATGAGATACAATCACAGTCTCGCCACCTTGACGGTCAGATACAGATGTACCAACAGCCTACTATTTTCGATGATATGGCTTCACAGACGCAGGTCAAATACGGTACGAAGCCAGCAGTATTACCTCAGGTAGCTCAGCATGAACAACAGAGTGTTACTGTACAAAAACAGTCACGGCAATTTGTCCTGACTTCGATGGCTATAGATGATTTACTTGGAAATCCAAAATTCAAAACGAATATTACCATCGGTAAAGTGTTGAAAATTATTAGGAGTTTGATAGATGGTAAAAAAACGAGTGCAGCTATTGCAAAGCAGTTTAATGTTGAGCAAGCAGTTGTCGAACAAATAGACAAATATGTACTATATACTGATCAAACATAAGAGTGCTATTAAAATCCCGCTATGTTTATAATCGTTACTGCACTACAGGAGCAGGCGGCGTCCTAAAATCTTGATAGTTTATGACTAACCATCTGTAAACGGGGGCAAGAGGCTGGAATTTTGGGATAGACCAGAAAAACGGCATTACCCTTACTCCGCTCTGCCGACATTGGACGCAAAACCAGCTTGAAACGTAAAATGTTCATTGCTGCTCTTGATGTTTCTTCTTTGGAAATAATTTTATTCCCATTAAAGTAAGTGCTTTTGCCGTGTCCAAATATAAACTTTATTGTCAACAATCAATTTATGCACAGCAACAGCGAGTTTTGCCAGTTCTTTTTGCAGTTCATTTATAGATGTAATCGTTTTTCGCTTTTTTTGCCGCCAAGCAACAACTGGTTATCTTTAGAAATAATAATTTCTCTGTCAATGAAACTGAAATTAGTTATGACAGGCTCGCCGGTTATTAACGAATAACCGAGAAGAGTTCCGTTTTTGTCTCTGAGAGGGTGAAGATGGTCGTCAAGGAATATTCATACGGATTCCCTTTCTCGTAAAGTATTATCAGCAAGCCAGAAATAGCACACATTAAAATTTATCATTGAGAATGAAAAATAGTTTGCAATAAATAAAGTCGTATCTTAGGCATTTTCAACCATATATTCTAAGCTTGATATACAATTACAATACAAAATAAATCCCCTGCTGTAACGGCAGCGAGGATTTATTTTATTTCAGGAGGTTTAGAAAATGGTCATTATAGGACGACATATCAACCGCAACACTACCAATCCGCTCTTGGAATATCTGCTCAACGACAACGGCGATACAATGGAGTTTATCAATGAGGATGCAGCACTAAGGTAGTTTTGAAATAAAAGGCTATACGGATGATAAGATTTACTGTAGACAGGCAACACCCGGAGACGCTGCTTGCAGAAGATTATGCCAACGGCGAGTATGACGATTGTCCGGTGTGCGGCAGGATGTTCGCATGTTACGGAAAAGCAGCGTGCCCAAATTATCATGCTCCGTATAGTAGGGAACTTATAAAAACAAATAAAGACACCAACTCAAAACCCTTTCCCATTTAATCGGGAAAGGGTTTTTCCTTATTGTCAGTAACAAAGGTTCCGTTTTCAGAAGAATAAACAGCTCCCTATTCCGGTCCTAAAAAGGAAACGTTTTATGGAGCTTAAAAAATGCTTATTTGGGATTGGACTTAAGGGGTTTCTACTTGTTTCAAAAACAAATATCCGCTTCTAAAAAATTAAAAAGGTCATTTATACGGGAAAAAAAAAGAAACTTCGAGCGGAGAATGTAGCGGTTCCTAAAAAGTACCTTTATGCGAATGGATTTAAGGAAATAAGCACTGCTATACTTTTAATGCGTAGGGAGGGGATATTATGATTAGCATTGATTTAGATAATAAAAATGAAGAAACTGTCTATAAGGCATTCAGTGTTGATGGCAATGAATCCGAAGCTTTAAATGACAGCTACTTAGAACTTTACGAGCTTATCGGTCGTGATGCTATGCTTAAATTGTTCAAATATTTCCGTGGTGATAAAATTGATTGCCCTATGAGGTTATATCGCCCTGATTTTATAGCAGAGTTAGTAAATCAAACAACAGATAGACGTGAACGCGCTAAGATAGCCAGAGCCGGCGGATATACCATAAAGTTTATAGAAGGCGTACTGGGCAAACGCAGAAAAGAAAACGAGTCTGAGGAATAAAATCTTCTTTTCTGCTTATGACCGAATATTAACTTTAGAGTGGATTGAACCATGTTTTGCCATAAATGAGGTAACAAATAAGGGCATGAGTATTCGTCCAAAGAGGGACCTTGAAAGCGATACCATATAAGTTGGCGTTGTTATTCGCGTAAGCGGTTACATAACAAACATAGTATAAAAAAGGAAGGAGAAGCAAAACATCACTAAAAGTGGACAAAATAGTACGTATTCAAATTTGAAAAGGGGCGAAAGAATAATGAGAAAAACAATTATACTTGCAATGGTTACGGTAATTATGTTGACAGCCAATATCGCATTAGCGGCACCGTTAACCGATTATTCAGCCGGAAAAACCGCTATTGATTTAACGTGGAGATCTTCTGATACTAAAACTAGTGGAACAGACGATGATGGAAGCTCCTGGGAAACATCGTTTGGTAAAAAACGTAATCTTGATTGGGGAATTACAACAGGTCTAGGTAATAATTTTGCTATTCAATATAATGGGCTTAATGCGAAATCGAAAGACGCAGTTTCCTGGAGTGCTACTGATGAAACTGGTATCTCCAACCTAAAACTAAAAAACCAAGAACTTAATGTACTTTATAAATTAAATAAAAACCTATCCGTTTATACAGGCTTAGTTTCAGTTAAAGCACAGGAAAATGCAACTATAACTTATACTGATGGAAGCCCTACTGAGAATGAAACCTATACTAGCAAAACTAAAAAGGCAATGCAATTTGGTTTTGTTGGTAGCACAAAGATAGCTGATAAAACAACAGCATATGCTGCTGTTGGAGTTGCTTCTAACTTTACAAATTGGAAAGTTGGCCTATCGCAAGAGATTAGCCCTAACATTGATTTCAACGTAGACTATCGTGGAATCAAAGTGAAAGAATTAGAAGCTGACGGCGAAAAGTTTGATGCAAGCTCCAAAGGCTTTGGGTTTGGTGTAACTTATAAATTTTAAAAAATCCAAGGCATGTTCTATTGCCTTGGGAGATTATAGGATTAAAAGCCTTTGGCGTTGGTTCTTTATCTTCTGTTATGGTTATTACTGTGAGTTCTGCTCTATATCGCAGCATCTAGACAGTTCCGCTAATAACGGGTGCAAAGTAAAGACAGTGCTGGCAGCACTGTCTTTTAGCATTATTTCATGTGAATTTATGATTTGGGTGTAGTTGTAGAGAAGAGCTTTGAGTTTAAAAGCAGCAGCAAAAGACTATGAACAGAAGAATGGTTGCTTTGTTTTCAGTTTTCTGTTAACAACTAGAATGATTAGGTGTGTAATAAAAAATACAGGATTTTTATCATAAATGGAAGGAAGGTCGGTTGTTTATATGGGGCTTTTCAGTTCAGCACTTTCTGGCTCAGCCGGGCTCAAGAGAGAATATGAGAACATGAGTAATCAAGAACTTAAGCGCAAGTACAATGAGCTTAAGGAAAAGGCAGCATCTCCATCGGCAAATATAGTCGTAAAAGGGTCTTTTGCAGCAGTATGCCAGGTGCTAAAAGAACGCGGTCTAATTTAAGGTTAACACACATGAATGAGAAGGGGACGTTCACTAATTGTCACTAACACATTGACAAATAAGGAATGTCCCTTTGTATCGTTTCTTTGTGAACCGCTTAAGTGTATCGCTAAAATTGGTGCGCCAATGCCCAAGGAACAAGTACAGTATACATCGTTATGTCTGGCTTTTCTACGGCTTACCAAGGTGGAATTTCATTTACCGGATTGGATTCTTCAATAGATGATTCCGTAAAATTTGGAAGCAATCCATCGGATTATATTAAATAGAAGGGGCAAGAAGAATATGAATACGTTATTAGTAATATTGCTATTGGTTTCTTTAATTGCTATGGTTGTTGGTCTTGTCAAACCAGGTCTGGTAATTCGGTGGGGAGAAAAGAAAACAAGACCGAGGGTACTGGTGATTTATGGTGGTTTATTTATAGTTCTTTTAATAGTCCTGGGAATGACGGGAAGCCCCAATAGTGAAAAAGCTAGTAGTCCTGATGGAAATAAAGCGGCTAAAGAGACCGTAAATAAAGAACCGGAAACAAAATATACATATGACAGTGCAGAGATGCGTGTTGGAGATTGGTGCATGGAACATCAATTTCCTAATAATCCTAAGCTTTCTATCAGTAAAGGAAAACCAGACGGTAGCTTCTATGAAAACGATGGTAAAAAATACTACTTATTTACCTTAACAGGATTGCAGCGCGCAGTTGATATTCTTGTAGATCCTTATACAGGAGATTTACTCTTCAATGATGTAGGGATTAAACCATACTCACTAAATACATGGTATGGTCAGTATCGGAAAGATTATGAGGGGGCAAATAAGACTTCATCTGACTCACGCCTAGCTGGTAGGTGGGTAGCAGACGATGGTGCCAGACTGGATTTTTCCGGTAATGGAATCGGAATAACCAACCTAAATTTATGGTCTTATGAATTTGGGCTTGGGGATAAAAATATAACTTGGAGAACAGAAAATGGTCGTTTAATAATTGCAGCAAAGCGCACCGTAAAGAGTAAATATTCATTAGGAAAGCAAGGATATGGTGATATTTTAACTATGGAGCACTATGGAAATTTCAAACGTACAGAGGGGACAGATGGACTATACGGAACGTGGATGCCTATTGATAGCGGTGGCGGTGGTATTCAGTTCTTTGAAGACAAGACAGGAAATGACCAAATTAATCGTTTGGGGAAATTTACCTGGTCAACAGAAAATGGATATTTAACGAGAACGTATAGCCAAGAACGTGTATTTGATTATACCATGGAAAACTCTAAGCTTATCATTTTCGGTAATAATGGCAACATTGTGTTTACAAAGGTAGGCTCATAAACAATTCGATTAGGGCGGGACGTTCATTGCGTTCCATCTTTTTTTTGATTGTTTCGTTGTAACTGTCTGACCATTGCTGTTGCTGTAAAACGCAGTAATCCAATCTCCTTTTCGTTCCTTTATATATTATAAAGAGGAGTAGGCGCAAGCCAAATCACCAGCTTCCCTATGCTATTCAAGCATATAAAAGCGATAAAACGGAGGAGGGATATTACCATGGGAAAAATCAAAATAGCGAGGATTATACTGTCGGCATTGTCGGCAATCGTCACTGCGGCAAAAGCTATCGTTGACTTTATTGTTTGTATCAACAAGTTGAAGACAGAAACTGCGTAACTTTTTACTCTGTGTCATTTAGGCAGAATGGCATGAAGCAGGGCTTCCCATCACGGGAGGCCCTGTTCTTTTATGTCCAAAACTAAGGAGGCAATGAATCCAATGAAACCAAAAGAAGAAATACTTGACGTGCTCAACAATTCAGTATGTACGGAAAATTACTATAAGGTTTCGCCAATACCCGGCTTTCCGGTTATTACGGACGGTGTTCTTGTGCTGACCGAAGCGGCGGATTGTTATTGGCTCCTTGACGTTATCGGAAGCTATCAGAACAACACCAAGCTGGATAAGAATTTCCAGGTATGGACATTGAATGTCAATACCGAAAACAACAGTGCGGTTATTCGGGGGTACAACGATACAACGCTTATTGTTACGCAACAGATACCCTGCACCGACTTCCCGCCCGAAGAAGTAAAGCTATACCTGATTGACGGAGTTATCCTGCTTCCTTCTGAATATTGATTTTCTCCAACGCCTTGCCTAATCGGGAGGCGTTATTTTATTGGAAAAAACACTTTAACAAAAAAACGGAGAGAGGATGAGCCTTATGTATGAAAAGACCAGACAACAAGTGTATGGCGTACTCGAAAAATATGACAAGAGTTACAGTATCAGCAGCATGAATGCTAACCTGCAAGCTTGGCAAAACAACAAGGGGTGGCTTGCAGACCTTTTGCGCCGTCACCCGAACTGGAACGAGGAAGCTCTGGCCGTTGTACTTGAGGTTACACACAGCCGGGAAATCGACAAGTCTATCGTTAACTTGTATAAATACGAACTCAGCAAGTTAATTACCGAACTGGAGGTGCCGGAAGATGATCGGACTAAGTTCGTCTTATCGCTTGACGCCATTGCTTTTACCTATGCCAAAACCCTCCCCGGCGCAGAAACGGCAGCGATTGTGAAAAAGCATTGCGGGATTACTTGTTCGGTCGGACAGAAAACCAGCCGCATTATCAATGCGATATGCAAAAAGTATGGTGTAGACAAACACCCGGAATATAACGCGCGGTTCGCAAAATTAGCAGATGCATTAAATCCCCTGTTGAGTAAGCGTACTGCGCTTTTGTCTATTCATCCTTGTGATTACCTGGAAATGTCCAACCGCAAGAATAGCTGGAGTTCCTGCCATTGTCTGGACGGCGGCGAATATCACGGCGGAACGTTGTCTTATATGAACGACGAATGCAGCATGGTTTTTTACACGGTAGATGATGACGTGACCGAGGCGTTTCATACGGTTCCCAAACGTACACGTCAGATATTTTGTTTTCACAGCGGAATTCTGATGCAATCCCGATTGTATCCTCAGACAGATGATGAGGATACCCGTGAGATGTACCGCAATATCGTCCAACAGATTATTGCGGACTGCCTGATGGTCCCGAATCTGTGGACGATGAAACGGGAGCAGGAAGAGGTCAGCCGCCGAGTCGGTACGCATGAGAATGCTTTGCATTATCGGGATTATGAATACGAGTGCTATAAGGCGAACATCTCTTTGTTAAAGAACGCAAACGTAGGCGAGGATGATTCCCTGCGCATCGGGCATACCGCCTACTGCATCGACTGCTCTGAGGCCATTTACGATAGCAACAGTCTCTACTGCGACCGCTGCTCCGATGACGGTTACATTATCTGTTACGACTGCGATCACCGCGTTCATGAAGATGATGCCCGTTATGTTAATGGACATTGGTATTGCGAGGAGTGCTGCTCCTACTGCGAGCATTGCCACGAATATACAACCGGCGAAATGACCGAAGTTCACGGCCGTCAGGACTATTCGTATTATGTGTGTCAGGATTGTCTGGATAATTACTATCAGTGTGAGAACTGCGGGGACTACTTTGATGAAGATAAAGGTCAGCAACTTGACGACGGCTTCTGCTGCGACGATTGTCTGGAGACAAATTATTCTGTCTGCGACAGTTGCGGTGAATATATGCGTACCGATGACGCGGAGGAAGTTGACGGCCAATACTACTGTGAAAATTGTGCCGGGGATATCCGCTCTGAAATGGAAGAAGCCGCCGACTGGTCGGCAGCTTCATGAGGGAGGATACAGAAATGTTGACCTTTGAAGAGATTATAAGAAAACCGCAGCATGCGTTAAAAAAGATGCTTATGTCCGAACTGACCCGCATGGGGTACAGAACCCGGACGAAGAAGGGCTTTATCTATGCCAAGGGCAGTTTACCGGTCCTGTTGGTTGCCCATTTGGACACAGTTCACAAAGAACCTGTGAAAACGGTCTGCTACTCTGCGGTTAGCGGTATTGTGATGTCACCGGAAGGGATCGGCGGCGATGACCGTGCCGGCGTATATATGATTCTGCAAATCATCAAGAAATACCGCTGCCACGTCTTATTCTGCGAGGATGAGGAGATAGGCGGTATCGGGGCGCATAAGTTCGTCGGAAGTGATATAAAACCGGCGGTCAATTATATCGTAGAGCTTGACAGGCGCGGTTCCGACGATGCGGTGTTCTACGACTGCGATAATCCGGCGTTTACGAAATTTGTGACAGGCTTTGGGTTCAAGGAGGAATTTGGGAGCTTCAGTGATATCTCGGTCATAGCGCCTGCCTTGCAAGTAGCGGCGGTTAACATCAGCGCCGGATACTATTGCGAACATTCAAGGCATGAATATGTGAATTTACCAGTTATGGAGAAAAACATAGAACGGGTCGGCAACATGCTTTCCACGCCATCAGAAAAGTTCGAGTACATTGAAGCTGTCTCTTTCCGCCGCAGTTTGTGGGGCGGGAGCTATTACGAGGATATGCTTGATTTTGAGCGATATTACCGTGGCGTAAATGAAAGCGAAATCAAAACACTTATGCTGCTGCCGGATACGGCTTACGTTATCCAGGCAAACGGCGATATGGAAGAATGTGATGAACAATATTTAGTAGACAGCACAGGACATGTTTATGAGTACCTTTACGATCTTGATGTGGCGGTTGCGATGAATGATTGTGAAGCTCGTTCGGAAAATGGTATGCCAGTCAGGTTTAAGGAACAGGACGCTATCGAGGTTGAGGTTGTTCCGGTGGAATTTGTTTTCGATGCCTATGAAGATTTAGGCTAATTAAGGTTATTAAATCGTTGGGGCAATTTGATGATTGTAGTAAGTAGTGAGACTGATTCGATTAAAATCCCAATAGGGTTGCCATAAAAAATGGTACATGCCAAAAATCCAAAAACAACTCTATTGGGACACTTTTCCAATGTGCCGTTAGGCTACAGTCTAATGGCATATTTTTATGGGGGAATCTGAATGAAGATCGGCTATATACGAGTAAGCACAACAGAGCAAAACACTATTCGCCAGGAGGTTTTATTAAAAGAGCTGGGTGTGGATGAGCTTTTTATCGACAAGGCCAGCGGCAAAAACACCGACAGACCGGAGCTTAAACGGCTGCTCACCTATGTCCGGCATGGTGATACTGTCATCGTTGAGTCGATAAGTCGTTTCGCCCGTAACACGCGTGATTTACTGGAACTCATTGAACAACTGACGGCCAAGCATGTCGAGTTTATATCCAAGAAAGAGGCTATTGATACGACAACACCGACCGGAAAGTTTATGTTGACTATATTTGGCGCTGTAGCGGAATTGGAACGCGAGTATATCTTACAGCGTCAGCACGAGGGCATCGCCATTGCCAAAGAACAGGGAAAATACAAGGGGCGTAAGCCTATTGTACATCCGGAATTTAGTAAGATCGTGTCTAAATGGAAATCGGGCAGCATGACAGCGGTTGAAGCTATGCGCAAGCTAAACATGAAACCGTCTACGTTTTATAGGAAAGTAAAGAAAATATGATGCGCAAATTTACTGCCCAATCATATCTAATACATTCATGGCTGACAAAATCCAAATATGGTTGTCAGAACAAATATTGAAGAAAAGGAGCGGGAGCAGGAAGCCGGTTAAATTGCAGCAGCAGCCTGGTAGTTTGTCTTATGACAGGGATACCAGGCTGTTTTATTTATGGAGGGTTGCTTGAATGCACACGATCACGCAAAAGATGAATGAAATTGCCGGACTGGAAAACCAATACGGCTCGGTATTATTTCGGATGGGGCTTACTCAGTTAGTCGATGTTGGGGTTCGGCATCTGACTGATGATAATGTCGAGGCAAGTATCCGGCAGATCATAGCCGAAGGGGAAATAAACAAAGCGAACGGCGTTGTTACGATAATGACCCCGGAGTTTCAATGTCAAATCGTTCGCTGTGCCGCTGAACTTGCCAAGTTTAGCATTTGGGATTTGTTTGCTTATATTAAAAAATATGTTCCCATTTCCAATTAAAAAGTGAAATCCTGCGGCCGGGAGTGATAACTTCCGGCTGCATAACTATTAGACAGGGAAGGGGGTTTATGCTATGCGAGTAATGGCATACATACACAGCTTAAAAGACAAAGAGCATGACCGCCATGTATTAGGTGAAGCTACTATTATCAAAAGTATCGGAGACAATCTTTATCTTGCTGATTATAATGGCGTGAAATGCACCGCAATTTTCAATCCGTTTGTAGGACGGTATTATGTTGATGATATCTATGGTTTGCGTATGGCTGGTGAATGCTGATGCTGAACCAAACCAACCTTTCCGGCATGGCTGATGAAGAACTGCTCGCAGCCATCTTAGAAAAATCTGTTGTACAAGAATTGATGGCGCAATACGGCAGTGTTCAGCAGCTACTTTGGCAAGCGTCAAAACAAGAGCTGGAAGCAATCAAAGGAATTGGAACGGCTAAAGCCAGAAAAATTCAATGCTTGGCAGAAATCGCTAAGCGGATATACCGGGTTAATAATGAGTTACCGCCAGTGATCAAGACTCCCGGCGATGCTTTTAAGCGTATGGAGGATATGCAGTTTCTTGCAGTTGAACAGTTTCGGGTAATTTACCTGAACACGAAAAATGGCATTATTGCCGAAGAAGTAGTCGCCCAAGGCACAATTAACTCTACCATCGTAGGAGGCCGAGAACTCTTTCGCAAAGCAGTACGGTTATTGGCTGCTTCTATCATCTTGGTTCACAATCATCCCAGCGGTGATGCCCGGCCAAGCCAGGAAGATATTGATATTACTAGAAGATTGGTTGAGGCAGGTAAGTTGCTGGATATTACTATTCTTGACCATGTTATTATTGGTAAGGGAAAATTCGAGAGTTTAAAGGAACGAGGAGTATTATAATGAATAGTAATTATCAATATAAGAAGCTTATACCACATCTAAGATTGATAAGAAAATAAAGTTAATGCCCTATTGTTGCATCAACGCAATAGGGCATTTCTGATTTTCAATCCAAATTAGGGAAGGATTAAAACAATTAAAAAGCAATTAATAATCAAGATACATATTGAACGCGATGATGTTATTGAAGTACTGATAATCCAGGATATTTATCATGCTAAGAGGATGATTAATGATATCTTGGAGAATAAGGAGCTAGCTGAACAACTCGCTGAGGTGGTTAGACTATTTTGCTTGCAAGCCTTAGATACCTTGAGCGGAGAATATATTGAGCTAGAATAACTAAAGGGATTTGGTGAGATTCATTTAGAAAGATCGTGGATGCACATAACCCTGATATATTAATGCTATTAAACATAATATTTTTTTCATGAACACGAAAACAAGAACTAAGGCATAGATCCACAGGAGATCAGTCAAGATTTGTTGAATTTAATGCCATAAAAAAGAATTTTAATAAGATTGTGCCTTTTTAAAGAAAGGGAGGAAGCATGACTAGACTATCCCAGATTGAAAAAGGAATTTTTATGAAGCTATTCAATAGAGGTGGTTATGTTTTAAATTTTTCCACAAATGAATTTGATGTGTTTACATTGGAAAGTGTTGGGGTCCCTTTGTGCGAGATTTACAAACAATCCAAAGGGAAATCATTAATGACTTATATTGGCGAAGCTTCCGAGGATGATACTATTAAGTTGTTGAAAGATTTATTAGATTATTACGAAACTCATTACGAATACGAAATTGAAAACGATGATGAATATTCTAAAATATATAGCCGATGTAAAGATATAATGGAACGCATCTTATATAACAAAAATCCTCTTGCTTCAGCTGCTATTAGATTGAAGGAGAAATTTTCAAGTGAGTATCTTTCTGCCCAGATTGATTTAATGTTAAAAATGCAGTCTGAAAATCCAACAGAAGCAATCGGGAAAGCTAAGGAATTGATTGAAAGCTGTTGCAAAACCATTCTTGATGAAAAGGGAGTAGAATGGGACAAGAACTGGGATGTCGGGCAGTTGACTAGCGAGACAGTTAAGCTTCTGAAACTAATGCCCAGACATACCAGATACAGTGCCAGCATCAACTGAGATGAAAGCTATTTTGGGTAATTTGCGCGCGATAGCTACAAACTTGGCAGCGTTGCGCAACCCCTATGGTAGTGGTCATGGGAAAAGTGCTACATACAAAGGACTTGAAGAGCGACATGCTAAGCTTGCCGTTGGCAGCAGTATAACGTTTGTTAATTTCCTTTGGGATACTCATGAAAGGAGGGATATTTGAAATCATGAACCGAATTAGTGAAATAACAAAACGCGATATTCTCGATTTGTTTAAAAACGGGATTGATATACCCGATCTTTGGGATACGAAAAGAGTTACCTATAATTATTTCGGGCGGCTAGAAGAGATCGAATTTCTCAAGAGATTATATGATCTGAAAAATATGGCAAGCTTGGATTCAAGGTTGCCTGATGCAGAAGGTGATATCTGGCAACATACGGTAAACAATGATGATTACCCTTTTTGTTGGGTATTTGAAGATGTACGCTTCCAATTGCTAAACGGAAGCGATGAAATGTACTTAAAATTCATCTGTGAGATATTTCATCCAACAGTCAGATTTGAAAAAGGATATTGGAAAGAGTTTCTTACGGAGATAAACAGATTATTGCAAAATGATGCGTATGAACTTTATCCTTCAGTAAAAATATCTAATCGTGATGTCTATGGGTGGAGAATATTTCAACCAGAAGAAAACAAGATGTTTATTCCTTACTCCCAACGGAATGCAAAAGCAATAAAAGATAAGAAAATTGGCTTATCTATTACTCGTAGTGCGAGAAATCAGATTTATCAATTTTTAGAAAGATACAATGACATCTACCGAGAAACAGATGAAACAGGATGGCAGTATGACATATCAACAGGCGAAAAAGTTTTTAATGATATACGCCAGTTTTACATTCCTAGGTGTTACAATGATCAAAAACAGTATCTTGAAACTGGTAGTCTACAAGATTTTGTAAATCACAGTTCACCTTATTGCGTTCTGGATTCGATAGAGATTTTTGAAAAATATAACCATTCACACGAATTTGAAACGCAAATTAATACGATATTAAAGTTAAATGGTATTTCTTTAAAGTTAGATAACGGTAAAATCACAAGTACGTTGGATGTTCAAATAAAAAGCAGTACATTGGCACCAATTTAAGAAGCCGGACTTAAAGAGTTACTTCAAGAAGCCACTAAATATTACGACGAAGGTAATTTCAAAATTGCTGTTGAAAAACTTTGGGATGCTTTTGAAAGGCTAAAGACATATTACTCTCCAACTTTAGATAAGAAAAAATCCATAAATAAAATCATTTGGGATATGGGTAGCAACAAAAATCCCTATGTAGAGCTGTTTGAAAAAGAATTCCATGAGCTTACGGCGATTGGCAATAATTTTAGAATTCGTCACCATGAAACTACAAAAACAGATATTGAGGATAATAGGTACTATGATTATTTTTATAAACGCTGCCTATCATTAATTTCGGTTGCGATTAAATATTTGGATAATGGGAAAATGCTGTATTAAAATGAGGGTAATAGGAATTTTTCATATGTTGATAATGAGTTGCCAATACACGAAACTTAAGTGGCCATTATCCATAAACTGCTAGTAGGTGAGTAATTTTAGGAAGTTTGTTGAATCATAGTTTGGCTATAATGATATATTGAAACTTCAAACTAACTGCCAATTATTTATACTAGAGGTGTTTCTATGATTAAAGCAGAGTTTGGGATTATTGATAAAGTTGACTTTCATAAAGATTATTCAGAATATGAGCCGCAAAGATATCATTGTATTTATATTGATGACGATGTCTATATAAATGACTGGTGGGAGCGATTATCTACAATGAAAACGTATTTTCATTGTATGGATAGGCCTGAATTTGCTTTAGCCCGATGGGGTGTTACATTAATACCGCCTGAATCTTTGCCTATTTTCCTAGATATCGTTATAAGTGATCCTCGTATAGAAACGGATAGACATCTTTATGAATTAGCAAATAGGATTCGCGAAGCTATTGACGCAAACAAATTTATGATTCACTACGGACTATAAGTTAGAGTTGATTTTTTAAAAAATCTATTTTTATTCAGCTAACTTGTTTATGATAAACAGCCAACGGACGGATAAATTAGTGGAAGGGTTTTCCTCTTATATTATCGAAATAATAATTTTGTAAAACACAAAGCGAGTGAAGCCTGTAGCCAAAGAGTTCCAATTAAACTAGGAAGTGTTAACGTTGAATATTTTTTCGATTGGTAATGGAAGAGAGTATGAACTAACAAGAGAGAATTATATACAAAAAACACATAAACAATTCCCATTTTATCAAAATCCTAAGAGTTATAAAAAACCATATTTTGCAATTTGCCCAGCATGTAATAATCCAATTCAAATAATAAATTTGTTTGGAACACAATACGGGAAGAAAAAACAGGGAAACCTAATATGCATGGAAGACATTATCCGCGGAATGTAACAGGCTTACCGGTGTATAATCAAGTAAATTATAGTGTTTGTCCGTTACATAAACCTACGGCTTTCGGAATTACCCAAATTAGGGAGTGTGAACTTGTTAACGAGGAAATAAAGAAGTTGATTGAAGATAATAGGAGTCAACTTGCTTCAAATATTAGAGATATAACGGGAATTCTTTTGAAAAATGAAAGGATCTATCAAATGATAGATGAGTATATAGTTGCTAAGGATTACTGCTATACGCATACCAATAAATATAATATTCCATATAGCGTATTATACACAAGAAAAGCTATTGAGTTATTCGGGCAAAGGATTGATTCATCGGAGTTAGGGAATCGAATTCACTTGGCTATAAAGGAAAGAAGCGGGAAGTTTGACGTGGAAGAGGGACGTATTGTAAAAAAAGTAGAGGAATTTGTTTCGTTGCATTTGTTAGTTTCAAATCATAGGATTAGAGGTAGTAAACAGTATATGACAATATGCATTGGGGAAAAGAATGGTCATGAGGATACTCATTGTATAATTCAAGAAGAAATAGAAATGAAACAATACATTTACCGATTAAAAAATTATGTAGAGTAAATAAGCCGCCAATCCTAAATTTAGGATTGGCGGCTTTAGTTATCCATTGCAAGGATACGCTGTGTGCATCTTCATGTTTGCCAATAACGGGACGGGTGCTTAGGACAATCTAAAATGCCTTTAGCCATTACAAAAGTAACATCGAAGATAACTACCTAAGGTTGTGGGGCGCTGAATACGGAACTGTGTAAATGGCATCGATACTACATATAACGAGTAGGATGGCGGTTAGTCACCGCCTCCTGCTCGATTTTAACGGAAGGGCTGTTTTTAATTTAATCAATTCTTTGCCTCAACTCCAAATTAAAAAATAATTTGGAGGAGGTCAGACTATGAATGATATTAAAATCAGTTTGGACCACATGCGGTATAGCTCAAAGCCCGATAAATGGGAGGCAAAAGAGATACACAGTAGGATTGGAAGAAAAGTTAAACAGTTGGATCGAAAGTACATTAGAAGTTATATTGAAAGTATAGGCCAGTATGGTCAAACCTTTTGCCCAGCAACGTTTAAAAATGGTGAGAATAGAAAAGAGAATTTTGAACAAATGCAACTGCTGGTATTAGATTTTAACAATAATAACGCCAATAGAATCATCTCATGGAAACAAGTTAAAGAGAAAGCTGACAACTATAATCTACCGATCTCATTTGCTTACCATACATTTTCTTCTACTAAAGACCATGAGAGATTCAGAATTGGTTTCTTAAACAATGCTGTTGTCAACGCCGGATTAAAAATGACCGAATCGCCGGTTGAAAAATGACCCACTCGCCGGAAGTAAAAACGCCGGAGCCCGTAACCGCCGATCAAGATATCGTCGGTTTGTCCGCTGCATGGATGTCAGCCGGTGGCACCGTTTTTACGCCGGTCTTCAATCTATCCCTGAGTCTATAAGTGTCTCCGCGAATGTTGATGACATGGGCATGATGCAGTAACCGGTCCAGCAAGGCCGTTGCAATTACGGTGTCGCTCATTAATTCGCCCCAGTCGCTAAAGAACTTGTTGCTAGTAAGTATTATGCTGCCCTTCTCGTAGCGTGAGCAGATTAGCTGGAACATTAACTCCGCTGCCTCGCGGTCGAGCTGCGCATACCCAACCTCATCAATGATCAGTATGGCTGGCCTTGTGTAGACCCTCCATCGCCGGTCCAGTTTACCGGTCAGCATGGCTTTTTTCAAATCAGCAATGAGCTGAGCCAAGCTGACGAAATATACTGTGAGGCCTGCTCTGAGCGCCTCAACCGCCAGGCCAACGGCAAGATGGGTCTTACCCACACCAGGCGGACCGAGAAACACTACATTTTCTCGCCGTGCCGCAAAGGCTAGTGTTGCCAGTTCTTTCATTTGTCTGCTATCTATGCCTGGCTGAAAGTTGAAATCGAAATCATCCAGTGTTTTACGGTGCGGAAGACGAGATAATTTCATCCTTGTTTCTTCGCTGCGCCGTTTACGCTCGGCGTTCTCTACTTCGAGAAGCCCTCCGAGGAATGATAAATAAGTTAGTTCACTGTGAGCCGCAGCCTCAAGCCGTGCATCCAGCAGCTCAGATGCCGTGCTAAGTCCCAGTTCTTTTAAAAGGTCACGGGTGTGTTCCAGTTCTATCATCAGATCACCCCGGCAACCCTGTCATACAAGCTGAGCGGCCTGATTTCAACCGTCGGGTTGTCCGTCTGCTTCGCATACGAAAACGGGGCTGCCATCCCATTTCTTTCTGCCAATCCTTCATACTGGCCTTTGAGCCAGACGATTCTGCCCGATGTATATACCACTTTATGATGGGCGATTCTCACTTCGCCGTCATAAGCCTCAAATTTGTCACCGGAAATTCGCACTCTGACTTCACGTCCGCTATACTGCCAAGGTACGCCGTATTTAGCTCCATCAAAGCTGACAAAACCATCGCGCGTCACTTTTCGCAGTTCCCAGCGATAGTTATCGCGAACCGCTTTATCCGGTAGAGGCAGGAGCGGCTCCTTCTGTAAAGCATGAAGTGGTATTTCGCCCGTAGTACCATGTGGTTTGCTATCCACTTTACGGCACCACTCCAGTGCCTGAAGATTCAGGTCGTCAACATCCAGAAACTGTCTGCCTGGAAGGAAGTTGTTTTTTACATAGTCCACAAGCCGTTCTACCTTACCTTTAGTCTGAGGCCTTCTCGGCCGACAAACTTTTGGTAGGAAGCCCATATCGGCGGCAAAATCCTCAAAGCGCTTATTCCAGAGCGGCTTGCCGGCCTCGCTGCCATCAATGACTGTCTTCATCCTGTCAGTGAGAACAACCTGGGGAACACCGCCGAAATATTCGAAGGCGTTTACCATGCAGCGAAGCAGGCTGTAGAAATCGCAGCGTTTCGTGAACTCCACATACTTACTTCTTGAGCTACCCATGATCATCACGAATACCGGCGTTTTATGAACGATGCCATGCTCATCCAGGTAGTGAGTGATGCCCCAGTCCATCTGAGCCTGTTTACCGGGAGGGGTTTCATATCGCCTTACCGCCGGTGAATTCCTTGCTGGACGCATGTCCTTCACATAGTCCTTAAGGATGGTAATGCCGCCTGTATAACCAAGGTTTTGTAGGTGTTCATAGATTACTACACAGTTGAATATGCCGTTTTGTACCATTTCGTCGATTATGGACTTAAATGGATCGAGTTTAGAAGGCCTTGTCCGACCTTTCAGCCGGTGCTGTCCTGTATCACCGGCAGCATATTTCTTTGCCGTATTTTTCGATATACCTAATTCTTTGCCAATTGTATACGGGGATTGACCCGCCAAAGCTTTTTGCCGTATCATAAGTATTAGCCCACTCCTTAACATTTGCTACCTCCTGGTGATCTTGTCAATCCCCATGGTAGCTTATGATTTTGGTGTGGGTCAATTTCTTTTCGGCTCTATGGGTCAATTATATCCCGGCGGTGACACTGTTGTTAATTATGCGAAAGTAGCAGAGATCATGTTGGATGCACTGTTAACAATATTTCCTGAAGCAGATATAACTTCTAAAGATATTTCACAAATGTACTATGGAGGAAAAAAACTAATATACTTCGATGAAGCCATTCCAATGATCAACATTGATTCATTAATCAGTAATATGAGTTTGTATTTGTATGATCGTTATGGAAAAAAGCATTACAAAGATAAAATATATAATTTTTTGATCGTACAGGACTTGCATTAACTAATCAGAAGATGCTTGATGTTTCTGTAGTAGAAGAACTGGAAGAATTTGATCATAATAGAAATGGTACTTTATCACCAAATACTTTATATATAATAGGATCTGGTGATAAATCCCCAAAATATAAATTATATTACAAGATCGTTGTTAATAACTGCATCAATAGTAATGATCATAATACTATCAATAACTCATCCTCATGCAAGAAAAAAACAAAGATACATTTACCATATCGATCATCTGATCTAAATAAGATTAGTTCAGTCTGTCAATTGTTCAAGGAATTTGAAGATGGTAAACGAAGACTGGATCAAGATGAATTGTCTGGATTAGCAACCAATTTGATTCAGATTGAATCAGGCTCAACAAGATTTATGGATATTCTCAGGACACATTTTTATTTCGATGATAATATTAAGAAATATTCTGATTGGAATTATTATCTGAACTATTTTAAGAAAAAGGGCTGTAAATCTTCTTCATGTGATAATTATTGTCCTCATAAAAATCAATGTAATCATGCAGGAGATATTCTATCTACTACAAAACCGGAACGTCATACAATAATAAAGTTAGCTAACTGTAAAGAACAACTATATCATAGAGGTGAAGCAGCGGAAGATTTCGCTCAGAAACTTAAGACGGCATTCGAAACGGATGATAATAAAATTCATATCCTTAATGCCCCCACAGCCCTGGGAAAGAGTACGTCAATTTTAGAGTATATGGAAAAACCAAATCTGAGAATTTTGATTGCATTTCCGACAAATGACCTGAAAAATCAATTATATGCAAAAGCGATAGGTAGAGGTATTAAAGCGGTAAAAACTCCTTCTTTGCTTGAAGTAAAAGATAAATTACCCTCAAATATTTGGAATCACATTGAGAGTTTATATCAGATTGGAAAACATCATGCAGTATTCGATTATATCAAAGAGGTAATAGCAAAGAGAGATGTTGACAAACGCTGTTCAGATATATTAAAAGAGTATCTAAAAGATCTGACTAAATTTTATACCTCAGATTGTCATGTTTTTACTACTCACAGCCGATTACTTACTATTGATTATTGGGAGTTAAAAAAATATGATGCGATAATCATTGACGAAGATATCATCTTGAATTGCATGATACGGAATCAAGTCGAAATACCGATTTCAAAGTTAGAAAAGGTACTGGATGAAATTGATTCCAACAGTAAACTAGCAAAAAAAATAATAGCGGCAGTCGAAGCTGCCAAAACAAAATCATGGTTCACCCTGTCAAATATTGTATATGATAACGCATACGACGGTATATCAACCCCCATTGATATACCGTCGCTTTGTCACGCTGAAAAAATTTATTTTAAAAACAAATTTGATGAAAATAATTTATTTGAGAGTAATTGTCATGAGGACAGTATTGTTTTTTTCAAACCATTGAGATTAAAAAATAATATAAAATACATCATGTTATCGGCGACTGTAAATCAAAAAATCTGCAATTATTATTTCGGAGCGAACAGAGTGAAGTTCTATAACTGCAAAAAGGCTGAGTATGTAGGCACACTTAATCAATATTATAAAAACACAATGAGCCGATCAGACATAGACAAGAATCTCGGTATTGTTGATAAGATAAAAAAATTTACTGATTTTGTAGACACTATTACTTTTAAAAAATATGGCAAGGGAAATTATCATTATGGAAAAACAACCGGAATTGATACATTGAAAGGCAAAAATATAGATGCTATAGGAACACCTCATCAGCCCGTGTGGATTTATAAGTTGTTTGCCCACACGATGGGATTTAATTTTGATGAAAATGCCAAGTTGAAGTATCAGGTAGTAAGGCATAACGAGTTCGGATTTTGGTTTATGACCTTCGATAATGATAGTGAATTGTTGCGAAACATACAATTTTGGATGATCGAATCTGAGTTAGAACAAGCTGTCGGTAGAGCAAGGCTATTGAGAGAGGATTGTACTGTTAATGTGTTCTCAAATTTCCCGCTCAGCCAGGCGGTTATGAAGGAAGCCGAATACAAATAATTGATGCTTGTTTCATTATCAGGGTGATTCTTTTTATCGCTAATAGTAAGTGGTTTTATATAATGTTAATTATTTTATTTGTGATATACTTAATAATGAGGTGATTATATGGAATTTTTGGATATCTTGAATAAAATAGTGAAATATGCACCTATTTTTATAACGATCATAGGTGGGGTGTGGGCAAGTTATAAATTTAATAAACAGCATGAGTTTAATAAAAAATTGCTAGTGCAAAAGTCAGAATTAGATAAGAGCTTAAAGGAATATGAACAGCAATTTACTATTTCATTAGAAGGATATAAAGGTCAATTACAAGAGTTGTCAGAGAAACAAAAACATCAGAATCAACGCCGTTTGGCAGATTTTAATTTATATGCTGCTAAGAAGCATGAACGTAGCATTGAACTTTATGAGAAATTGTGTCATGCCAAAAATAAGGTGCTTTGGCGAAATAGTCCATTAAGGCAGTTACCAGCATTTACAGATTATAATCGTGAAGATATGGTAGAATTCCTTGAAAAATATAATTTAACTAGAGCATACCGATTTTTTGGAGCAACCTGAGTATAGCTTTTTAGGAACGTCATGTACAGCAATAAATCAATTTTTATATCTTCTTATAAAAGATGAGTTAAGCGAAATAACGGGTAACTTTGCATTGCCGTATTTATGCAAAAACATAGCAACTGGCGAGTTTGGAGTTGACTACAATTTTAGCATTGAATATACGAAGGAGCTTGTGCGAAATGACTCTAACAGCGTATTAGCACCCTCTTTTTTTGACACATATGTTGGCATATGGTCTTGTTTTGAGGATGCTATAATTTCAATAACTAAAAAAGATGAGATTTTAATAAACAACGAGCTTGTGAACAGCAACTTTAAAAAGTATAAAAAATTTATTAAAAAAATTCTTTTTACTGATGTCGAAAATGATTTGTTGTCAGATAGGATTGATACAATTTTGGATCAAAAAAGAGAAGAGATCATAAAAGAGAATCCTATTTATATTTCTTTTCCCGACAGAATGAATTATCTGTTTAAGAAAATAAAAGAACAATATAGACGTGATATAAAACAAGATAAAAATACCCTGCTTTTTTTAGGAGCACTTAGAAATACTGTACATAACAACGGGCGGCACTTAAAAAAAGATATGGAGATTAAGTTGGGTGACAAAGTGTTCCAGTTAAGAAAAGATGAGGGTGTTTATTTCGATCATCATATTGATTCCGTGATTTTAATTAATGAATTATTTGATATATATTGCGAAATATTACGATATGTTACTCAACAGAAAATTATTGAATCTAACGAACTATTAGAGTAGGGTATAATGCTCCGCTCCGATTATTTTCGGCATTTGATCAAGCGGTAAATCAAAAAAGTGTGCTTATTAAGGTGATTCCTTGATTTTTTTATGGGAAACTATTCGATGTGCGGGCGGATATAAAATACTTCTGTGATGTTCTGCTTGCTGAAAAAGACGGTTACAATGGAGTCAAAAGATAAGATGATTAAGCTATTTCAGAATATTAATAGTCGAGGTGAACTTACATGAATTTTGACAATATATACAATTTTAAAAATCCCATAAGACATTTTGTTAATATCAATTCTCTAAAATACCCAATTGATATTACTACCTTTCCCGTAAGTAATTTATCATGGACACTCCCCATTCCGTTCAAAATACAAAAAGAAGGAGAAAAGTTCCGTACAATAAAACTCCCTAATCCAATCAGTTTTATGCGTGCGTATCATTATTATTCTTCTTTACCAAATTTTTTGGATCTTCATTTAATTGATCCTGATCACAAAAGGTTATCTGCAAATCTTGATACTGGTGATTTTGTTTCAGGAGAATATGATCGACAATTAAATAATGATTTTATGAATCTCTGTTTATATGATTCTCTTCTCAAGCTAGACATAGAAGAGTACTACGGGAAAATATATACTCATTACCTAGATTTAAACGGCTTGGGAGATTTTGTTCTGGCCGGTTTAAATAACGGACGTACTGGTGGCATAATCATGGGAAATTATCTTTCTTTATATTTTGCTGAAAGTATGCTGAAAAAAATATCTGCGGATTTTAACGATAAATTATGTGCTAAGAACATTTCATTTCACTTTGAATATTTTTCAGATGATTTCTATATCTTCTGTAACTCAAAAGACATTAATGTGATTACTACCATCTTTGATGAATGCTTACAATCATACGATTTTAAGCGAAACGAGAGTAAACAGGAAATTTGGTCTTACGAAGCTTACAATAGTTATAACCTTTTAACACGATATTGGAAATCTATTATACGTCACTGGAATCTAGAACTTTTAAAAGACTACAAAATAGCAAACCAAAATAATACTACTGCTTCACATACACTTTCATTTTTAAATCAAATCATCTACAGAGTTTCGTCTTTATCTGGTTTAAAAAACAAAAAATCACTAATCAATAACTTTTTTAAGACAAAATATTTCCAAGAAACAAATTTCAATGAGTATACTGTAAAATCATATGATTATCACCAATTGTGCTTTCTGTTAAGTCTAGCGCCAGAATCACTTTTGTATACTTCGCACATTTTTAATCAGATGGACTCCTTCGATAACGAAATGATTAAAGAATTTTTATCATTAAGATATAAAGCTGCTTTAGAGTCTCCATTAAATGATGTGCAACTTTACTATTATTACGCAATTAAGACATATGGCTTTTCTGACCTACTCTCCTCAATGTCATCATTGGTAATAGATTCGGAAAATCAAATACTTATATCTTATTACCTAAAAGATACTTTATTCAGTCAGGGTGAAATAGATGCTCTAAAATTATTGGAAGATGAACAGTATTGGTTTCAAAATTATCACTTAATTCTTTATTCCCCAGACCTTATTTCTGATTTAGATAATAGTATTGTAAAGTATTTGATTCCCCAAAAGGCCATATCAAAAACTGAAAAAGAAACTACTTATAAAAAT
Source organism: Sporomusa termitida (assembly GCF_007641255.1). NCBI lineage: Bacteria > Bacillati > Bacillota > Negativicutes > Selenomonadales > Sporomusaceae > Sporomusa > Sporomusa termitida. Next base: position 995,570 of record NZ_CP036259.1, read on the forward strand.
TTCTACAGTGAGAATTTAACATCTGGAATTGCATTAATACAAGAAGTTCAAACTATCACATCAAATGTACAATCCTATCTTACATTACGTCATCAGGAAACAGCTGTTGATTTTGCTGATACAGATTCTGAGGATGATTTTAATTCTGAAGATCATATGGATAATATATGACCGCAGCCAGACTTGCTGGACACTTAGAACAGCTGATACTCTAGTAATAGATGATGTATTTCAAGTGATGGGAATTGGTAAACAAGTTTAGAAATGCTTGTAGATGATGTTAAAAAACGAGGATATGCTTTTGTAGGGGTTACTGTAAAGAGTATAAATGTTTTGGCTCGGGAAGTAGTAGCTTGGCTGTGTAAAAATGGTTTTCTGAGACTGATTTTGGAACTTCTATAAGTGTTGCACTTGCTTTAAAGATTTTTGAAAAAGGTCAAGATTTAAATTTAATAAAAAGACTAGAATGAGTAAATATCAAGTTGATAGTGGAATTATCCCCAATTAGGCTTACCCCACAGAGTAAAATTTATCAAATCTTTCCGCAAAACTGTAGCATTCTGTTTTTCATGCTTGCAATTTGAAGAATTGCTAGTTAAAATGGGAGTCATAAGGTTGAGTATACTATGTCGTGGGGCACTGCCATTTATTCGCCAAAAGGCAAAAAGGCTTAACCTGCCGACATAGAAAAAACGACCTTGCATTAAAGCTTTTCGAAGCTTATGCAAGGTCATTTTTTTATCCTCAACCCGCGTAAATACAGGGATTTCTGCTTGCTAAAAAAGGCGGTCACCATGGAGTGGCGGGCATTCCTGGCAAAGCCAGGGAGAATATGTGAAAATGCCTTTTGGAGAATAAATGGCAGTGCCCCACGACAATAAGAAAAACCCGTAACGCCTTGTTTATTCAAGGCTTTACGGGATAGTTTTTCACCTAGCGTACTAGAATATCGGGCGACACGCCGCTTTTGAGGCTACCCTATTGTGCCAGTCGGCTTTTCAGCGGCCGTTTTCTGCTTCTGTTTTTTCTCCTGGATACGTCCACCCTCCTTTTTGGCTTGGCAAATCCTCCCAACCAGAGCTTCAATACCGCAAACGGGAGTTTTCCTAATGAAAAGCGTCATGGTAGGCCGGTGTGACCCTGCGAAAAGGTGAACCAGTCACCCCCGCGCACCGTCACCATGACAGATTTATTATGTCTGTCATGGTACCCCGGGGATAATACTACTTGATTCAGCTGTCATAAGCAAAAACGCAGACCAGATAATATTTGGTCTGCGTTTTTGTTGCAATTTAATAAAGTTAGCTTGCAATACGAAGCGCGGCATACTTTGAACGCCAGCTTGCTTACACGCACGGAAAAGAAATTGGCTGCTTTAAGAGGGCCGGATGGACGATTCCAAAACGCTACAATGCCGCAGTATAATTATATACTGCGGCAGATCGTTTGACAAAATTCTACTTATTTTCATTATAAAACAAGCCATTCGACACTGTCAAGGCAAATTTGACAACCCTTGACGGCGGCTTCATATTATAGATTGGGCGGATGACGGCAGCCTGCAGTTCAATTTAAGGTTGTAATTTACCTATTCGCCGTCAATTTTATCGTCAGTTATCGAAGGGAGCCAACTTATGCCAAGACGCGGAGAGAACATTTACAAACGCAAGGACGGGCGCTGGGAAGGGCGCATGGCCAAACCGGGTGGCGGGTATCGGTATGTCTATGGAAAAAGTTATAAAGAGGTAAGGGAAAAAAAGAAACACTATCTGGAAAGCCCGTTAGCCCATGCCCCCAAAACAAATGGAGCAATTTCCGGTGCAGCCGATCTGTTTGGGCACTGGTTGGAAAGCGACGTTTTGGGCCGCGTAAAGCCGTCAACCTATGAGAGTTACTACTGGTGCATACGGAAATATGTCATTCCGTTTTTCAGAGATACTGCAACGGACCGTATTACAGAGTTTTATGTCGAACAATTTGCAAAAAGTATTTATGCCAATGATGTACTTACCCCGGCGTATAAAAAGAAAATACTTTCGGTTTTCAAAGTGGCTCTGGGGGAAATATTGAAGGATTCAGACCATTTAAGACCGATTTTAAAAAATATAGGACTTCCACATATTGATAATCCTGCGGTTCAGGTTTTTTCGGTCCAGGAGCAGCGACGTATTGAGACTGAGGTGTTGAAAATGAACGATAAGAGGGCCCTCGGCGTTTTTCTGTGCTTCTATACGGGTATCCGGTTAGGAGAACTCTGCGCTTTAAAATGGGAAAATATTGATTTCGAGGCGAAAACCGTATCTATTGTAAAAACGGTATCCCGCACAAAAAACTTTGCGGAAAATGGAAATAAGACAATTTTGATCACTGGCACGCCCAAAAGCCAGAATTCGACCAGAAAAATTCCGATTCCTGACTTCCTGCTCAGTCTCACCTGCAAATTAAAAAACGCCGCAAAAGCTGAAAGCAATTATATTCTCTCCGGGTCGGATACGTCAATCGATCCGCGTACCTATCAGCGGCTGTTTAAAAGAATTCTCGTCAGCGCGGGAGTCAAGGACCGTAAGTTTCATGCCATCAGACATACCTTTGCGACCCGCGCGCTGGAAGCAGGCGTCGATATCAAGACGCTGAGTGAAATTCTCGGACATTCCAGTGTCATTATCACACTCAAGGTTTATGCTCATTCCCTGATGGAGCAAAAGATAGCGGCAATTAATAAATTGAATAATTTATACATTATCGCACACCCCGGATAGCGAGCCATTCGCCGTCGCCGATTCCGTCATGAAGACGTGAAAAGCAAGTAAACATGCGATGAAGCAACAATTTGCCGCAGTATATAATTATACTGCGGCGGAGCAAGATAATTCTACCATTAATTTAGTATTTTCCGCTGAATGGATTTTTTATGCGGTGTTTCTATAAATAAGCGCATAAAAATTCCAATTGTGAAAGCACGCAAAACGGTACCTTGAATCAATAAAAGCCGCCAAAAGATTAAGGCAGGGAAGCAAATGAAAAATATAAAGATTCTGTTAATCGAAGATAATCCGGACGATGTTGAGTTACTGAGGGAAATGTTTTTAGAGGCGCATTGTTCGCTGGCGGGTTTTATGCATGTAGACGAGCTTTCTGCGGCTTTGGAACTGTTGGAAAAAGAGAGCTTTGAAATCGTCCTCATGGACATGTCTCTGCCGGACAGCTCCGGCTCACAGACCTTTTACAGCCTTCGCGACCAAATACCTGAAACGCCCATCGTGGTCATTACAGGCACGAAAGACGAAACCATCATTCAGGATCTGCTGCAAAACGGCGTGCAGGACTATCTGGTCAAAGGAACCATAGATCCGAATTCGCTCATGCACTCCGTCAACTATGCGATTGAGCGGCAACGGCTGCTTGTCAGCCTGAAGCAGAAAACATTGGAAATCCAAGCCCTTAAAGAGAGTCTGGAACATATTATAAGCAATAACGCGGATGCCATGGTCGTTGTAAACCGGCGGGGAGTCATCTGTTATGCCAATCCGGCCGCCGCCGAAATTTTGGTTCATGAGCGGGAAGAGCTGACCGGCAGGGAGTTCGGCTTTCCCATTGCTCCCGGCAAAGCGTCCGAGCTTAACATTGACCGGAAAGACGGGTCGACAATCGTAGGGGAATTGCGCGCGGTGGAAATAACCTGGAAGGATTCGCCCGCTTATCTGGCGTCGATCCGGGATATCACGGAACAAAGACAGATTCAGGATGAAATAGCGGATTTGAGTTTTCGTGACAAATTGACGGGCTTATACAACCGCGCCTTTCTGGAAGCGGAAATCAAGGGCATGAATACCGAAAGAAACCTGCCGTTGTGTGTGATTATGGGCGATGTCAATAATTTAAAGCTGGTCAATGACGCTTTAGGACATGGAGAAGGCGACAAGCTGCTGATTTCCGTAGCCCAAATACTGAGAAAAGCTTGCCGCAAAGATGATATCGTCGTGCGGCTGGGCGGCGACGAATTTATTATTTTACTGCCTAAATGCGATGAGGCGGCGGCGATGAGAATCACAGACAAGATACGGACGTCTTGTGAAGCCATCGCTGCGGATGGGATCCCGGTTTCCATCGCCCTGGGGATTGCGGTGCAATATAAACCCGGACAGTCCGCTTTGGAGCTGTTGGATATGGCGGACAAGCGGATGTACGCCAACAAGTTCGCCGAAAGCAAAAACAGGTATAGCTCGGTCATTGCCATGCTGGAAAAGTCCTTATATGAAAAAGACTACGTAACAGGAGAGCACACCGCGCGGGTACGGAAGCTGTGTGTCCGATTTGGAACTGAACTGCAGCTGAGCAAGAATAGCATTGACGAGCTGAAGCTGTTGTCTTCCCTGCACGATATCGGCAAAATTGCCGTTCCTGAAGCCATTCTTAAGAAAAAAGGACCGCTGACCGATGAAGAGTGGGAAATTATAAAAAAACATCCTGAAACGGGATACAGAATCACAAAAGCCATATATGGCATGGATCTCATTGCCGAAGATATTTTTTCCCATCATGAGAGATGGGATGGCAAAGGGTATCCACAAGGGCTTAAGGGGGAGCAAATACCGCTTGCATCAAGGATATTGTCGATTATAGACACCTTTGACGTCATGACGCATGACCGCCCGTACAAAAGCGCGATGAGCAAGCAAGACGCCATGAACGAAATCAAAAGATGCAGCGGTTCCCAGTTTGATCCAACCCTGGCGACGCAATTTATCAGTTATCTGGAGCACGGTGAAAGCATGGGTGGCGGTGATGAAAATTTAAAAACGCAGGGAAGGTATCAATATGGATGAGAATGTTACAACAGCCGGAAACGGCGACATGAGCGTTACTGACCTGAAAGAATTGCTCGGCGTCCTCCTCGCATTTAAAAAAGGCGACTTTTCCGCGCGGATGCCGATTGACAGGACGGGTATCGGCGGCAAAATAGCGGATACTTTGAATGAGATCATGGAAACAATCGGCAGTTTCTCAAACGAACTTGAGAAAGCCGCCAATGCAGTGGGCGCGGAGGGAAAGACGGCCTATCGGTTCGCAAATAACGGGTCCGGCGGTAAATGGTCGGCCTGCACGGAAGCGGTCAACAGTCTGCTTGCCAATGTAGTTCAGCCGACCAATGAAATGGCGCGGGTGATCGGCGCCGTAGCCAAAGGCGACCTTGCCCACGCTGCGGCAACCAGAATTGAAGAGAGAAAGCTCGCCGGTGAATTTTTGAATACAGCCGCGATGATCAATACCATGGTGGATCAGTTCAACGCCGTTGCGGCGGAGGTCACACGGGTCGTGGCCGAGGTCAGCAGCGAAGGCAGGCTGGGCAAACGGGCCCAAGTGCCGGGGATTGCCGGCGCCTGGAAAAAACTGATTGATCACGTCAATCAGCTTGCCGAAATCCTGGCAACGCAGGTATCTGCCATTACAACCGCCACCACGGCCATTGCGAAGGGGGATTTGTCATTTTCCGCTGCGGTTGAAGGGGCGGGAGAGATTGGCGTATTGAATAACGTCAATGAAATGATTGCAAATCTTAAGGAAACCACCAGAAAAAAAGCCGAGCAGGATTGGCAAAATACAAATCTTGCCAGATTCAGCAGCCTGCTGCAAGGACAGCGCGACCTGTCAACGGTCTGCAAGGTTGTGCTGACCGAATTGGCGCCGCTGGTCAAAATGCAGCATGGCGCGTTTTATATCCATGAAACGGAAGAACAGGCATTAAAACTGTATGCAAGTTATGGCTTTCAGGAAAGAAAGCATATTGCCAATCAATTCAAACCGGGCGAGGGACTCCTGGGCCAGTGCCTGCTTGAAAAGCAGCGTATTCTGCTGACTAACGTTCCCGGTGATTATGTGAAAATCAATTCCGCGCTGGGAGAAGCGCCGCCGCTCAATATTTTATTGCTGCCCATCATTTTCGAGCGAAACGTGCTGGCTGTCTTGGAGCTGGCGTCTTTTCATTTTTTTAATGATAAGTATCTGAGCTTTCTTGACCAGATCTCGGAGAACATCGGAATTGTCATCAACACGGTGCACGGTACGATGCGTACCGAGGAACTGCTCAAACAGTCCCAGACGCTGACCGAGGAACTGCGGCAGCAGCAGGAGGAGCTCACTCAAACCAATGAGGAGCTGGAAGAAAAAGCGCAGCAGCTCGCGGACCAAAAGACCGAGGTCGAGCTGAAAAACAGTGAGGTGGAACAATCCAAACGCGTGCTGGAGGAAAAAGCCGAGCAACTGGCGGTGACCTCCAAATACAAGTCGGAATTCTTAGCCAATATGTCTCACGAACTGAGAACGCCGCTGAACAGCCTGCTGATACTGGCGCAGCAGCTCAAGGAAAACGCCGCTGGCAATCTGAACGAGAAACAGACTAAATCCGCCGGCATCATATATGATTCGGGCAATGAACTGCTGGCTTTGATCAACGATATTCTCGACCTTTCAAAGATTGAATCGGGCACCGTGATGCCCAGCTTCTCTAATCTCCTGCTTACGGAGATCCGGGATAATATGGAGCGCACGTTCCGGCATGTTGCGCAGGATAAGGGACTGAGCTTCGGCATACTGATTGATGCGGACGCGCCGGGTTCTATCCTTACCGACGAAAAAAGAATGATACAGGTCCTAAAGAATTTGCTCTCGAATGCGTTTAAATTCACGGCGGAAGGAAGCGTTTCCTTAAAAATCGGGCCCGCGGCGGCAGGCTGGCCCGCCGGGCACGGCGCGCTTGACGGCGCGGAACGTGTTCTGGCTTTTGAGGTCGCCGACACGGGCATCGGCATACCCCAGGACAAACAGAAAATCATTTTTGAAGCCTTCCAGCAGGTTGATGGGAGCACAAGCCGGACCTACGGCGGTACGGGGCTTGGATTGGCCATCAGCAGAGAGAGCGCCCGGCTGCTTGGAGGCGAGCTGTGCGTGCGCAGCACTCCGGGCCAGGGAAGCGCGTTTACGCTTTACCTGTCCGTAGCCCCGGACCCTGACCGGAACGGCGGCAATGTACTCAAGCCCCTTGCCGGAGAAGTGCGGACAAATAACGAAGTATCCTCCCGGAAAAAAATTGCCGGTGCATCCGAAACCAATTTTGAAGACGAACGGCATGACCTCGCGCCTGGCGGAGCTGATATTCTGCTGATTGTGGAAGACGACGTTAAATTTGCCGGTATCCTGTCCGCAATGGCAAAATCAAAAGGCTTTAAGGCAGTCGTCACCCTCAAGGGCGGCGATGCGATCGAACTCGTCCGTAAGTACATGCCCGCCGCGGTCATTCTCGATCTGCGCCTGCCGGATATCGACGGCTGGGCCATCCTGGAACGCCTCAAAAGCGATATTGATATCCGGCATATCCCCGTTCATATTGTTTCGGCCGAGGACGAGCGGATCCGCGGGCTGCAGAAGGGGGCGCTGTCTTATCTGAACAAGCCCGTCAGCAATGAAAATCTCAAAAAAATGTTCGAAAACATCGGGACGGGTTTGAATGGCAGTGTCCAGAACCTGCTCGTCGTCTCCGATAATCATAAAAAGTGGAACGTAAAGCAGATTTTGCATGACATTGATGTGAAAGTCACCGCAAAGAGCGCGGGCGCCGAAGCAATGGCCGCGTTAAAAAAGCAACCGGCGGACTGCATCATCCTCGGCGGCAAACTGGCCGATATGAGCGCGGCGCAATTCGTGGGCGAGCTGCAAAAAGATGCGGCAACCGCTGAAATCCCCGTCGTCGTCTATGCCGGAGATGAAATCGAGCCGGAAGAAGAACGCAAGCTCAATGAACTGGCCGGAAGCGCGATCCTGAAGGAAGTAAAGTCCCCGGAGCGCCTGCTGGACGAGGTCACCCTGTTCCTGCACAAAGTAATCGACGGCCTGCCCCAGGCGAAAAAGGATATCATCAGGAGAATTTATCAGTCAGACGACGTGCTGCAGGGCAAAAGAATCCTGGTCGTGGATGACGATATGCGCAATATTTTTGCGTTGACCAGCGTGCTGGAGCGGCATAACGTCAGCGTATTGTCCGCAGAAAATGGAAAAGATGCGCTGGTTATCATAAAAAACGAGCCGGCCGTACAGATTGTGCTAATGGATATCATGATGCCGGGGATGGACGGGTACGAGACCATCCGCGCGATCAGGAAAATGCCCGAATTCAGAGCGCTTCCGATCATTGCCCTTACCGCAAAGGCCATGAAGGGGGACCGCGAAAGATGCATCGAGGCCGGCGCTTCGGATTATATCACCAAGCCTGTTGACACGGCCCAGATGCTCTCGCTGCTGCGGGTATGGCTGTATAAATAAGGCTGTCCGCGCTGCTGGAAGGACGAAAATGGATAAAGAACACGCCTGCGACACGGTGGAAAAGATTGAAATACAGCTGTTCCTGGAGGGTGTGTTTCGCCTGTACGGCTACGATTTCAGGGATTATGCCTCTGCCTCCATGCGACGAAGGATATTGCAGCTGATGGAAATAGAGAAAGTAAGCACGGTATCGGAATTGCAGTCCATGGTGCTGCATCACGAAAAATGGATGGAGCGGCTCCTGATGGCGGTATCGGTCAATGTCACGGCCATGTTTCGTGATCCGCCTTTCTATACCTCTTTCCGCGAAAAGGTGTTGCCGCTCCTTGCTTCCCTGCCCTTGATACGGATCTGGCATGTGGGCTGCTCGACGGGCGAAGAGGTTTACTCCATGGCGATTTTGCTTAAGGAAGCCGGTTTGTATGACAAAGCCAAAATTTATGCAACAGACATCAACGAGGTTGTATTGAATAAGGCGAAGAACGGCATATACCCGCTTTCTTTGATGAAGGAATACACGGACAACTATATTATGGCGAAGTGCGGCGGCGTTTTTTCCCAATATTATACGGCTGATGACAAAAACGCGGTGTTTAACGAAGGAATGCGGAAAAAAATCATCTGGGCGCAGCATAATCTGGTAACCGATTCATCCTTTAATGAATTCGACGTCATTCTATGCAGAAACGTGATGATCTATTTCAATAAATCCCTGCAAAACAAAGTGCATGAATTGCTCTACGGCAGCCTGAAGGCAAACGGGATACTCGGGCTTGGCACCGCCGAAACGCTGCGGTTTACCGTTTTTGAAAATCGCTATAAAGAGCTGGATCGTAAAATGAAGCTATTCCAAAAGGTGATGTAAAATGAATTACGGCATTGTGGTGGCGGGAGCTTCCCTCGGCGGGCTTCACGCCCTGCGTACATTGCTGCAAGGATTGCCCAAGGACTTCCCGTTGCCTGTGGCAATCGTACAGCATAGAGGGAAAGATTCCGGAGAACCGCTGAGCACGTATTTGCAGAGCTGCAGCGCTTTGGAGATCGTCGAAGCCGAAGATAAGGATAAAATCGTTTCCGGGCGGGTTTATGTCGCGCCTGCGGATTATCACCTGCTCATTGAGGACGGTTGGTTTTCGCTGTCCACCGAGCCGCAGGTGCGGTATTCGCGTCCGTCGATCGACATATTATTTGAATCGGCCGCCTATGCCTACGGCAAAAAAGCCATTGGCGTGCTCCTGACCGGCGCCAATCAGGACGGTGCCGCCGGCCTGAAAAAAATAAAAGAACGCGGCGGCCTGACGATCGCCCAGGACCCTGTAACGGCTGAGTGCGGCGTTATGCCCGGCAGCGCGATTGCAGCCCGCGCTGTGGACAGGGTGCTGCCGCTTGAACGGATCAGCGGGTTTCTGCGGGAAAAAGCAACGCGGGCTATCCCGCAGGGAGAGAAAATATGAATATGAATAATACCTATACGCCCAATATCCTAATTGTTGACGACGATCAAAACAAATTGCAGATATTGGCGGATATCCTGCTGGATATGGAAGTCAATATCGTAACAGCCGCTTCGGCGAACGAAGCGTTCAGGCTGCTCATGAAAAATGATTTCGCCGTCATTCTCCTTGATGTGAAAATGCCTGGCATCGACGGCTTTGAAACGGCCGGGCTGATCAGGAAACGGGCAAAATTCCAGGATACCCCGATTGTTTTTATTACATCGTACAGCCCTGATGAAATCGATATTAAAAAAGGCTACGCTTTGGGATCCGTGGATTACCTTTTTGCTCCCGTTAATTCCGAAATATTAAGAGCCAAGGTATCCGTATTCGTCAAGCTGGCCCGCCTCAAAGAAAAGTCCAATGCGGTACAACTGGAAACGGAAGAAATAAACAAAAAATTAAGTATATCGAATGAAAAATACAGTCTCCTCAAAAGCACCAACGAGAGGCTGAATTTTATCTTCAACTCGATGCCTGTCGTCATATTTACATTGGCAGCCAGTGAAGATTTCAAGGTTACCTTTGCCACCCGCAATACATTCGAACAGTTGGGGTACGAGGCCGGTGAATTCATCAAGCATCCCGGCCTTTGGGTGGAATGCATCCACAGCGAAGACATGGAGCAGGTTTTTTCATGCTTTCCCCAACTGTTTGACGAAGGCCGCTGTACCTTCGAATACCGGTTTAAGCGGCAATGCGGGGATTACATATGGGTGCAGAATGTGCTCAGGCTGATCCGCGAGGACGGCCATGACGCGCCAGTTGAGATCATCGGCTGCCTGAGCGATATTTCGGAAAGAAAATCAACCGAAAAGCAATTGGCGCTTAAAACAGCGGAGTTGGAGCGTTCTAATGCCGAACTGGAGCACTTCGCGTACATTGCGTCCCATGATTTGCAGGAACCCCTCAGAGCAATCAGCAGTTACCTTCAGCTTATTGAAAAAAGGGGCTGCTATGAAGCGTTTGACGAAAAGAGCAAGGACTATTTTACACGGGTCATAAAGGGCGCCAAGAGAATGCAGGCTATGATTGACGATTTGCTGCAATATTCGCGGGTCGTTTCCAACAAGGCTGCTTTTGTGTCTTGCGACTGCAATGAAATCGTGGAAGAAGCCATTCATAACCTGGGGGTTTTGATTAAGGAAACCGAGGCGCGTATCAACTGCAAACCGCTGCCGGTGATTGAGGGAAATCAAAACCAGCTGCTCCGGTTTTTTCAGAACATGATCAACAACGGCCTGAAGTTTCATAAGGAAAATGAGGCGCCGGTCATTGACATAACAGCCGAAAAGGATGGCGGTCACTGGATTTTTTCTATTTCAGATAACGGAATCGGCATCAAGAAAGAATCTCGGGATAGGATATTTGACGTTTTCCAGAGGCTGAATGCCAAAGACAAATATCCGGGCACCGGCATCGGGCTGGCCGTGTGCAAAAAAATTGCGGACAACCACAAAGGGCGAATATGGGTGGAATCCGAGTTGGGAACAGGCTCGACCTTCTATCTTGCCATTCCGGAAGCAAGGGGGGGAAGTTGGAATGAACAATATGAAGCCAATCGAGATCTTATTGGTGGAAGATAATGAGGACGATATCATTCTGACAAAGGAGGCCTTTGAGGAAAACAGGCTGACCAACAAGCTGAACATCGTAAAAAACGGCATGGATGCTTTGCGATATTTAAAAAGGGACGCGCCCTATTCAAAAGCCGTAAAACCCAATATTGTTTTACTGGATATCAATCTGCCGGAAATGTCGGGAATTGAGGTGCTGCAAAAAATCAAAAGCGAGGATGATTTAAAAGATATTCCCGTGGTGATCCTGACTACCTCTAATCTCGAACGGGACATAGTAAAAAGCTATAAGCTCCATGCCAACTGTTATATCAATAAGCCCGTCAATCTGAATGACTTTTTTGAAATTATTAAGGTATTCGGGAAATTCTGGTTTTCTATTGTGACGCTTCCCGATAAAAAATGAGACCGATAAAATTTTTATAAGGTGCCCGTTGTGAAATAAAGAGAGGGGGCTACAAAAATGACTAAACGTTCTACTGAAATAATTTCAGAGTGTTTTACCGAACAGGAGTCGGCTTGTTTTACCAAAAAAGATATTTATGATAGTAACGGTAGATTGCTGCTCAGTAACGGTCAAAGAATTACCAGTGAGATAATAAGAAAGCTGCAAAAGCTTGGCGCCTTCCTCCCGGAAAAGTCAGGTGATTCTGCTGATAAGCCCGACGTTATTCTGGCCCAAGCTGTTCAGACCTTCGGCGCCAGAAAGAATATCCGCAATGATCGCATAACGGAACAAACTTATCGGATATTAACGGCAATAGTATTTGAATCGAAAGATAAGCCCTGGTGGATGTATGTGAACGCGTTGAGCAACTACGTGCAATGGCTTTATACCCATTCCATCGATGTTGCCATAATTTCACTGATGGTGGCGGTAGAATTGGGATACAGCGAGAAGGAACAGGGGGACCTGGGCCTGGGCGCTATGATGCATGATATAGGCAAGCTGCTGGTTCCAAAATCCATCATACAAAAGCCCGGCCCTCTGACCGACATGGAAATGTTCACCATCCAGCAGCATTGCGAGTTGGGTATGAGTTCCCTAAAACCATTTAATCTTCCGGAAGAGTGTACGGATATTGTTCTGCAGCATCATGAGCACCTCGACGGAAGCGGCTATCCCCAGGGGCTGAAAGGCGATGAAATAGCCCGCAATGCCCAAATCGTGATGATTGCTGAAATGCTTGACGGGATCTCCTCCCCGCGGCCCTATAAGCAAGCGCAAACAATACACGCTGCTATCGATATACTGAAAAGTGACGAAAAAAAGTATCCGCAGGAATTGGTCCTTTTGCTGGCAAAAGTATTGGGATTATGATTGTTGCTTTTTCTGCTTGCCTTAATCCTAAGCTGGGTTCAAGTCGCCCATGTGTATATTTGCTCTATTTGAGCGCAATCCTCGACCTCAAGGATAAAAGCATTGTCTCTTTCGCCATGGGCCGTAATAACAATACCAACTCGTATTTGATACCTTTGATTTAGCCGTTTCCCAATACCGGATGCCCACCCAGTGTTTCATAGTGACCGTGGTTTCAATATACAAGTAAGAAATTTAAGACCAGATTAGATAAGGCTGGAATGATACAAAGCATGTCGCGCGTTGGTCGCTGCATAAAAAATAGACTCCGTGATTGACGGAGCTATGAAATACGGTTTTATTTTTTCATCTGTCTACTTGACAGGGGGCAGTTCACAGGCTGAATGAAGGCCGTCTTTTTTTTTATGTGCTTACTTTCAACTATCTGTGAAGACTGGGTTTTCACTGCCTCCTAAATACCAGCCATATTTTTTTTAGGCAAGAAGGAGAAAAAGCAATGTGTGTAGAATAAGATGAATTAGAATATGCTAATTAAAATTATAAACTTAATTAGCATATGTTATTTTTAAAATGATGCAATTGTACCAGCATTTACTAAGATCTATATGGAAACCTTAGGGCGATAAAGTATTGATTGGAAAGGGTAGTGAGATATGGCTAAGTTTGTTTATCTATTTAAAGAAGGAAGATCTGAGATGAAAGCCCTGCTAGGCGGTAAAGGGGCTAATTTGGCCGAGATGACCAATATCGGTTTGCCTGTACCGCCGGGAATGACCATTACCACTGAAGCTTGTATTGAATATTACCATCTGGAGCGCAGATTGCCTGAAGGCTTAATGGCAGAGATTAAGAGTAACTTAAAAATTGTTGAGGAGCAGGCCGGCAAGAAATTTGGTGATCTTGCCAATCCCCTGTTAGTATCAGTGCGTTCAGGGGCCATGTTCTCAATGCCGGGCATGATGGATACCATCCTGAATCTGGGGCTTAATGAAGCAACCGTACAATCGGTTGCCAGAAATACCGGCAATGCCCGCTTTGCTTATGATGCCTACCGGCGTTTCATTCAAATGTTTAGCGACGTTGTGCTGGAAATTCCAAAATATGATTTTGAGGATCTGCTGCATAACCAAAAAGAAGTTCAGGGTGTTAAATACGATCAGGAGCTTACTGCCGAATCGTTACGGATAATCATTGACAACTATAAAAAATTAGTATTGGACCGGACCGGGCGCCCCTTCCCGGAAGACCCGATGGAACAGCTGACTTTGTCGGTGGAGGCGGTGTTCCGCTCCTGGAACAATGACCGGGCGATTATTTACCGCAACTTGAATAAGATTGACCATGACCTGGGAACTGCGGTTAACATTCAATCAATGGTATTTGGCAACATGGGCAACGACTCCGGTACCGGCGTTGCTTTTACCCGTAATCCCTCAACCGGAGAAAACGTGTTATATGGTGAATTTTTGACTAATGCCCAGGGCGAGGACGTAGTTGCCGGCATTCGTACCCCCCGGCCGATTGCCCAGCTAAAAGATGAGATGCCGGAGCTGTACAACGAGTTTGACCGGATTGCCCGCTTGTTAGAGAGCCACTATAAGAATATGCAGGACATCGAGTTTACCATTGAACGGGGCCGGCTGTATATACTTCAGACCCGCAACGGCAAACGGACAGCCCAGGCCAGTGTCCGCATTGCTTATGAATTAGCCAGCGAAGGCTTGATAACCAAACAACAGGCCCTGCTATTGGTTGATCCGGGCCAGCTTGATCAATTGCTCCACAGGCAGATTGACAGTCAGGGTGAACTTAATGTGATTGCCAAAGGCTTGCCGGCCTCGCCGGGCGCCGCTTCCGGGCAGGTGGTATTTGACTCCGATGAGGCTGAACGTCTGTCTAAAGCCGGTAAAAAAGTTTTGCTGGTGCGTACGGAAACTACCCCTGATGATATTCATGGCATTGTTGCTGCCCAGGGTATCCTGACAAGCCGCGGCGGCATGACCAGCCATGCGGCCGTGGTCGCCCGGGGCATGGGCAAACCCTGTGTCTGTGGCTGTGAAGCCATCCGGATTGATTATATTAAAGAAGAATTTAGTGTTGGCGCTGTTGTTGTTAAGAAGGGGGAGCTAGTCTCTATCGACGGGGCAACCGGCAGGGTAATTTTAGGTCAGGTACCGATGAAAGACCCGGAAATTTCAAGTGAATATACGACGCTGTTAACCTGGGCGGATGAAGTAAAATACCTTGGGATTCGGGCCAATGCCGATACCCCGGAGGATGCCAGAAAAGCACGTCAGTTTGGGGCAACCGGCATTGGTTTAGTCAGAACAGAGCATATGTTTATGGGGCAGGACCGGCTGCCTTATGTGCAGCAAATGATTTTGGCGGAGACTTTGGAAGCAAGGCAGGCGGCCCTGGCTTATCTGCTGCCCATGCAAGAGGGGGACTTTTATGGTATTCTGCAGGCAATGGCCGGTTTGCCGGTGACCATTCGCCTGCTGGACCCGCCATTGCATGAATTCCTGCCCAGCCTTGAGGAATTGTTGATAGAAACCACTGAACTGAGGGTAACCGGAGAAAACCCTGTTCTACTTGAGGAAAAATTGCAATTACTGAAAAAAGTGCGCAGCCTTCATGAGTTTAATCCGATGTTAGGGCATCGTGGCTGCCGGTTGGGAATCACCTTCCCCGAGGTTTATGAGATGCAAATACATGCTATTTGCAATGCGGCAGCACGATTAACACAAGAAGGCCTGGAAGTTTTGCCGGAGGTTGAGATACCGCTGACCATTGATGTCAGCGAAATGAAATTCTTTAAAACCAGAATAGACAATATTGCTGCGGCTACGATGGCAGGCTATAATGTCAAATTCCATTACTCTGTAGGAACAATGATTGAACTGCCACGCGCCTGCGTTATAGCTGGCGAGCTGGCAGAGTACTGCGATTTCTTCAGCTTCGGTACAAATGATCTGACGCAAACAACCTTTGGGTTTAGCCGCGACGATGCGGAAGGAAAATTCTTGCCGGACTACCTTGAAAGAAAAATCCTGAAAGAGAATCCTTTTATCTCTATTGATCGTAAAGGTGTCGGCGCCCTTATGACTATGGCTGTGCAGGGCGGACGCAGGGCTAAACCCGATTTGGAAATCGGCATTTGCGGCGAACATGGCGGCGAACCGGCTTCGATTGCTTTTTGTCATCAGGTTGGATTAAACTATGTTAGCTGCTCGCCTTATCGCGTGCCTATTGCCAGACTGGCTGCTGCGCAAGCCGCAATTAGTGAAGGGGAGATCATCGGCACAAGGTAATTAATCATAAAAGAGGAACCTCTAAAAATATACCTCCAGGTGCATATTTCCGCACCTGGAGGTATATTAATACCAGTAAATAGAAATAGTAAACTTATTGACATAGTAACGAACTATGTGATACTATAAGTAGGTCACTATCGAGAACGACAAAATATTCCAAAATAGCTGATTATATTTGTATTATGGAAATAGTTATTTTGAAAAAATATATTGACACGGTGATTTACACGTGATAATATATAAAAGCTGTCGCGTTCAGCAGTATCAAAAAGCGACACGAAAATAACAGCTATAACAAGCTTTACTTCTATGACTAGTGCATCCATGCACGTCGGTCCCGGGCAAAGCGTATCGTCCATGATACGCCCGTGATTCTAGCGCATCCATGCACGTCGTTCCCTGAAAACTGAACAATGTAAAGAAATGCATCATACAAAATGCCAGATGTGCGGTGTGCTGCTTGCAGCACAAGCAAAACAAATTTTGATTTAATTGAGCTGATAAAACGGCTTCAATATATATAGTCGTAACCGACTATGCACTTTATTGGAGAGTTTGATCCTGGCTCAGGACGAACGCTGGCGGCGTGCCTAACACATGCAAGTCGAACGGAGTAGTTAGCAATAACTACTTAGTGGCGAACGGGTGAGTAACGCGTAGACAACCTGCCTCTTAGCTGGGGACAACACCGCGAAAGTGGTGCTAATACCGAATGTGGTAACTCGGTTGCATAACAGAGTTAAGAAAGATGGCCACTCTGAAGAAGCTATCGCTAAGAGATGGGTCTGCGTCTGATTAGCTGGTTGGTGAGGTAACGGCTCACCAAGGCGACGATCAGTAGCCGGTCTGAGAGGATGAACGGCCACACTGGGACTGAGACACGGCCCAGACTCCTACGGGAGGCAGCAGTGGGGAATCTTCCGCAATGGACGAAAGTCTGACGGAGCAACGCCGCGTGAGTGAAGAAGGCCTTCGGGTCGTAAAGCTCTGTCGTTTGGGACGAACGTATCCTATGTGAATAAAATAGGATAATGACGGTACCAAAGGAGGAAGCCACGGCTAACTACGTGCCAGCAGCCGCGGTAATACGTAGGTGGCAAGCGTTGTCCGGAATTATTGGGCGTAAAGGGCGTGTAGGTGGCCTGGTAAGTCGTGTGTCTAAGTGCGAAGCTTAACTTCGTATGGGCGCAGGAAACTGCCAGGCTTGAGTGCAGGAGAGGAAAGTGGAATTCCCAGTGTAGCGGTGAAATGCGTAGATATTGGGAGGAACACCAGTGGCGAAGGCGACTTTCTGGACTGTGTCTGACACTGAGGCGCGAAAGCCAGGGGAGCGAACGGGATTAGATACCCCGGTAGTCCTGGCCGTAAACGATGGGTACTAGGTGTAGAGGGTATCGACCCCTTCTGTGCCGGAGTTAACGCAATAAGTACCCCGCCTGGGGAGTACGGCCGCAAGGTTGAAACTCAAAGGAATTGACGGGGGCCCGCACAAGCGGTGGAGTATGTGGTTTAATTCGACGCAACGCGAAGAACCTTACCAGGGCTTGACATTGAGCGAAAGGTTCAGAGATGAATCCCTTACCTTCGGGTAACGCGAAAACAGGTGGTGCATGGCTGTCGTCAGCTCGTGTCGTGAGATGTTGGGTTAAGTCCCGCAACGAGCGCAACCCTTATCCTTTGTTGCCAGCGCGTAAAGGCGGGAACTCAAGGGAGACTGCCGCAGAGAATGCGGAGGAAGGCGGGGATGACGTCAAGTCATCATGCCCCTAATGTCCTGGGCTACACACGTACTACAATGGGCTTAAACAAAGCGAAGCAAGCCTGCGAAGGTAAGCAAAACGCAGAAATAAGCTCTCAGTTCGGATCGGAGGCTGCAACTCGCCTCCGTGAAGTCGGAATCGCTAGTAATCGCAGGTCAGCATACTGCGGTGAATACGTTCCCGGGCCTTGTACACACCGCCCGTCACACCACGAAAGTCAGTCACACCCGAAGCCGGTGGGGTAACCGCAAGGAACTAGCCGTCTAAGGTGGGGCCGATGATTGGGGTGAAGTCGTAACAAGGTAGCCGTATCGGAAGGTGCGGCTGGATCACCTCCTTTCTAGGGAGAACCGTTTGGGGTAACCCCCAAACTACTTCCAAGGTCGGTACATTTGGCAGATGCATTAGATACTAGACGGAGCTTATGTGCTTGCTGTAGTATCCCTTTACATTGTTTGGTTTTGAGGGAATGGCTGTGTTGCCAAAAGTTACTTGTTGCAGAACACAAGCAACGATGCTAACATAGATATTCCTGAAAACATGTTCCTTGAAAACTGCACAGAAGAAAGCAAAAGTAAAATTACCTCTCATATGCAAATATGTAGAAGTAACTTAACGAAGCGCAATTAGGATTTATTTAACAAACTTAAACCTAGCACAAGCAAAGTTTAAGTTGAGGCGAAACTGGCTAGCGTGTATCAGATGCTAGGCGGAGGGAGGACGCGAACGGAGTCGTACTGGAAGTACGTCGAAGAGAGTGCCCGGACTGACAACGAAGCAGATGATGCGCGATAGACAGTTGCAGCTTTGCAGCAAAAGTCAAGTTATATAGGGCATATGGTGGATGCCTAGGCGCCAAGAGCCGAAGAAGGACGCGGTAAGCTGCGAAAAGTCATGGGGAGCCGCAAGCAGGCCCTGATCCATGAGTCTCCGAATGGGGGAACCCAATGGTGGTCATGCACCATTACCTAACGCAAGTTAGGAGGGCACCCGGGGAACTGAAACATCTAAGTACCCGGAGGAAAAGTAATCAAACGAGATTCCCTAAGTAGCGGCGAGCGAACGGGGAAGAGCCCAAACCTGTTTGGATGTTGGAGTTTAGACATTGGACATTGGATAAAAGGAACGTAAAATATTCTTAGACTTCCAACATCTAAAATCTAACATCCAACATCCAAACAGGGGTTGAGGACTGGCAACAATCAAACCAGGCTTAGCCGAAGCATCTGGAAAGATGAGTCGCAGAAGGTAACAACCCTGTAGGCGAAAAGCAGAGTTTGAGGGTCAGAATCCAGAGTACCACGGGACACGAGGAACCCTGTGGGAAGCAGGGGGGACCACCCTCCAAGGCAAAATACTCGTGGCGACCGATAGCGCATAGTACCGTGAGGGAAAGGTGAAAAGCACCCCGGGAGGGGAGTGAAAGAGAACCTGAAACCGTATGCCTACAAGCAGTCGAAGGCCCGTATGCGGCTGACGGCGTGCCTATTGAAGAATGAACCGGCGAGTTACAGTATCCAGCAAGGTTAAGTGGCAGACACGGAGCCGAAGCGAAAGCGAGTCTAAAGAGGGCGAAAGTTGGATATTGTAGACCCGAAACCGCAGTGATCTATCCATGGCCAGGTTGAAGCGCAGGTAAAAATGCGTGGAGGACCGAACCCGTGAGCGTTGAAAAGCTTTGGGATGAGTTGTGGATAGGGGTGAAATGCCAATCGAACGCGGAGATAGCTGGTTCTCCCCGAAATAGCTTTAGGGCTAGCCTCAGGAAATTAAGTACAGACGGTAGAGCACTGATAGGGCTAGGGGCCTAATGGGTTACTGAACCTTGTCAAACTACGAATGGATGTACTCGAACCCTGGGAGTCAGACTACGAGTGATAAGACCCGTGGTCAAGAGGGAAACAGCCCAGACCATCAGCTAAGGTCCCGAATGCCGTACTAAGTGGCAAAGGATGTGGAGATACAAAAACAACCAGGATGTTGGCTTAGAAGCAGCCACCATTGAAAGAGTGCGTAATAGCTCACTGGTCGAGTGTCGCTGCGCCGAAGATGTCCGGGGCTAAAGTACGGAACCGAAGCTATGGCATTCCTAACGGAATGGGTAGGGGAGCGTTCTATACCCGGAGAAGGTATACCGTAAGGAGTGCTGGAGAGTATAGAAGTGAGAATGCCGGTATGAGTAGCGAAAAGACAAGTGAGAATCTTGTCCACCGAAAGCCTAAGGATTTCTGAGGAAGGATCGTCCGCTCAGAGTTAGTCGGGCCCTAAGCCGAGGCGAAAAGCGTAGGCGATGGACAACTGGTAAAAAGTCCAGTACCACCTGGAATCGATTGAGCGAGGGAGTGACACAGGAGGGTAGGCAAGCGCGAGGATGGAAATTCGCGTCTAAGCTTGTAGGGTGCATCACAGGCAAATCCGTGATGCTAAAACCTGAGGAGTGATGGGCAGCTGTTAGAGATAATGGCGAAATTGCTGATCCCAGACTGTCAAGAAAAGCTTCTAGTGAGAGACCAGGTGCCCGTACCGTAAACCGACACAGGTAGGCGGGGAGAGAATCCTAAGGTGCGCGGGAGAACCCTCGTTAAGGAACTCGGCAAAATGTCCCCGTAACTTCGGGAAAAGGGGAGCTTGTAAACCGTGTAGATCAGAAGCGAACGAAGCGGGAATGAGTTGCAAAAAAGAGGCCCAAGCGACTGTTTACCACAAACACAGGTGCCTGCTAAAGCGAAAGCTGACGTATAGGTGCTGACACCTGCCCGGTGCCGGAAGGTTAAGAGGAGAGCTTAGAGCAATCGAAGGTTTGAATTGAAGCCCCGGTAAACGGCGGCCGTAACTATAACGGTCCTAAGGTAGCGAAATTCCTTGTCGGGTAAGTTCCGACCCGCACGAAAGGTGTAACGACTTGGGCACTGTCTCAACGAGGGACCCGGTGAAATTGAAATACCTGTGAAGATGCAGGTTACCCGCGACTGGACAGAAAGACCCCATGGAGCTTTACTGCAACCTGACATTGAGTTTTGGTAAATGATGTACAGGATAGGTGGGAGACTAGGAAGTGTGGACGCAAGTCTGTATGGAGTCGATGTTGGGATACCACCCTTTATTTACTGGAGTTCTAACTCAAGGAGTAACGAAACTGAGGACAGTGTCAGGCGGGCAGTTTGACTGGGGCGGTCGCCTCCGAAAGAGTAACGGAGGCGCCCAAAGGTTCCCTCAGCGCGGCTGGAAATCGCGCGAAGAGTGTAAAGGCAGAAGGGAGCTTGACTGCAAGACAGACAAGTCGAGCAGGGACGAAAGTCGGGCTTAGTGATCCGGTGGTACCGAGTGGAAGGGCCATCGCTCAACGGATAAAAGCTACCCTGGGGATAACAGGCTAATCTCTCCCAAGAGTCCATATCGACGGGGAGGTTTGGCACCTCGATGTCGGCTCATCACATCCTGGGGCTGAAGTAGGTCCCAAGGGTTGGGCTGTTCGCCCATTAAAGTGGTACGTGAGCTGGGTTCAGAACGTCGTGAGACAGTTCGGTCCCTATCCATCGCGGGCGTAAGAGACTTGAAAGGAACTGCTCCTAGTACGAGAGGACCGGAGTGGACGGACCGCTGGTGTACCAGTTATCCCGCCAGGGGTAGAGCTGGGTAGCTACGTCCGGAAAGGATAAACGCTGAAAGCATCTAAGCGTGAAACCAGCCTTAAGATGAGGTCTGTCATTCGCAAGAAGTAAGGCCCCTTGAAGAAGACAAGGTTGATAGGCCAGGAGTGGAAGTGGAGCAATTCATGGAGCGGACTGGTACTAATAGGCCGAGGACTTGACTTAAACCCTCGTTTTGCACGACGTGCAAACATAAGCAGCGAACCAGCTTGCCGCGAGCCGAAAGGCGAACCGGGAAGTTGCGTGAGTCGCTTAGTTAGAGGTATCATTGATAATCCTAATTGTAGCGGGAACAAGAGTAATAAGGAGGTTCCGCGCTCCGCTTGGAACTAAGCGATTCACGCAGGTTCTAGCGTCGCTAACGCTCCTAATAACCTGGTTCTCTGCTTATCTTCTGTGAAGTTTTTAGGGAACATACTCTAACGAGATGTTCACCTATTAATAGGGGCGTCGCCAAGTCGGTAAGGCAACGGACTTTGACTCCGTTATGCGTTGGTTCGAGTCCAGCCGCCCCTGCCAAACCTTGGTAGCTGCTGTGCTGTTTTGGATTGTCTCCTGTTGCATATTGATTCAATGGGAGTATGCTTTTGACCTACTAGCTCAGTCGGTAGAGCACCTGACTTTTAATCAGGGTGTCCCGCGTTCGAGTCGCGGGTGGGTCACCAATGAACTCCGAGGCTTCCCAAACTAGGGTCTGGGAAGCCTTTATTGCGATTATTTCGAATAAGTTCAATCACTACCGCCTGTATGGCTGGCTGCCGGCCAGCAATTAAGGATTGAGAATATCTTACTGAGTTTTTTCCATAAAATCAAAAATACTATTGCATAATATTATGTTATCTGGTACAATAATTAGGTCACGTAAATTCGGCCCGTTGGTCAAGCGGTTAAGACACCGCCCTTTCACGGCGGTATCAAGGGTTCGATTCCCTTACGGGTCACCATAAGCAGCGAACCAGGTTCTCACGAGTCGATAGACGAAATGAGAACCTGTGTGATAAGCAGAGAGCCAGATTTTTAGGAGCGCAGCGACGCGGAAATCTGTGCGAATCGCTTAGTTCTGAGCGGTAGCGAAGAACCTCCTTTCTCGATATCAAAATTAATATGGGCGATTAGCTCAGCCGGGAGAGCGCCTGCCTTACAAGCAGGATGTCGGCGGTTCGATCCCGTCATCGCCCACCATTCTCGATAGTCGATACCTCGACTTTCGACATTCGATAGAAATCGAACATCGAAGATCTAGAGTCGAAAATCGAATAAGCGGCCCTGTGGTGTAGCGGTCTAACATGCCGCCCTGTCACGGCGGAGATCGACGGTTCAAATCCGTTCAGGGTCGCCATCTTTCCTTAGTTCCCTGCGGGTGGCTAGAAATGTCCATATGCTAGGCGCGACGAGAACCGTAGCGGAGGCGTACACGGAGTACGTTGAGCAACGGATCGCAGGAGCAACAACGCAGATGGGCGTTTATAGACAGCTGCACACGCCTCGGTAGCTCAGTCGGTAGAGCAGAGGACTGAAAATCCTCGTGTCGACAGTTCGATTCTGTCCTGAGGCACCATTTTGCGGAAGTAGCTCAGCGGTAGAGCATCGCCTTGCCAAGGCGAGGGTCGCGAGTTCGAATCTCGTTTTCCGCTCCATAGTGACGGCGACATAGCCAAGTGGTAAGGCAGAGGTCTGCAAAACCTCTATTCCCCAGTTCAAATCTGGGTGTCGCCTCCAAAATTTATGCCGGGGTGGCGGAACTGGCAGACGCAACGGACTTAAAATCCGTCGGAAAGAAATTTCCGTACCGGTTCGATTCCGGTCCTCGGCACCAGTAATTAAAAGACTTCGCAGTCATGCGAAGTCTTTTTTTCCTTTAAAAATGATTCCAGGAATATACAGTGTTTACATTTAGCAGGATTATATTGTCAATGTACAGAAGATAATATATAGGTAAACAACAGGCAGTGCCATAAGATGTGAAGGGAGATGAATAATGAAAAATAATAAGATGCATCAGGAGAGTCAGCTGTTTTGGTATAAAGATGCCATTATATATCAATTGCATGTCAAGGCCTTTTATGACAGCAATGGTGACGGTATTGGTGATTTCCGGGGATTGATTGATAAATTGGATTATCTCGCTGACCTGGGTGTAACCACACTTTGGTTGTTACCATTTTATCCATCACCCTTGCGGGATGATGGGTATGACATTTCCGATTATTTAAAGATTAATTCCCTGTACGGAAATATGAATGATTTTCGTGTTTTCCTCCAGGAGGCTCATGCACGGGGCATTCGTTTGATTACTGACTTAGTGCTGAACCATACGTCTGATCAACACCCGTGGTTTCAAAGGGCCAGGACATCTCCGCCTGGTAGCCGCTGGCGTAATTACTATGTGTGGAGCGATACAACCGATAAGTTTAATGGTGCCAGGGTTATCTTCAATGATTTTGCGTCATCAAATTGGACATGGGATTCTGTGGCCCAGGCTTATTACTGGCATCGCTTTTATCCTCACCAGCCGGACTTGAATTATGATAGTCCGGATGTTCGCCGGGAGATTTTAAAAACGGTCGATTTTTGGCTGCGCCTCGGTGTTGACGGTTTCAGGCTGGATGCGGTTGGTTATTTATATGAAAGAGAAGGGACCAGTTGCGATAATTTGCCGGAAACTCACGCGTTTTTAAAATATCTTCGCAAATATATTGACGAAAAATATCCTGACAGGATGTTATTGGCTGAGGTAAATCAATGGCCGGAAAACGTCATTCCTTATTTTAATGAGGGCAATGAATGTCATATGGTGTACCATTTCCCTATCATGCCGCGTTTGTTCATGTCACTGGGAATGGAAGACAGCTTTCCGCTTATTGAAATAATCCGGCGTACACCACCCATACCAGATACTTGCCAGTGGGCTATATTTTTGCGGAATCACGATGAATTGACCTTGGAAATGGTCACTGATGAGGATCGTGATTATATGTACCGTATGTATGCCAAGGATTCCCGGGCCAGGATTAATTTGGGAATTCGGCGCCGGCTGGCACCGTTATTGGGGGATAATCGCCGCCGCATAGAGTTGATGAACGGGTTATTATTTTCATTGCCGGGGTCGCCGATTATTTATTATGGCGATGAAATCGGCATGGGAGATAACATTTACCTCGGTGACCGTGATGGAGTACGTACACCCATGCAGTGGAGCGCTGACCGCAATGCCGGTTTCTCCTGGACTAGCTCTCAGCGCTTGTATTTACCGGTGGTGGCAGACGCTGAATATCATTATGCGGCCGTGAATGTTGAGTCTCAGCAGAACGAACCAAGTTCCCTGCTCTGGTGGATGAGGCGTCTTATTGCCTTGCGTAAGCGCTACAAGGCTTTTGGCCGAGGCACTATGGAGTTTATTGAGTCGGACAATCGCAAAGTACTGGCTTTTGTCCGCCACTATGAGAATGAAACAATTCTGGTTGTTGCCAATTTGTCACGGTTTGTAACCTATGCACAACTTGATCTGACAAACTACCAGGGATTGGTTCCTGTTGAAATGATTGGCAGGACACCATTTCCGGCCATAAATGAGGAGCTTTATTTTGTTTCGTTAGGCCCACACACTTTCTTTTGGTTCACGTTGGAGGAGCCACGCAGCCTGCAGCTGCGGCCTTTATGTACCGGTTCTGTTGAATTATCACCGGTGATAACCGTCAAAGACTGGGGTGACCTATTTGGGCGAGCCCTGCAGCATGAGCTGACAGAGGCTTTTTCAGCCTATTTAAATGCCTGTAGCTGGTTTGGCGGTAAAGGCCAAACAATTAAGGCGGTAACAGCCCGTGAATTTATTCCGCTGCCTGATACGAGTGCCCAGATGGTATTTATTAGCGTGGAATATCTGGAGGGCAGTCCGGAGGTATATTTGCTTAATTTGGCGCTGAAAGCTGCAGATGAACTGGGCGGGAGACCCGCTGTCTGCAGGGTCATCCTCCGCGTCCGCAAGGAAGAGGAAGAACGTTTGTTATACGAAGTTAGTGATGATAAAAAATTTCATCAGACTATGTGGGCAGTAATTGACAAGCGGCGCAAATTAAAGGGGCAAGCAGGTGAAATGGTTTCCAAACACAGCAAATATTTTAGGGTGCTTGTGAAAGAGAACCGGACAATTCCGGATTCACAAACACTGGCTAATGAGCATAATAACAGCTCTATATTGTTTAAACCATTGTTTGTTCTTAAAATATTTAGAAAAATAGAGACCGGCATTAATCCGGATCTGGAGATATTGCGGCATTTCTCCGAGATCGGATTTGGTTACGCTCCTAAAGTGCACGGCTCGATGGAATATTTTAATGACCGTAATGAGGTGACTACGATCGCTGTCTTGCAGCAGTTTGTACCACATCGTGGCACTGCCTGGGATTGTGTGCTGGATCACCTGGGGGATTTTTATGAGCGTATTTTAAGCAGTCGTCAGCCGCCGTTATTGCCAGTCCCCTTTTGGGCGGCAGTGGAAAAAGCGATTCCTGATGATGTAAGCCAAATGACGGGAGCGTATCTGGAATCTCTGGTACAGTTAGGTTTACGGACCGGGGAAATGCATATTGCCCTGGCCGGTGGGGGCGATCAGCTGGAATTTACGCCAGAACCATTCAATGATTTTCACCGTCAGGCACTATACCACGGGGTAGCCCAGGAGTTAAGCGGTGTCAAGTGGCTTCTGAAAAAACAAATGCCCTCTCTCGAGCAGGAGGATCAACTGCTAGCAGCTAAGATTCTTGAATATGAACAGGAAGTCATGCGGCGGATAGAAAATATGAAAGTAATGGAATTCAATGCCGCACGGATCAGATGTCATGGCGACTACCGGTTGGAGCAGCTGTTATATACAGGCCATGACTATATGATTATTGATTTTGAGGGCAACCCGGAACGTCCGCTTAGTGAACGGCGCTTGAAACGTTCACCGCTGCTGGATGTGGCAAGCATGCTGCATTCCTTGTATTGTGCTTCACAGGCTATTCATCTGGGAATCGTACCGGGCATCGAGGTTTCAACAGAAAACCAGGAACTTCTCCAACGCTGGAGTCAGTCCTGGTACAATTGGGCCGCCGCCTCTTTTCTTAGAGGATATGTAAACTCTGTCAAAGATACTGGCCTGTTGCCGGTTGACCGGCAGCAATTAGAGGTTTTGCTGGATGTATTTCTGTTGCAGCGGGGTCTCTATCAAGTAGTAGCTGAATTGAAAAATCGTCCGACCTGGATTGGCATTGCCCTGAGTGGCTTGTTATGGTCAATTGAGTTTGATAAGCCAAGGTTACCTGTGTAACCGCAAATTATGGAGGTGAAGGAGATGGACAATAAATCAGACATTAAGCGTCTGTTGGTAGTATCCAACCGTCTGCCTGTTACAATTGATAAAAAGCAGGAGGGGTACATTTTTAAAGAGAGTGTAGGGGGGCTTGTTTCCGGTTTCAGCGCCTATTTTAACTCTTTACAGGATACCACCTTTTCTGAGAAAGATTCGGTTTGGATAGGCTGGCCTGGAATATCGGTTGATGTTGAGGACCAACAGTTGATCAGTGAGCGTTTATCTCAGGATTTTAGTGCCAGTCCGGTCTTTTTGGATGAAGTCACTATGGATAAATTTTATCTCGGGTTTTGCAACAAGACAATCTGGCCGCTATTTCATTATTTTTTTAGTCTGACTAGATTTGAGGATGATCTCTGGGAGCAATATGTGGCAGTGAATAAGGTTTTTTGTGAAGCCGTCTGCCGGATTGCCCGCCCCGGTGATGTAATCTGGATTCATGACTACCATCTTATGCTGTTGCCGGCAATGCTGCGGGAGCGAATGCCTGATGCTCCAATCGGCTTTTTTTTGCATATCCCATTCCCGGACTACGAAATTTTTCGTCAACTGCCCCGCCGCTGGGGGGCGGCTATTTTAGAAGGCTTGCTTGGCGCTGATCTTATCGGCTTCCATACTATTGACTATACACAATATTTTTTGAATAGTGTAACCCGTATCCTTGGTCTTAGCCATACACTTGGCCGGGTTCGGGTTGGTGGAAGAACAGTGCGGGCTGACACTTTTCCTATGGGAATTGATTTTACCAAATATAATAATACAGCCAAGCAATCACGGGTTATTCGCGAGTCTGAACGGTTGCGGCGGCTGCTCGGTGACCGGAAAATTGTCCTTTCAGTAGACCGGCTGGACTATACCAAAGGCATAGCCAACCGGCTGGAAGCATTTGCCTTATTCCTGGAACAGCATCCTGAGTGGCAGGAAAAGGTAATACTTGCCCTAATCGTAGTTCCGTCTAGAGTGGGCGTGGATCAGTACCAATCCATGAAGAGGAATATTGATGAGACCGTCGGCAGGATTAATGGCCGGTTTGGTACGCTCCGCTGGGTGCCGATTGTTTATCAATACCGGTATCTACCGTTATCGCCACTTGTTGCTTTGTATAGTGCCAGTGATGTTGCTTTGATAACCCCGCTGCGGGATGGGATGAATCTAGTGGCTAAGGAATATGTCGCTTCTAAAGCCGACAAACAGGGCGTATTGATTTTGAGCGAAATGGCTGGTGCTGCCAAAGAACTGGACCAGGCAATTATGGTTAATCCTAACAGTATTGAAGAAATTGCCGACACAATTAAAGAAGCGCTTGAGATGCCGGCGGAGGAACAACAACGCCGGAACCAGAGCATGCAGGTGTTGCTGGCCAAATATGATGTTATTCGCTGGGCTGATCTATTTATTAAGCAGTTGCTTGGTATCCGGGAGGCAGAGAGAAAAGCGGCCTCTAAAATTGCTGGCAGGCAAGTACGCGATTCCATTTTCAATGAATACAAAATGGCGCGGAAACGCCTAATCTTACTTGATTATGATGGTACGCTGGTACCGTTTGCCAATGAGCCGCTGCTGGCTGTTCCCGGTGACTGTCTGCTTGAGACCTTGCATAAACTTGTAAGTGATGAACAAAATGATGTGGTTATTGTCAGTGGGCGCGGCAGGGAGACCCTTCAGCAATGGCTGGGGCATGTTCCCTTGTATATGATTGCTGAGCACGGTGCCTGGCGGAAGAAAAAATCAGACAAATGGGAGAAGATCATTCATATGCCGGCAGACTGGCGTACACAGGTCTTACCTATTTTTCAATTTTACGTCGATTTATTGCCAGGTTCATTTATTGAGGAAAAAGATTGTTCTATAGTTTGGCATTACCGAAAAGTTGAAAAAGAGATTGCTGAGTTTCGGGCTAACGAATTGAAATGGGAATTAATTAATTTTACTTTGCATACCGATTTACAGGTACTGGAAGGTAATAGGATTTTGGAAATCAGGCATAAACTGAGTAATAAAGGTGCGGCAATAAAACCCTGGCTTGATCAGGCCGCTTATGATTTTATCCTGGCGGCAGGCGACGATAAAACCGACGAGGACTTGTTTGCAATCCTGCCGGCAGAGGCTTGTTCAATTAAGATTGGTATGGGTGACACAAAAGCCAAATATATTATGCACAGCCAGGAAGATTTCTGCGGGTTATTGGCAAAGCTGGCCGGTAATGAAAAATAACAGAGCAACTGAAAATAATTTATATGATAAGACTGTGCAGATTAATGTACAGTCTTATTATTTTGTGACTACTGATGGGGTAAAAAAAGAAAAGCCGGCAGCCGGCTTTTCTTTTTTTCTAAATGTTCCCCATTAATTGACCGGTTTGGGATAAGTCGTAGCCACCCATACCAGCTACTTCATTACGGAATGAATCGGAGCGTATTACTGTCAGCAGAGCCTGAAAATGAGGCTTATCGGCATCTTCCTTACGAAAGACAATATCATAGCGTTCTTTCTTTTGTAAAACAAAGTCAATGCCATCAACCTGCAGGGCCGCTTTTTCAATGCCGATACCAACATCGGCTTCTCCCCTGGCAACGCAGCTGGCGACTGCCAGATGGCTGGTTTCTTCCCTGGCATACCCTTTGATCTGCTGGTAATCAATCGTAAGGACGTGCAGCATTTCGTCCAATAAAACCCTCGCGCCGGAACCGCGCTCCCGGTTAATGAGTGTTACATCAGAGCGGGTTAAGTCGTGCCAAGTGTTAATGTTTTTAGGATTACCTTTGGCGACATAAAAGCCGGTATTACGGTAGGCCAGGTTATAGGCCAGCGTCCGGTGGCCGGGTAAAAACCTGCGAATGTAGGGTGTATTATAGGTGTCGGTGTCGCTGTCCCATAAATGGGTGGTCACAACATTGGCCGTACCACGGTAGAGGGCTAATAACCCGTCAATGCTGCCGGAATGGTTGCGGAAACAACGGATGCCCGGCATAAGTCTTTCCAGGTGCCGGGTTAGGATATCGAGAATAATATCCTGACCGCAAATAATGAGGCTGTCCGGTTCAGCGGCAGGACGTTCTGCCGCTGCTGGGGCGGAGTGCTGCTGGAGCGGGCTGTTCTTTTTTGAATTTTGAATATACAGCTCTAGATCCGGTGCCTCAACCCGGACCTTCCGGCCAATACGGTAAGCGGGGAAGTCACCTCTCTTGATCATTTCATAAACCGTGAAGCGGGATATTTTTAGGATTTTGGCAACCTCATCCGGTGTATAAGAAGTTGTATCGCTCATAGCTGCACCTCGATAAAAATTTCTATTAAATACTGACAGGCTCTTGCAATTATCATACAACAAATATTATAATAACACCATAGAGATTATGTTCGTTCTTGTTGGTTTATATTCGAAGTATTTAAACGCTATAGCATATTTTGTTGTTATTGGTAGCAATTTCAGTTGTGTTAATCAGCTGAATTGATACATAGATGTATCAACTAACTTAGTTGCAGTTTAATTATGTTAGTTGATCTTTGTTTTTGGGAGCGGTAATTGCCTGCGGACAGAACGAATATAAAAGGGGAGAAGAGGATGCAAATGAGGAACAAAAGGGTATTTCTAATTCTGGCTTTGGTAGTAGCCACAATCTTCAGTTTGGTTGGCTGTGGAGGGGAAAAGCAAACCCCGCCTGCCGCCCAGGTGCAGCCAGTAGAACTAAATATCTCGGCTGCAGTAAGCCTTAAGGACACGCTGGCGGAAATTCAAAAGAATTATCAGGCCAAGAATCCGCATGTTAAACTGGTTTTTAACCTGGGAGCCTCGGGGGCGCTGCAAAAACAAATTGAGCAAGGTGCTCCTGCCGATATCTTTATCTCAGCTGCTCCCAAGCAGATGAATGAATTGGAAGAGAAAAACCTGATCAATAAAGCCACACGTAAAAATCTGGTTGAGAATAAGCTGGTTGTTGTTGTACCCAAAGAAACTAAATTGAGCATAACAAAATATGAAGATCTGACCCAGAACGGTGTGCAAAAGATTGCTTTGGGCGAGACCGCTACAGTGCCTGCCGGTCAATACGCCCGGGAAGTATTACTGAAACTTAACCTGTGGGATCAACTGCAGGACCGGGTTGTGTTTGCCAAGGACGTCCGCACGGTATTGGCGTATACTGAGACAGGCAATGTCGAAGCCGGGATTGTCTATAAAACTGACGCTGTCGCCAGCGATAAGGTAAAAGTTGCTGCTGTTGCTCCTGAAGGCAGTCACCAGCCCATTGTGTACCCGATTGCTGTGACCACTGGTACCCAGCAGCAACAAGCGGCTGAGGCTTTCAGTGAATATCTGTTTAGTACAGAAAGCAAGGCGATATTTGAAAAGAATGGCTTTGTCATGAGTAACTAGCCTGGGCGTTGGCGTTGATTTTTTAAATACGGCTTTTGTTGTAACGGTTTAAGCCATGAAGCAGGTGACAGTATGATAGAATGGCAGCCGGTCTTTTTATCAGTCAAGGTTGCGCTTGTCTCTTTAATTTTTGTATTTCTCTTCGGGGTATCTGCCGCTTATGTGATGCGAAGCTTTGAGTTTCCCGGTAAAAGCATGTTTGAGGCGTTTTTTGCCCTGCCGTTAGTATTGCCGCCTGTTGTAACCGGTTTTTTGCTGCTGGTGCTTGTTGGCAAACAAGGACCTATTGGGCGATTTTTATCGGAAAGTTTTCATGTCCAGATTATTTTTACACCTTATGCCGCTATCCTGGCGGCTACAGTGGTTGCTTTTCCGTTAATGTATCAGAGTACCAAAGCCGCCTTTCAGGGTGTGGACCGCAAACTGGAAGATGCTGCCAGGACGCTGGGCGCCGGCCGTTGGCGGGTTTTTCGGACAATAACCATTCCCTTGGCCTGGCCGGGACTGGTAGCCGGGCTGGTATTATCTTTTGCCCGGGCGCTGGGCGAGTTTGGGGCTACAATTATGATTGCCGGCAATATTCCCGGTAAAACCCAGACTATCCCGCTGGCGATCTATTTTGCGGCCGAAGCCAATGATTTATCACTGGCCGGTGCTTATGTCCTGCTGATTAGCGGCATCACCTTCTTGCTGATTTTCTGGTTAAATGTCTGGTCTAAAAAACGTGGCCGGGATTCGTCCGTAAAGGGGTTGTTCTGATGTTGCGAGTAGCTGTGAAGAAAAAACTTGCTGATTTTACGCTGGATATTCAGTTCTCTGTGGCGAACAATATCCTGGTTTTGTTAGGTCCTTCGGGAGCGGGCAAAACAACGATCCTCCGGGCGATTGCCGGTCTTTTGCGGCCGGATGAAGGAACGATTGCTCATGGTGAACGCATTTTGTTCTCTTCCTCGGCCAAAATGTTTGTGCCGCCGCAGCTGCGGCGGGTGAGCTATATGTTTCAGGAATTTGCCCTGTTTCCGCATATGGATGTAAGAACAAATATTTGGTATGGTGTCAAAAAATATCATAAGGATGCAAATGAACTTTATGAGCGGCTGCTTGCATTGCTGCATATTGAACACCTGGCAGCACGGTATATTGATAACCTGTCAGGGGGGGAGAAACAACGTGTGGCTTTGGCCCGGGCGCTGATGGCCGAGCCGGAAATTCTCCTGCTTGACGAACCTTTATCCGCTCTTGACAGTGATACCCGTCTGGAACTGCAGGAGGAACTGAAAAGAATTCAGGGGCTGTGGCAGATCCCCTTTGTTCTCGTCACTCACGACCGGGCGGAAGCTAAGGCTTTAGGGGATGAATTTCTCTTTATGGAAAAAGGCAGGCAGGCAGAGCATCAACCTCTATGGCAAGATGCGCTGCTTCAATGTTAAAATATTAAAGTATAGGCAAGGAATCAGGCCGCAGCTAAGGATGGGTATGCGCAGACGTCATACAAACTAGAAAAGGGCAATTGACAGAAAAGCTTCTTACTCTTGTTATCAACAAGATAAGAAGCTTTTTCTGTTCCCCTGTTCTGCGTTGGCTTGCCAGCTGGCGAAACGGGCTGTATTCCTTACTTTTGTAAATAAGATTCATGAAACAGATGCAGGTGAATTATGTTAAATAACGAATATTCGAACATATAGCATTTTTTAATATTGGAGGCGGACATATGTACAAGTTATCTGATTTTAAAACCGCGACCAAGATTTACGGGTTAATTATGTTTATGGTTCTTTGTTTATTGGGAGTGGGTTTGGCTGGCTTATTCTCGGTCAATATGCTGAGTCATGAATTGACCATGATGTATTATGCCCGGCTGGTGCCTGTCCAGCTGCTGGGTGAGGTCCGCTTGCTCAGCAAAGATTCGGAATCTAAATTACTGGAAATCATGCTGACAGCAGATGGAAATAAACACAAAGCGATTATTGACAATATTCAGGATAATACTAACCGGATTAATAAATTGCAGGCAGACTATAAGAAAATTGATCTTGACACCTATCAACAGAACAAGCTGAGTGAATTGGAAAAAGAACTGACAGATTACCGGCAGGCACGCCAGGATATTATTAAGCTTGCCACAAGCGGTCGGCAAGATGCGGCGTTTGTCTTGTATACCCAAAGTATGCCGATATTTATGCAGGCTACAGAATTAAGGCGTGACTTGATCGACTACAATAAAGATACAGCAGCAGCAACTAACCGGCAGGGGCTTGCTGATGCAGCGCGGGTAACAAAGGTAATAGCTATAGTTACAGGTTGTATGATTCTGCTGGCCTGTAGCTGTGGCTGGCTGATCGTAAGGGTAATTGCCAACCCGTTAAAGCTGTTGATGAAAACGGTGGCCGCAGTGGCCGGCGGCGATCTGGGCCAGCAGGTTGGCTTTAATTCCCGGGATGAAATTGGCCAGCTGGGAATTGCTTTTAACAGTATGACAACAGACCTGGGACGTTTAATTGGCCAGGTAATTGACACAACCGGGCAGGTCGCGGCGTCATCTCAGCAATTAACGGCCAGTGCTGATCAATCGGCTGTAGCTGCCAGCCAGGTTGCCTCGTCCATTACAACTGTCGCCGAGGTTTCCCAGGATCAATTTCGCTCCATGAAGCAAACGCTGGGGTCTGTCGAGGATATGGCGGCAAGAATCCGGTATATGGCGGCAAATGCCAGTGAGGTAGCCCTTGCTACAGATAAAGCCGCTTTGTCAGCTCAGCGGGGGAGTCAGGCGGTTGAAACTGCCATTAATCAGATGGGCTGTATTGAAAAAACAGTGCTGGAATCAGCCGCAGTGATTACAGGCTTAGAGGCCCGTTCAGCCCAGATCGGGGAAATCGTGAGTGTAATATCAGGTATTGCCGGTCAAACCAATCTCTTGGCTCTTAATGCTGCGATTGAGGCCGCCCGTGCCGGTGAACAGGGGCGGGGCTTTGCGGTAGTTGCGGATGAAGTCCGTATGCTGGCAGAGCAATCGCAGGTGGCTGCCAAGAAAATCGCCGCCTTGCTTGGGGAAATACATATGGACACTAATAAAGCGGCTGTAGCCATGCGAGATGGCACCAAGGAGGTTAAAACCGGCACACAGGTAGTACATTCCTCTGGTGAGACATTCCAGGAGATTGTAGGTTTAATTGAGAATGTCTCAGTTCAGGTTCAGGATATATCGACAGAGATTCAGGCTGTGGCAGCGAATAGCAAACAGATTGTAGCAGCCGTACAAGCTGTTGAGGAAACAGGTAAAGCCATCCTCGGGCAAACAGAGACAGTCTCGGCTGCTACGGAGGAGCAATCAGCGGCAATGGCGGAAATTGCCGCTGCCAGTCAGGCTTTAGCCAGAATGGCCGAGGGATTGAGTGCGGCGACACGCAGGTTCCGGATTTAGCAAGCGCCATTAACCCAAACGCGCCGGGGACGGCGTGTTTGGGTTAATGATGTTTAAAAATACCAAATTTTGTAATACTAAGTATTATAGCAAAGGAGTGATACTTAGTGGACAAATGCGGGCATAACGGTGAGCAGAATGAGTCTAAGCTACTGTGTGTTACCTGCAACACAACCCAGTTTGAGGTGATCGAGAAAATAGGGGCAGATGAAGTGGTGGCCCGGTGCGGCTCGTGCGGACAGGAAACCGACCTGGGGGTGATTGTCGGCGCCCGTTATGGCGGGGCCGTGGAGGTCATTGCCGCGCTCAGGACCTTATACGCTGTCAGCCATTATAAAGCCCGGAAAAACAAGGACGAGCTGGGGGTAGTCAGATACTGCAAAAAACATGATCAGCTGCAGGCGATTATTGCCGGAACAATGTATCATAATCCCTTGGATATGGCGGCTGATTTATACAAGCTTATTGAGAATACGCCGATTGATATTGTTGAGGCCAAACAAATCATCGCTAATATGATAAAGAAACGTAATCATGATTAAGTATCGGTGTAATCAAAGTCTACGATGCCATTTTGGATATTGTGAATAGCGCCGATAATCTGGAGACCTTTGGCAGTAATTGCTTTTCTGAGAACAGGGCTGGCTGACTTTAATTTGTCAATGTTAAAGTCTATGTTAGCCCTGATTGCATTTGGCAGCAGTTCACCTGTACAGTGTTTGGCGCTTTCAACGGCCGGGACGATAGCCTGCAGGATTGAGCAAAGATGGGATGGAGCCTCGGCCCCGGTCAGGGCAGCTTTAACCGCACCGCAGTCCTGATGTCCCAGGATTAAGATCAGCCGTACTGCCAGAAGCTCAACGGCATATTCAAGGCTGCCTAAAACAACTGTGTCCACCACCTGGCCGGCGGTCCTGACAACAAACAAATCCCCGAGCCCCTGATCGAAAATGATTTCCGGGGGGATGCGTGAATCTGCGCAGCCCAGAATTATGGCAAAGGGCTGCTGTCCTTGGGTCAGCTCCAGCCGTTTTTTATAGCCAATGTCAGGCTTGGCATATCTTTCGGTTACATAGCGCTTGTTGCCGGCGATTAGTTTCTCCAGGGCTTGATAAGCATCCATAAAAACATCCCCTTCTTATAGTTTTAGTTTGGGTTCCGGATAATAAAAGCGGTACCGTTACAAGTAAAAGGTGCTTACTTGTAGCGGTACCACTAAGAGATCCTACAGCGCAGATGATCTGCGGCCAGATCCGGCAAAAAAAGTTGCTTGTTGCGCTTGGTGAAGACTAGTTTGGGGTTTTACTGGCAGGAGAGGGACTAAGTTGCCGATATCTTTTAAAATTGTAAACAGCAGGATGGGGTTAATTAATTCGGCAGTGTACCCGTAGGTGGTGATATAATGCTGACCGCGGTAACCTGTCAGGGCAACATGGCCGCTTTCCGCAAGGTTGGTTTGCTGGCGGAGTAAGCTTGTATGCATGGTATCTAACAAGTCAAAGGCGCGGGTGTGGTCAGTCAGTCTACCCTGCTTCCATAACCCCCGGTAGATCCTGCCGAGAGGCAGGTTTTCTGTTTCCGCTTGTGATCCTGGCTGGTCTTGGGGTAAGCTGTTCAGCAGGTGGCCAATACAGTCAAAGGCTGGCTGGAAAACGATGAAGGTGATAAACCAGCGGAAATTCTGCTCGTGCAGATGAGAACCCGGCCGGCAGCAGGTAAGTATTTGAAGTATTCTTTTGAAAAATTGACTGCGTTCATCGTCCACAGTATATTTATCACATGTAAACAACAGTTTCGAACGATAGAAATCGATTAATTCCTGCAATAGTGCAGGTTCTGAAACAGATGTCATATGTGTATTCATATTAGGCGATGCTCAGGTCTTCCCCGTTAAGGATTTTTTTCATATTTTTCATGGGGCACATTTTGCCGCACATTGTACAGGTATCTTCACACTCCGGTTGTGACTCCGCCCGGTATCTGCCGGCTTTTTCCGGGTCGATAGCCAGTTCAATCATCCGGGGGAAGTCTACATCAGCCCGGGCGGCGCTCATCTGATTATCCCAGGTGCGGGCACCGGGAATTCCTTTAGCGATATCGGCGGCGTGAGCAGCTATCCGGGAGGCAATAATCCCTTCTTTCATGTCATCCAAATTGGGTAGGCGCAGGTGCTCGGCCGGTGTTACGTAGCAAAGGAAGTCTGCCCCATTGGCAGCGGCGATTGCGCCGCCAATTGCACTGGTGATATGATCGTAACCGGGAGCAATATCAGTGACCAGCGGACCCAAAACATAAAAGGGGGCGCCATGACAGAGCCTTTTTTCCAACAGCATATTGGCGGCAATTTCATTAATAGCCATATGCCCGGGGCCTTCAATCATCACCTGCACATTCCGGGCCCAGGCGCGCTTGGTTAATTCACCAAGGGTAATAAGCTCTTCAATCTGGGCAGCATCGGTTGCATCCTGGATGGAACCGGGCCGGCAGGCGTCCCCCAGGCTCAAAGTGACATCATATTGCTCGCAGATATCCAGCAGGCGGTCATAATACTCATAGAAGGGATTCTCCCGGTTGTTAAGCTCCATCCAGGCAAACAGTAATGAACCGCCGCGGGAAACAATATTGGTCAGCCGTTTGTTCTGTTTCACCCGTGCGGCTGTTTTCAGGTTCATACCACAGTGGATTGTCATAAAATCCACACCATCTTCAGCATGACGTTCAACAACGGAAAAGAATTCATCGACAGAAATATCTTTTAAATCTTTGTCAAGCATGCCGACAGCGTCATACATCGGTACAGTGCCGATCATGACCGGCGAGGTTTCTATCAGCCGGCGCCGGAATTCGCGGGTTTTGCCATAACAGCTTAGGTCCATGATGGCTTCGGCCTTCAATTCAATGGCTTTTCGAGCTTTTTGCAATTCAAGCTCAATATCATAACAGTCTTTGGAAACCCCGAGGTTGACATTGATTTTCGTGCGGAGTTTTTCGCCGACGCCCATGGGATGAAGGCTGGTATGATGACGGTTTGCAGGGATAACAACCCTGCCGCTTGCCACTAATGCACGCAGCAGCTCGGGCTCAAGCTGTTCCTCCCGGGCTACAATACGCAGCTGGTCGGTGAGGATGCCCCGTTTGGCGGCATCCATTTGAGTTGTGTACATAATCTTTTCCCCTTCCTCTGTAATTATATTTTAGCTATAGGCAAAGGTGAGGGTAGGCAAGCTTCTTTAATTTGACATTGAAAAGCTTTCCTACGGTGGTACTAACCACATCAGGTTCGAGGGTTGGAGTTTTAGTCCTCTCAGCCGTTGGGCACCCCTAGCTATAACTAAGTAACAATGAACATGCTGTCTTATCAGACAGTACTGGCAGGTTAGGCTTTTACCGTTTTCAGCAGCTCGACCAGCAGGTCGCCTGTTTCCACAGGATCCTGCGGTTTAACGTACAGTTCTTTGATGATGCCGTCAAAAGGAGCCTGGATCGTTGTTTCCATTTTCATAGCTTCGGTAACGACCAGGGGATCTCCTTTTTTTACATGATCGCCTTTTTCGACCATTACTTTGACCGCTTTCCCGGTCATGGAGGCACCAAGCTGATTAGGATTGTCTTTTTCCGCTTTAATACGGGAAATGACAACCGTTTTAATATTCTTATCCTTGACAATAACTTCCCGGGGTAAGCCGTTGAGTTCAAAATTAACAACCCGCGTGCCGTCCGGCAGTGGTTCCTCAAACGAGATAAACTTAACGACAAGCGTTTTTCCTTCCTCAATATCGACCCTGATTTCCTCTCTGGGTTTTAAACCGTGGAAGAAGGTGGGTGTATCGAGCATGGCTACTTCCCCATAGCTATTGATAAAGCCGGCCCAGTCGGAGAATACTTTCGGATACAGGGAATAAGCCAGCACATCGGCAGTGGTAACCGGACGCTGCAGGGTGCCTGCCAGGGTATCCCTGATTTCAGTAAAGTTGGCCGGTTCCAGCAATTCACCAGGACGCCTGGTTAACGGCTTCTTCCCTTTCAGGATGATGCGCTGCAGCTCTTTGGGGAAACCCTGGTACGGCTGACCGATTTGACCGGAAAAGAATTCCACAACCGAGTTAGGGAAATCCAGGGTGTCGCCTGTTTCATAAATCGCATCCTCTGTCAGGCTGTTTTCCACCATAAACAAGGCCATGTCACCGACGATTTTAGAGGAGGGGGTTACTTTCACAATATCCCCAAACATATCATTTACCTGACGGTAGGCCTCTTTAACCTTATCCCACTGGCTTTCCAGGCCCAGTGATTTGGCCTGCTGCCGCAGGTTGCTATACTGGCCGCCCGGCATTTCGTGCTGGTACACCTCCGGATTGGGAAAGAAGAGGCTGCTTTCAAAATCTTTGTAATAGGCGCGGACATCTTCCCAGTAATGGGATAATTCATTCATTCTCCCGATATCGACAACAGGCTGCCGCGAATGTCCCTGTAAAGCGTAATACAGGCTGTTGCCGCTTGGCTGTGACGACATGCCGGACAACGAGGAGACCGCCGTGTCGACAATGTCTACGCCGGCGTCAATGGCCCGGGCGTAGGCATAAATGGCATTGCCGCTGGTATCATGCATATGCAGGTGAATCGGGATTTCCACAGTATCTTTCAGGGCGGAAACTAAGCGGTAGGCCGCCTCCGGTTTTAGTAAGCCGGCCATATCTTTGATGCACAGCATATGCGCGCCGGCCTTTTCAATATCTTTGGCCATATTTACATAGTAGTTTAAATCGTATTTAGTCCGGGCCGGGTCCAGGATATCGCCGGCATAGCAGATCGCCACTTCGGCCACTTTGCCGGACTGCCGCACGGCGTCAATGGAAGCCGTCATACCGGCCAGCCAGTTGAGGCTGTCAAAAATCCGGAATACGTCGATGCCGGCTTCGGCGGCGTGAGCCACAAAAGCGCGAATGACATTGTCGGGGTAACTGGTATAACCCACCGCGTTTGAGCCGCGCAGCAGCATTTGCAATAAAATATTAGGCGTGCGTTTTCTCAGCTCCGCCAGACGCTGCCAGGGATCTTCCTTGAGAAACCTGTAGGCAACATCAAAGGTGGCTCCCCCCCACATTTCCAGCGAAAAAAGATTTGGCAGCATATGGGCGGTAGGTGAAATAACCTTCAGCATGTCATAGGTACGCATCCGGGTGGCAAGCAGCGACTGGTGGGCGTCACGCAGGGTGGTGTCGGTTAATAATACCTCTTTTTGTTCTCTAACCCAGGCCATTAGCCCATCTGGTCCGCGCTGATCCAGAATTTGTTTGGTGCCATCAGGCAGCGGGCCCGGGGGCGTTAGTGGCAGTCTCAGCGGCGGGAACCCAGGCTTGGCACGCTTAGGCAGTCCCTCAAAGCCGTTAACTGTTGTTTCGGCCAGGTACTTAAGCAGCTTAGTCCCTCGGTCCTGCGGGATAGGAAAGACAAAGAGTTCAGGGGTGGTATCGATAAAGGTGGTGTAATAATGACCGCTCAGAAAGTCAGGATGATTGACTACATTATAGAGAAAAGGGATGTTGGATTTGATGCCGCGGATGCGGAACTCATGCAGGCAGCGCTTCATTTTCGCGATTGCGCTTTTATGGGTGAGACCCGAGGTGGAGACCTTGACCAGCAGTGAATCGTAATACGGGGTGATAACGGAGCCGGCATAGGCATTGCCGGCATCCAGGCGTACCCCAAAGCCGCCGCCGCTGCGGTAGGCTGTTATTTTGCCGGTGTCGGGCATAAACTGGTTCGCCGGATCTTCTGTCGTTACCCGGCACTGAATGGCATGGCCGTTGCAGGTTATGGAAGCCTGGCTGGGAATGCCGATATTCTCGTCGCTCAAACGGGCCCCGTCGGCAATATACAGCTGAGACTGAACGATGTCAATGCCGGTGATCATTTCGGTAATCGTGTGTTCTACCTGGATACGGGGATTAACCTCGATAAAATAAAATTGCTCGTCCGGTGTAACCAAAAACTCAACCGTGCCGGCACTGACATAATTAACTGCTTTCATCAGCTTGACGGCCGCATTGCAGATAGCATGGCGCAGTTCGTCGGCGAGGGAGATGCTGGGAGCGATCTCAATAACTTTCTGATGGCGCCGTTGCACGGAACAGTCCCGCTCATAGAGATGAATGATATTGCCGTGCCGGTCCCCCAGGATCTGAACCTCAATATGCTTGGGAAACTCCAGCAGGCGCTCAAGGTAAATCTGATCATCGCCAAACGAGGCTTTGGCTTCCGATTTGGCGCGCATATAGGATTCTTCAAGCGCCGCGGCCGTCCGGACAATCCTCATTCCGCGGCCGCCGCCGCCTAAAATTGCCTTAATGATAAAGGGATAGCCATATTGCCGGGCAAAGTCCCGGACTTCTTCGATACTGTTTACCGGGCCGTTGCTGCCGGGGATTACCGGCAGGCCTGCGGCCACTGCCTGGGCCCGGGCATTTATTTTATCGCCAAACATGGCTAAGTGTTCTATGTCCGGGCCAATAAAGAGGATGCCTTCTTCTTTACAGCGTTTGGCCAGATTAATGTTTTCCGCTAAAAAACCGTAGCCGGGGTGAATGGCGTCTACACCGCGGTTTCGGGCAACACGCAGGATGCTTTCGATATCCAGGTAGGCATCAACCGGGCTTTTATCCTCGCCGATTAAATAGGCTTCATCGGCCTTATAGCGGTGCAAGGAAAAGATATCTTCTTTGGAATAGATTGCGATTGTGCGTATTCCTAACTCATTACAAGCGCGTATAACCCTGATGGCAATTTCGCCGCGATTGGCAACAAGTACTGTCTGAATTTTTCTCATCTAATTCCCTCCCAATGCAAGCAATAGTGCATGATAAAAATACAACTGTCATTGGTAATTTACCACCGATTTACAAAAAACACAAGCTAATATTGGGAAAAATATCAGCCTTATCATAATAAATCATACGGAGGGTCCGGCAATCTATAAATCTACATTTTTCGCATATTCCACATAACTTTTTACTAATTCTTTTAATTCCTTGCTTACCGTCTGTTGGATAGAGCCTGACGATAATGGCTCAGTGCTTGCATTTTCCGGGGCTGCTGCCTGGGGTTCAGCGGCTTCCGGGGGTATTTCAACAGGCCGGGGACTTTCCGGTGTAGGCTTCTTCTGTACCACTTGTGGTCCCTCCAATCAACTATAATTTGATAAATCAGAAAATTTATAGTGGAAAATACTGTAATGTAGTTATATAATAAGTAATAGTAAGTATTCTAGTCAATTAAACTACAAAAAAAACAAATAAAAAAACAAAAAAACATGAAATCAGGTGGTAGCGAATGGGGTGGCTGGTGCGGATACTCGAATCCATTAAACATGAGATCATTACAGGCACGGTTTGTGGCCTGGATATGGAGGGGGAACCGGCTTCTTATGTCAGAATACCAAGAGATACCTTTGCTGAAGAGCTTAGTCAGCTGACTGAAGCCCTCATAGAATCTGTGCAGAGTAATACTTTTACCCCCCTCACGGTCCATATCAGCTGGATGTGCAAGCTGCGGCTGGAGCAGGGTGTCAGGTTGTCTGATATTATGGCTTTTTTTGATTTATATGAAACCGCTGTTAAAGACGCTATGTCAATTTATCTGCAAGAGGATCTGGTCAGCCTGAACAGGTACCGCCGGGAGATTGATTCTTTGCTGGACCGGGTCCGGGTTTTTGTTTCGGAGTATTTTTTTGCGCTGTATGAAGAAACGGTGTATGAGCAGTTTGAGCAGTTAAGAACAATTAACGAAATTACGGCTTACCTTACTTCTTCGCTTGATCTGAATGAGGTCCTGGACTTTATTGCCGTCAGCTCAATCCGCTTATTTAAGGCGGACTGCGGCAGCATTTTGCTTATTGATAAAAACGGCACCCTGCATGCGCCGGTTACGGCAGGCTGGCATGATGCCGGCTCGTCTGCCGTTATTGCCGACACTATTGCTTATTCAACAGCGGTTATGGAATGGAATTATGAAGACTTATTGTCAGACCATATGCATAATACCTTTAAAAACGAGAATCTTTCGCAAGTAAAGGCGATCAAACTCTATCTGCAGGAGCTGACGATTGGTGTTCTGATTATTGGGTACCGGTCACACCGGCGCACTACACCGGTTGACCAAAAACTACTGGAGACATTTGCCAATCATGCGGCTATCGCTGTTCACAACGCCCAATTATATGGTGATGCTGATTTTAAATTGCAGCAGCGAATCCAGGAAGTAACGGTCATTCTGGAGCAGAAGCGCGCGATTATGCATTGTATGCGGGAAGGTGTGATTGCCATTAATGCCGACGGCTACATCGACTTGGCTAATCATGAAGCCAAACGTCTGCTGGGCCGGGACGATAATATTATTGGCCGGCATATCCGTGATATTATTCCCAATTCCCGGTTGCCGGTCGTGCTGAAAAACCGGCAGGCAGAATATGACCAGGAGCAGGAGGTCGGTTCGAAGGTTATTATTACCAACAGGGTGCCGCTGCTGGTGGGCGGGGCAGTCATCGGCGCGATTGCGACCTTCCGGGACAAGCAGGATGTAAAAATACTGGCAGAGGAGCTGGTCGGGTTAAAAAGCCTGCTGGAATCCATGCGGGCCCAGTCGCACGAGTTTGCCAACAAGCTGCATGCTATATCAGGCTTGATTCAGATGAAACAGTATGATAAGGTAGTTGAACTTATCACACTGATGTATAAAAGTCAGCAGGATTTGGTTAGTTCTATTGTCAAGCGCATTAAGGACCAGGCAACAGCCGGGCTGCTTATCGGCAAAATCAGCCAGTCCAGCGAACAGGGGATTTCCTTGCGGCTTAACCCCCGCAGCAAACTGGGTGATCTACCGCCTGCTTTCAGCAGCCTGTCGATGGTGACCGTGCTGGGCAACTTAATCAGCAATGCGATGGAGGCGGTCGCGCAATTGCCTGTCGAACGGCGGGTGATTGATGTATACGTCTTTGAGGGCAAACAGCACCTGAATATTAAGGTAAGCGATTTGGGCAAAGGTATACCTGAACCTTATAAGAGAAAAATATATCAGCGTGGTTTTTCCACAAAACAAGGCAATCGGGGGGTTGGCTTAGCGCTGGTCAAGCAGGAAGTAAAGATTTGCGGCGGCAAGATTACTGTTAATTCACGGGAAAATGAAGGGACAACATTCTGGATAAAGATACCGGTAGGCTAAACAGCAGGGAGGGGGCCGAAATATGGGAATCGATATTGTTATCATAGAGGATGACCCGATGGTGCTCGAACTTCACCGGCAATACATCAGCCAGGTGAAAGGATTTAGGTTAGTGGGACAAGCTGCCAATGCTGCGGACGGCTATAGCATTATCAGGCAGATTAATCCCCAATTAGTGATACTGGATGTTTATATGCCTGGCGACAGCGGCATTGAGCTGCTGCGCCGGGTGAGAGCCGAGGGGATTAATATTGACGTTATTCTGGTTACGGCAGCTCACCGCTCAGAAACCATTCAGC
This sequence comes from Sporomusa termitida, assembly GCF_007641255.1. Lineage (NCBI taxonomy): Bacteria > Bacillati > Bacillota > Negativicutes > Selenomonadales > Sporomusaceae > Sporomusa > Sporomusa termitida. Next base: position 1,039,668 of record NZ_CP036259.1, read on the forward strand.
AGGGGATGCAGTGCGGTGTGGTGGATTATATTATCAAACCCTTTACTTTTCAGCGTTTTAAAAAAGCCCTGAAGAGTTACCAGCAATATATCGACAGGATAAGAAACAGCCAGCAGCTGTGTCAAAAAGATATCGACTGTTTGAAGGGTACGTCCGTCAAGGATAGTACCCCAAACAGTCTTGAGGATCTAAAAGAGAATATTCCTAAAGGTCTGGATAAAGCAACCCTGGAGTTGGTATTAAAGAGTATTAATATGCAGGCCGGCTACTTTACTGCCAGTGAAATATCCAGGCTGGTTGGGATATCACGCGTAACGGTCCGCCGCTACCTCAACTATCTGTACAGCTGTGGCTGGCTAAAGGGAATCCTGTCCTATGGACCTGTCGGCCGGCCGTTGCATAAGTATATTAAGGATGAGCCTTTTTCAATATAGTACAATACCTTGTACTTTATCGGGCGGAGATGGTAAATAACTCAGGAAAACGAGTTGTTTTACCATCTTCTTTTGTGTTTTTATGAGGCAAGCTTATGAATTATATTTACAAAATTATCCTTATTTACCATACAGTATTCAAGTGAAGGCTTATACCTTATAATTACAACTGTAAGATGTTGCCAAGATAGACCAGCTTCTGGAGGAGGCTAGCCTGACAATGGAAAAAACCCTATCCTTTAGAGTAGCAGATGCTATGCCGGAAGATGTTGGCCAGGGCTATATCCGGATTGATACTGCGGAAATGGATGAGCTTGAAGTTATAATTGGTGATATTGTTGAAATTCAAGGCCGGAAAACCACGGTGGCCAAAATAGTCCCATGTTTTAGCCAGTTTAAAAATCAAAACCTGGCGCAAATTGAATCAATTATCAGAGAAAATGCCGGCGTTGGGATTGACGAACGGATAACCATAAGAAAAGCTGTCCGTCAACCAGCGCAGACAGTGATTTTAAGCCCGCTGGATGTGACTATAGATTTTAGTGACGCCCAGGACCTTAAACATTTAGAGCGGGTGTTAACCGGACTGCCGTTCTTAACAGGCGACCGGATCAAAGTTAATCTGGCCGGGGCAAGAAGTCAGTATTTCACTGTTATCGGTACAGCACCCAAAGGACCGGTTGTTGTCAATGCCGGCACAAAAATTAAAGTAACCAAAGCCGATGGCGGCGAAGACCGGAGTTTTCGGGCGTCCTATGAAGATGTGGGCGGTCTGGACAAAGAACTGCAGCGTGTCCGCGAAATGGTAGAGCTGCCGCTTAAATATCCGGAGATTTTCCGCCAGTTAGGGGTGGATGCTCCCAGGGGCGTTCTGCTTTACGGCCCGCCGGGTACGGGGAAAACCCTGATGGCCAGGGCGGTAGCCAGTGAAACCAATGCTACTTTTATGCACGTCAATGGCCCCGAGATTATTAATAAGTTTTATGGGGAAAGTGAGGCGCGGATCCGGGAGATCTTTGAGACCGCGCAAAGGCGGGCACCGGCCATCATTTTCATTGATGAAATTGATGCCATTGCCCCCAGGCGGACTGATGTAATCGGTGATGTGGAAAAACGGGTTGTTGCCCAACTGCTGGCCCTCATGGACGGACTGAAAAACCGGGGTCAGGTTATCGTAATCGGTGCTACTAATGTGCCGGATATGGTTGACCCGGCCCTCCGGCGTCCCGGCCGGTTTGACCGCGAATTATCCATTAATCCGCCTGATAGAGTCGGAAGATTAAGAATATTAAAAATACATATCCGCTCCATGCGGGTTGACGCTTCCGTCAATCTGGAGAAACTCTCGCAAATGACGCACGGGTTTGTCGGTGCCGACATTGCCATCCTTTGCAAAGAGGCCGGCATGAATGCAGTCCGGCGGTTATTACCGCAAATTGATTTTACCGCCGGGATTAATGAAGCTGATTTAGACAAACTCAACATAACCATGGATGACTTTTATGCCGCCTTCAGGGAAGTTGAGCCTACGGCGACCAGAGAGTTTTTCTCCGACCGCCCCAACCTGAAGTGGGAGCAGGTCGGCGGTATGGCCGATATCAAAGAGAATCTTAAGACCATGATTGAGCTGCCGCTGCAGCACCCGGAATTGTTTAAAGAGTCGCAGAACAATATGCCCAAAGGCTTTATGCTGACAGGGCGGCCGGGAACAGGTAAAACGCTGCTGGTTAAGGCTCTTGCCGGCTCCAGTGAAGCCCACTTTATAGCAGTAGATGCGGCAACCCTTAATTCCCGCTGGTTTGGTGAAGCCGAGAAAGGCCTGCGGCTGATTTTTAAACGGGCCAAACAGATTGCTCCCTGTATTCTGTTCTTTGATGAAATTGATGCTCTGGCCCCGGTGCGCGCGGTAACAGACCGTAATGGCACAGACCGGCTGGTAAGCCAGCTGCTGTTGGAACTGGATAGTCTGATGGATAGTGCCCATGTGATTGTGATTGCAGCAACCAACCGGCCGGATATGGTAGACCCGGCCCTGATGCGGCCCGGGCGATTTGACTTTATCCTTGAACTGCCTTTGCCCGGTAAAACGGAGCGGCGGGAAATATTCAAAATTCATACTGAAAAAATGAATCTGGCCGATGATATTGATTTCAATGGCCTGACACAAGCCACCGAGGGAGCAGCCGGGTCTGATATTGAGGCCATCTGTAAGCACGCATCATTATCAGCCATGAAACGCTTTGTTAGTCAATCGCAGAGTTTAGCTGCATTGTCAGGTGCCTATAAGGTACTGGGCGAGGATTTCAGCTCTGGTCTGCGACAAGTATTAAAAAAATAAGCTGGCAATATTGCCAACGGGGGTGAGTATCAAATCTACATTGGAGGGGTTCTGACGGTCACCTGTTGCCAAATCTTAAAGTAATAAAAAGGGGGAGAACAAATGACGCTGGCAGTTGCTGTTGACGCCAAGATGCAGGAAGTTACTGTATGGACCAGGGGGGTCACCCTGGCCAAAGAAGCTCGCGACACGGCTACCCTGCTCGCCAAAGCAGGTAGTCTCGAAGGAAAGTATAACCAGTCTTTCGACAACTACGTTGACTTGCCTGACCGGATTAATGTACCGGTGAAGAGTTATGCCCGCATTAGTCCTGAGCCGATTGAAACCTATTACGAGTATGAGAATTATCGTCCAGATGTTGTTGTGCTGGCTGAAGAAACACTTGTAAAAGGCAATCCTGTTTTAAAAGGCTGTAAGGATGGCACCGTTGTTATTATCAATACCAAGCGGGATATTAACAAATTGGTCAAATACCTGTCACCCCAGGAAAACCTGAGTAAGGTTAAAGTGGTCGCTGCGATTGACGCCGATGCCTTAGGCGCTGGTGTTTTCCATACCTTTGATGGTACTGAAGGCTGTATTGACGACACTAAGATTGGTGCAGGTGTTGGTGCGGCCATGGCTGCTGCTGCGGCAAAAGCCAGCGGTATTGTTAAATTAGAGTCTCTGCTCAAAATTGCTGAGAACAAAACAGCTGTTCAGCAAGGTTGGGATACAGTAGTCATATTACCGCTGTGCAACGGCGAAGCCGGTTGCCCTGTAAATCCGAGCAGGCTGGAACTGGAGTGGAAATAGTCGGTTTGATGATGATAGGGTAAATTTCAAGGAGGTGTAACCATGGCAAAAGTTTATAAACAAGTGCCATTTGCGGCTATTGTTCCTTCCCCTCAAACAGAAAATGAGGGTATGATCACTGGTAACTGGCGGTTCCTCCGCCCGGTAGTTGATAAAGAGCAATGTACAGAGTGCAAAACCTGCTATATTTATTGTCCTGATGCCTGCGTGAATTTTGCTAAGGCTGATGGCGTCAGCTTTAATCTGAAGTATTGTAAGGGTTGTGGTATTTGCAGCAACGTTTGTCCGGTAGGGGCAATAAGTCGAGTGCCTGAACTTGATTTTGATGAATAAGGAGTGAATAAGATGCCAATTAAGAAAAAAGGTACAGGTTTAACTGCGGTTGCAGATGCCTGGCAGCTTGCTGATATTGATGTTTCGGCGTCCTATCCTATTCGCCCATACACTGCAGTCATGGCTGAATTGGCAAAACGGATTGCCAACGGGACTATGCAGTGTGAAATGGTCCATGGCGAAGGGGAGCATGCCCAGTTTTCTATCGCCCACGGCGCTTCGATGGCTGGTGCCCGGGCCACAACCGGATCTTCCGGGGTAGGTGTTACCTATGCATTTGAAACCTACTCCCCAATCGCCGGCAGCCGTTGCCCGATTCAGGCGCTTGTTGGCGACCGTACCCTTGATCCGCCCGGTGATTTTGGTTCTGAGCATACTGACTGCCTGACTCTGCGTGATAATGGCTGGATCTTTGGCTGGGCCCAGGACGCACAGGAATCTTTGGATAATAGTCTGATGTATTTCCGGATTGGTGAGGATCCTGACATCATGTTGCCGCAAATTGTGGCAATGGACGGTTATTTTGTCACCCATATTGCTCAGGATTATATTATGCCTGATCAGGACCAAGTTGATAAATTCCTGCCTAAGTTCAATCCGAAATTCCGCCTTGATGTAAAAAACCCTGTGATTATGGGGCCGCAGATCGAGCCGGAAATGGGACCGCCGCTGGAGTGGGACCGCCATGTAGTAATGACTAAGGTTAAGGAAAAAATCGTTGAGGTAACGGAAGAGTTTGGTAAAGTGTTTGGCCGCAAATATGCTCCGTTCGTGGAAGAGTATCTGACTGAAGACGCTGATATGGTATTTGTGCTGCAAGGCGCACATGCCGTAACCTGCCGCAGTGCGATCAAGTATCTCCGTGAAGCTGGTTTCAAGATTGGCTTGTGCAGACTTCGTTGGTTCCGGCCGTTCCCGGATACCGCCCTTGCTCAAATTCTGACTAAGTTTAAAGTTGCCGGCGTTATTGATACGGGAACATCCTATGGCGCACCCTGCAGCGGTGGGGTACTGTCAACAGAGGTTAAAGCTGCTATGTCTGAAGTTGCGGGCAAGCCGATCATTCAAAGCTTTACCTCCGGCTTGGGCGGCGAGACCATTACCCACGAAGAGTTCTTCGCAATGGCTGAAATGATGAAGCAAACCCTGCAAGCCGGCAAGATTATTCAAGGCGGCACCTGGGTTAACTTCAATGATTATCATGAAGGCGCTTCTCAGATCAATGCTGCGAAACATGAAGCTGCCCCCAGTAAATAATAAGGAGGAGTAAACGATGGCAGTTGCTGAATTAGTTAAGTCAATTGCACACACGACTGATTTGCGGGACACTTATGTTCCCGGTCACCGTACTTGTGCTGGTTGCGGTCCTGCGCTTGCGTATCGCCTGGTAGCAAAGGCTGCAGGTGAAAATACAATCTTTATTGGTCCAACCGGCTGTATGTATGTTGCCAACACCAGTTATGCCTGTGGTCCCTGGGCCGTGCCCTGGACACATGCCCAGATCACCAACGGCGGCGCCGTAGCTTCCGGTATTGCCGAAGCTTTCCGCATGATGATCAAAAAGGGTAAAATCCAGGATAAGTTCCCCAATGTTATTGTCATGGCCGGTGATGGCGGCTGTTCTGATATTGGTCTTCAGGCTATGTCGGCTATGTTCTATCGCGGGCACAAGGTTCTTTGCGTAATGTATGATAATGAGTCCTATGCCAATACCGGTATTCAGGTTTCTCCGTCTACCCCGTATGGTGCTACGACTATGTTTACCCCGGCCGGTCCGGCCATTCCGGAAGCCAAGAAACATCAAATGAAAGACCCCATGCCGATATTCCTGGCCGGCGGTCATCCTTATCTGAAATATGGGGCAACAGCCTCCATCGGCTATCCCATTGACCTTATGAACAAGATCCGCCGAGGTCTTGCTGAAGACGGTCCGGCGTTTGTTCATCTGCATTCCCCCTGTCCGAAAGGCTGGTCTTTCCCGCCCGAACGGACTATTGAGATTGCCAAACTTGCGGTTGAGACCGGCATGTGGAATCTTTACGAAGTTGAAAACGGCGACTGGGCTCATAAGAAGTTCAGTGTTATGCCGAAGAAACTTAAACCTGTTGACGAGTATCTCCAGACTCAGGCCCGTTTCTGCCATCTGCAACCTGAGCATGTGGCCAAAATCCAAAACTTCGTCAACAACCGCGCCAAAGCGCTTGGTATGGAAGTTCCCCTGCCGCCTGCTCAGTAAGGCTGCATAAAAAACTCTATAGGCATTAGCCGTAAGTCCCTGGTTTCTCATGAACAAAAGGAACCAGGGGCTTACTAATGTGAACATGCTTTGTTAAAGAATGAACAAAGTATTGGAGGAGGCACGGTTGTATGGATAAGGGTGTTGCCTTAACCTTTACGAACTGGATACTGGCTTTCCTACCTATCTTAGTTTTGCTATCTACCATTTTACTATTTAAATGGGGCGCGCCGAAATCCGGCGCAGTATCCTGGTTTACAGCGGTTATCATTGGTTTGTTTGTCTTTGGCGGCGATTCGCGGTTACTGGCTTTAGCCAATAGCAAAGGCATGGCCATGTCACTTTATGTATTGCTTATTATCTGGGGTGCCGTTTTTCTCTATAACCTGGTTGAGAAGATTGGCGCGATCAAAGTAATTGGCGACACCATGATCAAAATAACGGAGGAGAAGCTGCTGCAATGCCTGCTGATGTCCTGGTGTTTTGCCAGCTTTATGCAGGGGATTGCCGGTTTTGGCGTACCTGTTGCCGTTGTCGCGCCAATTATGCTGGTCATGGGTTTCCCGCCGGCGATTGCGGCCGCTACCTGCCTGGTAGGGCACTCCTGGTCGATTAGCTTTGGCTCAATGGGATCTTCCTATTACACAATTCAGTTGGTTACCAAAATCCCCGGCGAGATTATCGGCCCCTGGATGGCACTTTTGTTTGCAATACCTATTTACGCGACCGGTATTGCCGTGTGTCATATTTACGGCGGCTTTGCTGCTGTCAAAAGAGGTTTGCCTGCTGTTCTGATCACCGGTACGGTTATGGCTTTTATGTGCTGGTTCATGAACAAACTCGGCGCTGCTCAGCTGGCTACACTGATTCCGGCGCTGTTTGGCTGCGGGACGATGGCTGTTCTGGCTAAGACAATCTACCGGCATGAGGCCGATGCGGAAGAGAAGCAGCAGGATGCACCGCTGATGGGCTTTAATATGGCGTTTTCGCCGTATTACATCCTGATCGCACTCTGTATTATGACCCAGATTAAAGCGATTGCCAGCTTTTTTGCTCCTTATACCTGGGGACTTAATTATCCCGCAGTGACAACAGCGGCGGGTTTTGCCGTCAAGGCCGAAACGATGTATTCAAAAATCAACATCTTCTCGCATCCGGCCCCGCTGTTGGTTGCTGCAGCAATTTGCGGCTATGTTATTTTTAAAATTGCCGGCAAATGGAAAGCGGGAGCCGCCTCTGAGGCTGTCAAAGCCACCTTTTCCCAGTGTGTGCCTACCAGTATCGGCATAACAACCATGGTCATGATGGCGTTAATTATGAACGATACCGGTATGACTAACATGCTGGCGCAGGGGATTGCGAATTCAACTGGTGTTCTGTTCCCCATATTCTCGCCGTTTATCGGTGTGCTGGGAGCATTTCTCACCGGTAGTAACACCAACTCGAATGTAATGTTTGGCGCATTACAATACGAGACGGCCAAGGTGCTCGGGATTAGTGCTGTCATTATGTCGGCCGTTCAGTCTGTTGGCGGTTCGGTCGGCTGCGCAATCGCTCCGTCCAAGGTGCTCATTGGTTCGGCCACCGTTGGTCTGGATGGCCGTGAAAGTGAGGTTCTGAACCGGACGATACCTTACTGTATAATCATTTCGCTGCTGGTGGGCATCAACGCCTGGATTTTTGCCTACATGTTGTTTAAGGATCTGCCTTAGTGCAACTAAAAACGCGGAAGAGCAAAAGGAGGTATTGGGATGTCGACAAACCCTACACCTGGTCTAAATCAAAATGTTGTTTTGAAGCCGGTCCCCTGGGGGAAGAGATATCGGGCTCCATTAATGAATGCAGCTTTCTGGGCATTCTGGCTTGGTTTTGCTTTGGCACACCAAGGCGGTGTGGCCAATAACAGCTTATTGATTAATCTGTCCTATCTGGTATTTGCGCTGGCCTGTTTAGTACCGTTGGTTACAAAAAAATAGGGGTTTCAGGAAATGCCGTGTTTACGGCATTTCCTGTTTCCAGAGGCTTACAAAAAAAAATCAAAATTATATACATGGGAAGGAGGCGCGTTAATGTCTAACGGCGTACCGCAAAAAGAACCCCAGGCTTTGCCAACAACCTGGGCAGAGCATCTTGTTCCGTCAGGACGTGAATATTGCCGGAAGATAACCACCGTGGGTAAGTGCGGCGTAGCCTCACCGCCGGCATCAGAGTGTTTTTGGGCGTTTGTTGGCTCCTTTGCCGGTATTGGTATTGTTGCTTATTTAACTTTCCTGCAAGGCATTCCTGTTTTGCTTGCCTCACTGGGGGCATCGGCCTGCCTGATTTATGGCGCGCCGACGGCACCGTTTGCTCAGCCGCGGAATGCTATTGCCGGCCACTTATTGTCGGCTGTAATCGGGGTTCTGATTTACCAGTTGGCCGGGGCCCACTGGTATACGGCCGCTCTCAGCGTAGGGCTGGCCGTAGCCGCTATGGTGGGAACGAGAACCATTCACCCGCCGGCCGGGGCCACCGCCCTGATTGCCGTAATTACCGGGCAGGGGTGGCTGTTTCCTCTATTGCCGGTAGGTGTGGGTATTTGTATATTAGTGATTGTCGGCCTAGTCATTAATAATCTGGCCGCAAAACGGCAATATCCGTGTTATTGGTGGTAGAAAGCAATGCCTGAGCACCAATGGCTCTGCCCTGGAGAGGGGCGGTTAGCCCGGAACTGTTCAATATGTATATTCTGAAATCGAGTTTGCCGGGGCTAACGACAGGGGGGATTGCCGGGGGCAGTGTGTTAGCCTGCTGCCTGCATAAAACCCCTATTCCCGCCCCGTTGCAGGAAAAAATCAAGGTGAGCGGCAGCGGTTAAATAATACAATGAATAAATAAGAAATTTGAAGGAAGCCTGTCAACCACGGCTTTCTTTTATTTAATTGTGGAAATACTATAGCGATGATATGCTTGACGGAGGTAGAAAAATGGTCAGCTCATTACTTGAGATTGATTTAGATAAAATCAAGTATAATACGGCGCAGGTAAAAAAAATATGTGGCCGGCAAGGCATCAAGGTGCTGGGCGTAACGAAGGGCTTTAGTGCAATTCCGCAAATCGTAGCGGCTATGGTGGCAGGAGGCGTGGATGGTCTGGCCGATGCCAGAATGGAAAACATAATAAAACTTAGAAACTACGGTTTTGATCAGGAGATGACCCTGCTAAGGATACCTAAGCTAAGCAACGTCGCCGACGTTGTGCACTATACAAATGTCAGTGTTAACTCTGAGATTACCGTCATCAAAGCCTTGTCGCAGGCGGCCGGGAAGCTGCACAGCCCGCATCAGATTGTACTAATGATTGATGTTGGTGATCTCCGTGAAGGCGTAATGGCCGAGAATGTGCTGGCGACGGCGAAACAGATCTCGCGTTTACCGGGGGTCAGGCTCATTGGCTTAGGCACCAATATGGGCTGCTTTGGCGGCGTTTTGCCCAGTATAAATAATTTAGGCTTACTTGTGGAACTGGGAACTTGTATTGAAAAGCAGCTCGGCCTGCAGATTGAGATTATCTCAGGCGGGGCGACCTCGACCTTATCACTGGTTGAGACCGGTATAGTTCCGGCCGGTGTCAATCAGCTAAGAATCGGGGAAGGCATATTATTAGGGACAGACAGTACAAATAATAGAAAGATCCCCTGGCTTTGTGATGATGCTTTCCTGCTGCGGGCGGAGGTTATTGAGTTTAAGGCTAAGCCATCGGTCCCCATCGGTGATATTGGCAGAGACGCTTTTGGGAATATACCACAGTTCGCGGACGAAGGCCTCAGGAAGAGAGCCATTCTGGCTTTGGGAAAACAGGATGTAAACATTGAAGGCATTACACCGATTGATGAAAATTTAAAAATTCTGGGGGCAAGCAGTGACCATCTTATTGTTGATGCCACCGATTCGGCAGCAAACATCCATGTGGGCGATGCCATCTGTTTTCGGCTGAATTACTCAGGGATCTTATCAGCCAGTCAATCGAGATATATCGGGAAAAAATTTTACGGAGGTAACTATGGTTGAGCTGATTACCGCCTTTGACAAGGCAATCATCCGTCGTTTAGTCGAACTGGAAGCAGATGCTTTTGGGGCCGGGGGGATGAATGAATGGCAGTTAGTACCGCTAATACGGCACGGTCACGTTTATGTCACCCGCAAGGCAGGAGAAGTGATTGGCGCGGTGCAATATATGCTAGATTGGCACAATCCGAAAAAAGCTTATATGATAGGAGTGTCTATTGCCAAAGAACAGCGGGGCCAGGGTGTTGGTACCGGTTTTATCAAAGAAACATTTACTCCCTTAGCGGCAGAGGGCATTGAAGAAGTCGAATTGACCGTAGATCCTGCCAATGCAGCCGCCGTCAAGGTGTATAAAGGTAAACTGGGTTTCACGGTTACCGAATTTAGGCGGGACGAATATGGCGATGGCGAGGACAGGCTGGTAATGAAATTATCTTTGAAAAAATGTAAATAGTTTCCTGGACATGGCGCTTGACTATCTTATTATTCTGGTATATAATAATTTTTGCCCCATAGGACAAGTGTTAGTATATCGGGCACTGAACAATATTCATTTAGACGGCGATATAGCCAAGTGGTAAGGCAGAGGCCTGCAAAACCTCTATCCCCTAGTTCGAATCTGGGTGTCGCCTCCAACTTTTTTATGCATATATGAAATCTAAGACTACCTGCGGGTAGTCTTTTTGCTGTTTACCTTGCAGAATTGATAAAGCGCAGGGCAGGGCGCCGCTGCTCATTGACCGGCAGATTTTTTTATTGACAATCACGTATTCAATAGTATATCATTACATATGAACATATAAGCATATATAAAGAGGTGTGCTATGAAAGATTCGGAACGTGACATTTGCGAGCAATACTGTATTCATCCCCAGATCATAGAACGGCTGAAAACAGCTATACTGGACGATAGTATTGTGCTGGACATGGCGGAAATGTTTAAGATATTGGGTGATTCTACCCGGATTAGAATTTTACATGCCTTATCCCAGCAGGAATTGTGTGTGTGTGATATTGCGGAAACGCTGGGAATGAACCAGTCGGCCGTCTCTCATCAGCTGCGGACCCTGCGGGGGGCCCGCCTGGTAAAGTATCGCAAAGAAGGCAAAGAAGCGTGGTATTCTCTGGATGATGATCATGTAATCTCATTAATGTGCCAGGGCCTTGAGCATATTTCTCACAAACGCTAGGAGGTAGAAAAGATGCATAAACAGGAAGAACAACATTGCGGCTGTGGCTGTTGCGGCGAAATGGCCCTGACGGCTACTGCCGGGGCGATTGCGCTTGACAAAGCCCATTTGCTGAATACCACCTTTCAGGTTGATGGCCTCGATTGTGCCGACTGTGCTGCTAAGGTCGAAAAAGCGGTCGGCCGTATTCAGGGTGTCACTGAAGCCCGGATGAATTTTGCCGCCGCCAAAATGAAGGTGAGCTATGACAGTACTGTAATGGGCGCAGACGAAATTGTCCAGGTGATTGCCGGGTTTGGCTATGATGCCAAAGCGGTCAGCGAGGTACCGGGATACCAGAAAACGGTGTTGCGCTTAACCGGCCTTGATTGTGCCGACTGCGCCGCCAAGCTGGAAAAGCGGGTTGCTGGGCTTGACGGTGTGCAGGCCGTGGCCGTAAATTTCGGTGCCGGCAAAATGACGGTGGAACACACGATTACTGCGCAGGAAATTATTGAAACTGTAGAGCAGGCCGGTTATCAGGCGGCTCTTGATCAGGCCCCGGGCAGTACGGCTGCTGAAAAGCAGGTTTGGTGGCAAAAGCCGCGGATGCTGGCAACGATTGTGTCCGGTCTGCTGCTGGCAGTCGCTCTTGTCCTGGACTGGACCGGGGCGGGTGAGCAGCTGCTGATACCTGTTTATGTTCTGACCATGATTATTGGTGGTTATCATGTAGCCAAGAGCGGCTTATACGGCCTGAAAAGTATGACGCTGGACACCAATTTCCTGATGGTTATCGCTGTGGCCGGGGCGGCGGCGATCGGTGAGTGGAGCGAGGGTGCAACCGTAGTTTTTCTTTTTTCTTTTGGCAATGCCCTTCAGGCTTACACAATGGATAAAACCCGCAGCTCTATCCGGGCGTTGATGGAGCTGGCCCCGCCGGAAGCCCTGGTTAGGCGCAAGGGTGAAGAGCTACGCCTGCGGGTGGAGGAAATTATTGTCGGTGACATCATGCTGGTTAAACCCGGTGAACGCCTGGCGATGGACGGGGTGGTGGCAAATGGCAGTTCCACTGTCAACCAGGCAGCCATTACCGGTGAATCCATGCCTGTGGAAAAACAGGCCGGGGATATTGTGTATGCCGGCACGGTCAATGAACAAGGGGCTCTGGAAATCAGAGTGACCAAGCTGGCGGAAGACTCCACCCTGGCCAAAATCATGCACATGGTGGAGGAAGCCCAGGCGGAAAAAGCGCCAATGCAGCAATTTGTTGATGTTTTTGCCAAATATTATACCCCGGCCGTCATCGTGGCCGCGGTGGGCCTGACCATTATTCCCCCGCTCTTTTTCAATGCATCCTTTGATTTGTGGTTTTACCGGGCATTGGTACTGCTGGTAATTTCCTGCCCGTGCGCTCTCGTCATTTCAACGCCTGTATCGATCGTTTCGGCGATTGGCAATGCTTCGCGCCATGGGGTGCTCATCAAAGGCGGTGCTTATCTTGAACAAATGGGAAAAATCCGGGCCGTTGCTTTTGACAAGACAGGTACTCTAACCGTTGGCAAGCCAATGGTGACCGATGTTATCCCCTTAACCGGCGGCTTCGATAAACAACAAGTGCTGGCCCTGGCCGCTGCTGTTGAAAAATGGTCGGAACACCCGCTGGCGGAAGCGATTGTGGCCTGTTACGGCAATCAGGCCTTACCGCCGGTAACCCAGTTTAAAGCCCTTGTTGGCCGGGGCGCGCAGGCCGAGCTTGATGGTCAGACCGTCTATGTAGGCAATCAAAGGCTGTTTGAGGAGTTGGGCTGTTCGCTTGCCGCTTATGAAAGCAGCTTATCGGCCCTTGAAGGGCAGGGAAAAACAGTTATGCTGGTAGGCAACGGCGCAGAATTATATGGTATTGTTGCTGTAGCCGATACCCTGCGCGATAACAGCCCGGCAGCCGTGGCGGCTATTAAAGCGGCCGGGGTCGAACAGGTCGTTATGCTGACCGGTGATAATTGCCGGGTCGCAGAGGCTGTTGCCGGCAATCTGGGGCTTGATGCCTTCTATAGTGAACTGCTGCCGGCCGATAAAGCCGCAACCCTTAAGCAGCTGGCCGGCCAATATGGCAGCGTAGCCATGGTCGGTGACGGGGTGAATGATGCCCCGGCGCTGGCGACTGCCGCTGTGGGTATTGCCATGGGGGTTGCCGGTTCGGACACGGCCCTGGAAACGGCTGATATTGCGCTTATGTCTGACGATTTGAGTAAACTGGCCTATGTAATGAAACTCAGCCGGAAAACAGTGGCGATCATCAAGCAGAATATTACCTTTTCGCTGGTGGTGAAACTGGTGTTTGTCATTGGCACCTTTGCCGGTTTTGCCAATCTCTGGCTGGCTGTGCTGGCCGACACCGGCGCCGCCCTGCTGGTGACCTTAAACGGGATGCGGCTGGCCCGGGATCTCCGCTAGGCAGGTCAGATTAATTAGTAATTATGGAATCTTTTCACAATAATATATTGCAGTGATCTCCAGAATACGTTATAATTTTAGCGAATACCGATCTGAAGGTCGGAACAGTTACTTTTTTAACAGCTGAAAAATTAAAAGCACTGAAGCATATCCACGAAGGGTAAGCAGGACGCCGATGGTCGTCCTGCCCCTTCGTATTTTTGTTTTTCCGGGCAAAAGGTCCTCTTAGCACGCCACTGGCTCTGCAGGGTGCTACCACTAGTGATGAATCAATAACGGATTGAAACTTACTGGGATGGTCGTGCCGACAGCTATAATGCGTATGTGCAGAAAGAATGGCCGGCAGAAAAGGTTATGAGAAGATTATTTAATATTGGAGGAGAAACATGATGCAGGCAGACAAGCTTTATGATGTATGGTGGCAAAACCGCGCCGAAGGGGAACAGCAAATGGAAGAACGGCATCAGCGGGGCTGGCAGGAGGTTATTCAGCTTATTCAGGAACAGGACCTTTCCCACATGGCGGTGCTTGATTTCGGCTGCAACCAGGGGGGGTTTTTACGACACCTGCATCAGGCTAAGCCCTTTAAGGAAGGTGTTGGCATTGATCTGGCCCAGGCGTCGATACAAGTGGCCAATGCCCGTAAAGGGGATCTGCCGCTGACCTATGTGGCTACAACTACCCCTGAACAGTTCGCCAACAGGTTTGATCTGGTCATCAGCCAGGCGGTCATTTATTTGATTAAAGACCTGAAAACCCACGCCTGGAAGGTTAAGCAGCTGTTAAAGCCCGGGGGGGTTTATTATGCCACCTACACCGACTTAAGCACCAATCCCAGTCTGGAGCATTTTACCAAATGGATTAACGACAACAGCCTGGTAGAGTCTAATGCCCACACGCTGGATTTTATTGCCGGCACCTTTGCCGCCGAGGGCTTTCACGTGGAGATACAGCGGCGGCGGCCGCAGGGATTTATTGATATTTCCCGCGACGAGGATGGTTTTTTATGTATTGCCGACAGGATGCAGGCAACGTATGAACAGGCGTACCTTTTCCGGTTTTCGCTGGCGGAGAAATAAGGGTACAAAAGTTCAGTCTGTACTTTTAAAGCCAATATAAGGCCGGTAAACAGCAGCACTAATTTTTTTAAAAAAGTAAATCAAATAATAGGATAAATCAGGATAATTAAAGAATATATGTATTAATAAACAGGAGGTGAATTTGCATGAGTCGTCGATTCTATGTCCGGTTGCTTATCGGTGTAGCCGGGAGTCTGATTTGCTTTTCTTTAATCATGCCCGGGGCAATGGCCCAAACCAGGACATTGTCCAAGGACACCAAACTTCATCCGCAGGGCTGGAGTGTTGGTGATTTCATCAAATTCAAAAAAAATACCGTGGTTAGTCTGAATGAAATGGGAGAAGTGGTCTCGGGGACGCTGGATAAGGATACCTTGCTGCCGCCGCGGGGCTGGGACCGGGTGATTAATGATTATTACGCGACAACCGTCCACGCCGATATCAGCCCGTATTTCCACCGCTTTTACTACCGGCCGTTTATTGGCCGGGACTATAAGGTGGTTATCCCCGGTTATGGTCATTTGTTATATAAAGGCGGTACTGTTGTCACCTTTAGTGAACAGGGTGACATTATCGCCGGGACAATTGCCGATAAGGCAACCATTCGTTTAATCGCCGACAAATATGGCTTTGTAACCTTTAAAAGCGATACGGTTCTGACTTTTTTTGCTGCCGGTGCCGTCCAGTCCGGTATTTTGGATGAGGATACCCATCTGCGGCCTGTTGGCTGGAAAAAACGGATTACCGGTGACGATACGGCCGGATATATTAAATTCAGCAAAGGCAAAACCATTACTTTTAATGAAGCGGGCGAGGTGGTTGCCGGAACCATAAAAGAGGCGGTGACACTGCCGACTGACAAGGGGACGGACCAGGAATTTCCTGCCGGTTCGCTGGTAGAGTTTGATGATCTGGGGGCAAGCACCAGCCGGGATAAATATGAGCAAAGCATGTCAAATTACTAAAATAATAGACAGTTCCGGGGGGCGTACCCCGCAACTGTCTATTATTTATACCGAGGAGGAGGATACGATTCACAAAAGAAAGATAATTTTTTCACTATTTACAAAAAGGCGACACCATTGTACAATATTAAGGAATAAGGAGTTTGAAAACTCCAGCAAATTATGATGTTTACCGCTAAAAAATGTAAAAAGATAATTTGGGCATGAAGCCGCTGCGGACGTGAAGTCCCCGTTGGTTTCCATGCCTTTTTTTATGAAAAGACAGAGGTTTCTGAAATGAGAACGTTTGCGGAATAAGTGTAAAAAGGAGAGGGAGAAGTAACTGTGTCAGAAACGACAAAAGCGCTTAACAAATGTAAAAGGGTTGCAGCCGTACTCATTGCTGGCATGCTCCTGGTGAGCCTGCTGGCCGGCTGCGGGTCGCAGTCAGGCCAGACGCCGGCTACAGAGAAGGTGCTGAATTTTTCCTGGGCGAAGGATATTGGTTCCTTAAATCCCCACATGTATAATCCCAATCAGATGTTTGCCCAGGCTTTGGTGTATGAATCGCTGGTTCAGTACAGCGACGCAGGCAAGATTGTCCCCTGGCTGGCCGAAAGCTGGACTATCTCGCCTGACGGCAAAGAATACATATTTAAACTGCGTCAAGACGTAAAATTCTCAGATGGCTCTGCCTTTAACGCCGCCGCTGTCAAGAAAAATTTTGATGCCGTACTGGCGAACGGCAAACGGCATGACTGGCTGGCCTTTATTCGGCAGATCCAAGAAACCCAGGTCATTGACGACCATACATTCAAGCTGGTGCTTAAAGATGCGTACTATCCTGTACTGCAGGAACTGGCGCTGATCCGGCCGCTTCGCTTCCTGGCTCCGGCCGCTTTTCCTGACAACGGCAATACCGGCAAGGGGATTAAACAGCCGGTGGGAACAGGCCCCTGGGTGCTGAGTGAGTATAAACAGGGCGAAGTAGCGGTATTTGTCCGTAATGAACATTACTGGGGACCTAAACCCAAGGTCGATAAACTGGTAATAAAAATAATTCCTGACAGCGAGTCGCGGGTGGTTGCTTTTGAAAAGCAAGAGCTAAACCTGCTTTATGGCAACGGCAGTATTAGTCTGGATGCCTTCAAGCAGCTCCAGGCTGCCGGCCAATATGAAACCAAGCTGTCAGAACCGCTGGCCACCCGGGTGCTGGCCATCAACTCCAATAAAGGGGCAACTAAAGAGCTCAAGGTCCGTCAGGCATTGCAGCATGCCGTCAACAAAGATGCTTTTGTCAAAGGTGTTCTGTTCGGGACCGAACATAAGGCCGATACCCTGCTGGCCACAAACTTCCCCTACTGCAATCTGGGCCTAACACCATATGAATACAGCGAAGACAAAGCCAGGGCCCTGCTGGATGAAGCGGGCTGGAAGGTGGTTCCCGGCAGGGATTTCCGGGAGAAAGACGGACAAACGCTGGAACTGGAATTTTGCTATGAAAGTACAAATGCCATCCAAAAATCGGTGGGCGAGGTTTTGCAGGGCGACCTGAAAAAGGTCGGTATCAAGGTCAAACTCACCGGTGAGGAGCAGGGGTCGATTGATCAGCGCCAAAAAGACGGCAACTTTAATATCATTTACGGCGATACCTGGGGGGCCCCTTATGACCCCCATTCCCTGGTAGGCTCGATGCGGGAGCCGGCCCATGCCGACTATCAGGCCCAACTCGGCCTGCCAATGAAAGCCGAGCTTGATAAGCTGGCGTCCGCTGTATTAGTCAGCACCGATGAAACCAAGCGGCAGGAGTTATACAGACAGATCTTTACCACCCTCCATGAGCAGGCCGTATATCTGCCGTTGTCCTATCTGGCAAATTTGGCGGTATATCCTAAGAACCTGAGCGGAGTTGCCTTTATGGGCAGTCAATATGAAATTCCTTTCGGTACGATTGATATTCAGTAATTTATGAGGAAATCGAGGTGGCAGTATGTTTGCTTATGTTGTCAAACGCCTGCTCAGCCTAATCCCGGTACTGGTAGGTATCTCCATGATTACCTTTCTCATACTGCGCCTCACGCCGGGAGACCCGGCGGAGGCGTATCTGAGACTTTCCCAGATACCGCCGACGGAGGCCGCCGTAGCGGCAGTCCGGGAGGAACTTGGCCTTGACCGCCCGCTTATTGTCCAGTATGGGGATTGGCTGGTAAAGGCACTCACGCTTGATTTTGGCAAATCCTATGCCACCCACCGGCCGGTGTGGGACGAAATGATGTTTCTGCTGCCGGCGACAGTTCAATTAGCCGGGGTATCGCTGGTTTTTACGCTCGTCCTCAGCATACCGATGGGTATTTTTTCGGCCTTGTATAAAGATGGTTGGTTTGATAATTTTTGCCGGTTTATTGCCTTTACCAGTGCCGCTATGCCTAATTTCTGGCTTGGCTTTATGCTGATGTATTTCTTTGCCCTTAAGCTTGATCTGTTGCCCACCCTGGGGCGGGGGTCATGGGCGCATTTTATTCTGCCGGCCCTGACGCTTTCCTTTAGTTATATTGCCACCTATGTCAGGCTGCTGAGAACCAGTATGCTGGAAAATCTGGAGCAGCCGTTTGTGTTGTATGCCAGGGCCAGGGGCTTGCAGGAAAGCCTGGTTATAGGCCGGCATGTCCTGAAAAATGCGCTGCTGCCGCTTGTTACCGCTCTGGGGATGAGTATCGGCCATCTGCTGTCCGGCTCGGTGATTGTCGAAAGCGTTTTTTCCTGGCCGGGAATTGGCCGGTTTTGTGTATCCGCTATTTTAAACAGGGACTATCCGGTGGTTCAGTGCTTTGTACTGATGATGGCCGTTGTTTTTGTTATTGCGAACCTGTTTGTTGATATTGCCTACGCGTGGCTTGATCCGAGGATCCGCCTGAAAGGGGAGTCCTCATGAGGTTAAAGAGTACCTTGACCGGACTGGCGCTGCTGATTATTTTGTTAACTGTGTTAATGGCGATTTTCGCACCGCTCCTAGCGCCTCATGATCCTAATGATGTTTCTTTGGAGAGGAAATTAATGCTGCCTGATAATAGTTATCTGTTAGGAACGGATCATCTGGGTCGCTGTATTTTATCCCGCCTTATTTACGGGGCCCGGGTTTCGCTGGGGGCGGCGTTTGCCGTGATGTCTGCGACTCTGGCCATCAGCACCGTGGTGGGAGCCGCGTCCGGTTATGCCGGCGGCAGGGTAGATGCTGTTATCATGCGGCTTTGTGATATATTTTTGGCATTTCCCAGCCTCATTCTGGCTTTGGCATTAGTCGGCGTGATGGGGCCGGGGTTACCCAATGTCGTGCTGGCGCTGGCGCTTTCCCAGTGGGCCTGGTATGCCAGAATGATCCGGAGTATGGTGCTTAGCCTGAAAGAAAGGAACTACGTGCTGGCTGCCAAAGTGGCCGGGACGCCACAGTCCACCATTATTGTCAGGCATATTCTGCCGAATATCCTGCCGCAGATTGCGGTGCTGGCCACTCTGGATGTAGGGTGGGTGATCCTGCATATTGCCGGCATGTCATTTCTAGGTTTAGGGATACAGCCGCCCACACCGGAGTGGGGGGCGATGATTAACGACGGGCGTCAGTTTTTGCGGGGTTATCCCTGGCTGATGGCTTACCCCGGTTTGATGATTCTCAGTGTGGTTATGGCTTTTAATCTCCTGGGTGATGCTTTGCGGGACATGAGTGATCCGATGATCAAGAAAAATTAGCCCGGTGGGGCTGATGCCGCTGAAGCTTATTTACAGGGGAAAAAGGCAGGAAAGGACGGTAACGCGTATGGGAAAGCAGCCGCTGCTGACAATAGAAGATCTGCAGGTGGTTATTACACGCAAGGATAAAGCTGTGCCTGTCGTGCAGCAGCTCAGCCTGCAGATAGGGCAGGGTGAGATTTTTGGGCTGGTGGGTGAAAGCGGCTGTGGCAAAACACTGACCTGTCTGTCGATTTTAAATCTCCTGCCTGCCGGTATTGTCCGGACCGGCGGGCTGATTCAACTGGCCGGGGTAAGTCTTAACGACCTGACAGCGGCACAATGGAGGCAGCTCCGCGGGAACCGGATTGCGTTGATTATGCAGAATCCGATGAGTGCTTTTGATGCCATTCGCACAATTGGCGATCATTTTATCGAAACCTTGCTGGCCCATGGGAAAACAGACCGCCGGGCTGCCAAAGCAACGGCAATAGAATATCTGGCCAGAGTGGGGCTGCCGGAGCCGGGGCTGCTGCTGCGGCAATACCCTTTCGAATTGAGCGGCGGTATGCTGCAGCGGGTAATTATCGCTATTACCCTGGCCCAGCAACCGGATCTCATTATTGCTGATGAGCCAACTACTGCTTTGGATGCTGCCTCTCAGGTCCAGATTCTTGATCTTCTGGCAGCGGTGAGGCGTGAATTTGGCACAAGTATGCTGCTAATCTCGCATGACCTTGGTGTCATTGCCCGGCTGGCTGATTCGGTAGCTGTCATGTATGGCGGCCGGATTGTTGAACAAGCCGCAGTCGCCGAACTGTTCGCCCAGCCGCTTCATCCTTATACTCAGTCGCTGCTGAACGCCCGCAACAGTATTGGGCTGCCACGCAGCCAACGCCTGTCCTTCATAGCGGCAAATGAGGGCGGCTGTTCGACCGGCGGCTGCGGGTTTTCCGGACGCTGTCCGCGGGTTAGTCCTGCCTGCCGTGCATCACTTCCCGGGAAAGTGACGGCCAATGCCGGCGGCCACTGGGTACGCTGCCTGGACATAAGCGCAGCTCAGATGGGGGTTGGCTGATGGCCGTTAGCACGCCCCTGCTTGCATTACAGGGAGTCAGCAAGCACTTTCACGGCGGCGGCATCTTCAAGCAGGGGCGCAGGGTGCAGGCGAATAAAGAAATCAGCCTTTCACTGGCGGACGGGGAGTGCCTTGGTCTTGTCGGTGAAAGCGGTTCCGGCAAGAGTACTCTGGGCCGTATCATTCTGGGCATTGAAAAGCCCGAGAGCGGGGCGGTGTTTTTTCAGGGCGTTAATTTGTACGGGCCGGATAAAGCCGCCGTCAGGGCGGTGCGGCGGGACCTGCAGGTCGTGTTTCAGGACTGTTTTAGTTCGGTCAATCCGCGCCTGACTGCCGGGGAGAGCATTGCTGAACCGCTAAGAAATTTTGCCTGCCCCGGTTTTCGGGATGTGCTCCTGGCCGTCGGGGAATTATTAGAGCTTGTGGGGCTTACCCCCGGAGATGCCGCTAAGTACCCTCATCAGTTCAGCGGCGGCCAGTTGCAGCGGGTTTGTATTGCCAGAGCTATTTCCCTGCGGCCCAAGCTGATTGTCCTGGATGAGGCGGTCAGCAGCCTGGACGTACTGGTGCAAGCCCAGATTCTCGATTTATTGTCTGATTTACGGGCCGAACGGGGAATGTCCTATGTATTTATTTCGCATGACCTGGCGGCGGTAGCTCATCTGTCCGACCGGCTGGCTGTTATGTATGCCGGTGAGATTGTGGAAAGGCTGGACAATATGGAAAACCTTAACTGTCTTACCCATCCGGTGTCCCGGGCACTGTTAGCAGCTATACTGCCGGCGCAGCCTATGAACAGGGATACTCGCTAACCGTACTGATATATAGTAAATTAACACGAAACGAGGTTGCCTATGGACTTGAACAATAACAATAGCGACTGGTGCATTCGCCGGATTACTGCGGCTGATATCGGGCCGGTACTCGACTTTATCCTGCCAATGCTGCAGGAAATATATCCCCATATACCCGGCGTAGCCGACCGGTGGGATTTGACCCACCTGGAGGAAGCCTATGTTTTACCGGCGAAGGCCGCGTTATTTGCCGCTTTTGACAGTAATGGCCAGGTAGTCGGAACTGTTGCCGTCAATCCGTATGATGACCGGCTTGCTGCCGTTGCGGGCTGCTATGATTGTTCAGTGACAGCTGAGGTATCACGTTGTTATGTAAAGACCTCGCTGCGCCGTCAGGGGATTGCCTGCCGGCTGGCAGCTAGTATCGAGGAATATTGCCGGACTCATGGCTACAGGCGCATCTGTCTGCACACCCACAAATTTTTGCCTGGCGGCTTTCCGTTTTGGCTGAGCCAGGGCTATCTGGTCCGCAGGGAAAACACAGATGCGCTGGCGACCGTATATATGGATAAAGATATCTGCGCTACAGGTTGACTGTAGCGTTTTTCCATTTATGGAAATTATTCTGACTGCAAGCAGGATTTTTTGGTTTTATAGAGAATGTTATATTTGTAATAAATTGAATATTTAGTCACTCCGACTCTGTTTACCTAATAGAAGTTAGGATAACCAGATCGAGGTTTTACCCGGGAACCGGTAGACCTTCCGATACGAAAGGAGTATATATTACCTACTATTAAGGGACAGGGTGCTCGCTGCTTTTGGCGTACTCTGTTTTTTTCTTGCGATAGGTTTATTAGTGTCTTGACCCCATTATCTTTTTAGTTTGATGACGGCAAAAATGGCAAATGGCGGCGTCAGCCCCTCCTAGCAGACCTCTTCCAGTATGCGTCGTCAGTGCTTCCTTGCCCTTTACCATTTTGTCTCGCCCTAAACTAAAATATAACAGGGCCAGGACACTAGCTCGTGTTCAATGAAAAATATAATAGTCACAATATTAGGAACAGGTAGGTGGGTACATGAGTTGTTATGTCGAACCCAGTATTAATTGTATTTCGGAAGCTTGGCAACAATTTACCAGCAAGACCCCCAATAACAATCAGGTCTATGATTTTTCGGTCCGGTCAGAGATTCTGGACTCATGGACGCGGTGCCGCGATGCCGGGGTTAAGCCCAACGATGCCTGTATCCATCTCCAGCTTGACAGTATCAGCCTGCGGGTGATGCTCAGAGAAAACCGGGAGCTTATTAATATTGCCAAACCGTTTATGACTAATTTGTACGAGGTTGTCGAAGGCTCCGGTTTTGTGGTGGTATTAACAGACCGGCGCGGTTATATCATGGAGCTATTTGGGGATGAGGATGCGCTGACCAATCCGATGACAGTAAGCTTTTTCCGCGGTGCCAGCTGGTGCGAATCTCAGGTAGGCACAAATGCAATCGGAACAGCGCTGGTTATAAAAAAACCGATTCAGGTATCCGGTTCTGAGCATTACTGTCTTGAGCATCACTCTTTGACCTGCTCCGCGGCACCCATTCTTGATACTCAGGGGCAAGTACTGGGGATATTAGACGTTTCCGGCGCGGCCACGGCTGCCCATCTTCATACGCTGGGCATGGTTGTGGCCGCCGCGGAGGCAATCATGGCGCAAATCAGCATTCAGAAAAAGAACAATGAATTAAGCGTAATGAATAACCGGCTGACAAATATCTTCAATACCATGTCAGATGGCGTGATTTTAGTTGACAAACAGGGGGTAATCAGCGAATTAAATCCGGTAGCGAAGCAAATTCTCGGGTCCGGCTTAAACAGAGTTGAGGTTAGACCGGGAATTCTGGTGGAAAGCATTTTGGGAGCGAGGAATACGCTGATTGAAAAGATACTAAAGCGTAAGGAACCATGTGCGGAAATGGAACTGATGCTGGAGACCGGTAACGGGCTGAGCCACTGCCTGGCCTCCGGCGAAACGGTGACCGATGCCCAGGGGGCAGTAACCGGCGGGGTTATTATTCTCCGGCCGATCAAACAGATTCAAAGCCTGGTAAACAGGTTCAGCGGCCATTACGGGACACTGCAGTTTAGTGACATCATCGGTGGCAGTAAAGCCTTGCTGGAAGCCGTCAGGGTCGCCTCGCTGGCTGCCGCCTCTATGTCCAATGTCCTGCTCCAGGGTGAAAGCGGCACCGGCAAGGAAATTTTTGCCCAGGCCATTCACAACCGGAGCAACCGTCAGGCCGGGCCTTTTATTGCCGTAAACTGCGGGGCGATACCACGTGAGCTTATCGGCAGTGAATTGTTCGGGTATGCGGAAGGGGCCTTCACCGGGGCTAAACGGGGGGGAAAACCGGGAAAATTCGAGTTGGCCTGCGGCGGTACTCTTTTCCTGGATGAGATCGGCGATATGCCGCTTGAACAGCAAGTGGCCCTGTTACGGGTTCTGCAGGAGCGAAGAGTGATGCGGATTGGCTGCGATAAGGTTATTCCTGTCGATGTCCGGGTGATCTGTGCCACAAATAAATGCCTGATGACGGAAGTGGAAAAAGGTACTTTTCGTAAAGACCTGTACTACCGGCTTGATGTTATCTCCATTACCATCCCGCCCCTGCGGGAGCGGTCAGATGATATCGTTGCGCTGTTTAACTATTTTCTCGATAAACAGGATAAGCATTGCCGGCGATTTGTTGTCAACCCGGAGGTTATTGAGCGGATTGTACGCTATGACTGGCCCGGCAATGTCCGGGAACTGCAAAATGTGGTGGAGCGGATCGTCAGTCTTACGGAAGGCCAGGTTGTGACTTTGGCCAACCTGCCGCAGGAGATCTGCAACTGCAAGGCTACTACCACCCACTCCCGTGAGCGGCTGCAGTTTCCGGCCTCTAATATTGTTGAATCCTTTTGCCGCCGGGAGCAGCGCCGGCGGGTCCTTGATGAAAATGAAAAACAGGAAATTCTGGAGTTATTGTATAATCATGGCGGCAATGTCAGTATGACCGCCCGGGATATGGGGGTTTCCCGGAATACACTCTACCGGAAAATGAAACAGCATGCTATTTATAAAGAACTAAAATGCAAAGTAGAACAAGTGTCACTTTAAAGTGACACTTGTTGCGGCAAATGTAGCATGGCGCAACACTAAGCTAGGAGGAATCAGCCGTCGAAAGACGGTTGATTCCTTCTATATTTTATTAAACAGGTTAACCTTCCACCTGAATAAGGGCAACAGCCGCCGCCGTTTTGGCCAAGTCGGCACAAACCGTGCTTTCTTGACCGTTTATTGCATTTGGCACAGATCTTGCGTTTATATCTGGTATAACGCTTAAGCCAGTGATCAAAGTAACAATTAGGCAGCAGAGCAGGGAGGGTGGTTGATGAGAGTAGTTCCCGTCTATCAGGCGGAAGGCATGGTTCTTTGCCACGATGTGACTGAAATTATTCCCGGCAAGTGTAAGGAAAGAGCGTTTAAGAAAGGGCATATCATCAAAAAAGAGGATATTCCCAGGTTGCTTACGATTGGTAAAGAACATATCTACGTCTGGGAGGTAAATGAACAAAAGCTGCATGAGAATGACGCGGCGGTAAGACTGGCCAGGTCCGTAGCCGGTCCGGGTTTGCAACTGGCAGAGGCTGCCGAGGGTAAGGTGGAATTAAAGGCCGGGATTAACGGTTTATTAAAGGTAAATACGGAAGCCCTGGAAAGAATTAATGATATTGATCAGCTGGCTGTGGCGACTTTACATTCGAACCAGATGGTCGCTGTTGACCGTAAGGTCGCCGGCTGCAAAATTATTCCGCTGGTCATTGCAACAAATAAGCTGCAAAGAATTGAGCAGATTTGTGCTGCTTATTATCCGGTGGTAGAAGTCAAACAGCTGCAGGCCTGCAGGGTAGGGGTGATCACTACCGGCAGCGAGGTGTATCATGGCCGGATTAAGGATTGTTTCGGACCGGTGCTGACAGAAAAGTTTCAGTGTCTGGGCAGTTCTGTTTTACAGCAGATTTTTGTGCCTGATGATATCGCGATGATTGCTGAGGCTATCCACCGCCTGCTGCAGGCCGGTGCTGATCTGATAGTCACCACCGGCGGTATGTCGGTTGATCCTGATGATGTAACCCCGGCCGGTATCCGGGCCGCCGGCGGCCGGATTATTACCTATGGGGCGCCGACCTTGCCGGGGGCTATGTTTATGCTGGCCTATTTCGGGTCAGTGCCTGTTCTCGGTTTGCCGGGCTGTGTCATGTACCACCGGAGTACAATCTTTGACTTGGTTGTGCCACGCCTGCTGGCAGGCGAAGAACTGACCCGCAAGGACATCACCAGACTTGGGCATGGCGGCTTGTGTCTGTCCTGCGAGGAATGCCGTTATCCTGAATGCGGCTTTGGCAAAGGCCGGTAAAGCCCGCAGTGAGTGTGTATTTCGGGGAATTCAGTCCCCTGAGATATAGGTTAGTGATAAAGGAGAGAAGAAGCAGATGCAAAAAAAAGTGCTAAATATCAATGGTTTACCCAGAACATTAATTGTTGACACGGAAGCCAGTCTGGCCAGTGTGCTCAGGGAACAACTGCTGCTGACCGGCTGCAAAGTCGGCTGTAATCAGGGACAATGCGGTACCTGCTCGATTATTCTCGACGGCAGGGTAGTAAGATCCTGTGTTGTTAAAATGAAAAGAGTGCCTGATGAAGCCAATGTGACTACCATTGAAGGCCTGGCCACTCCCAACAATCTTCATCCGCTGCAGGTTGCCTGGATGGCCTATGGCTGTGCACAGTGTGGTTTCTGCAGCCCCGGCTTTATTTTGTCGGCCAAGGTTCTGCTTGATGAAAATCCCAATCCTACCAGAGCCGATGTCCGCAACTGGTTCCAGAAAAACCGTAATGCCTGCCGCTGCACAGGGTATAAGCCGCTGGTCGATGCCGTGATGGCCGCTGCCAAAGTGATCCGCGGTGAAGTGCGCAAGGAAGAACTGCTGTATCAACCGGTTGGCAATAAAATCTACGGTACTACCTACCACCGTCCGTCCGCCTTGCAGAAGGTTACCGGTACCTGGGACTTTGGCGCCGATGTCGCGCTGCAGATGCCGCCGGGAACGCTCCGGCTGGCGTTGGTTCAGGCCGAAGTATCTCATGCCAATATCAAGGGTATTGATACTGCCGAAGCAGAAAAGATGCCTGGTGTTTATAAAGTTGTTACCCATAAAGATGTAAAAGGTAAAAACCGTATTACCGGTCTGATTACTTTCCCGACGAATAAGGGCGATGGCTGGGACCGGCCGATTCTGTGTGATGAAAAAGTATTCCAGTTTGGTGATGCCATTGCCATCGTGTGTGCCGATACGGAAGAACATGCCCGGGCAGCGGCCAAGAAAGTCGTCGTCGACCTGGAAGTGCTGCCTGCGTACATGAGCGCCCCGGCCGCCATGGCTCCTGATGCCATTGAAATCCATCCGGGCGTACCTAATGCTTATTTTGAACAGGGTATTGTCAAGGGCGCAGACACCAAACCGCTTATGGAGAAAGCCGATGTGGTAACCGTTGAGGTTGACACTTATTGCAGCCGGCAGCCGCATATGGCGCTTGAACCTGACTGCGGGTGCGCTTATTATGATGAAGAGGGCCGTCTGACCATTCATTCCAAGAGTATTGCCCTGCATTTACACCATGCCATGATTTGTCCGGGAGTCGGCATTGAACCGGATAAACTGCGGCTTGTCGCCAACCCGACAGGCGCCACCTTCGGCTACAAGTTCAGTCCGACCAATGAAGCTTTGCTGGGTGTGGCTTGTATGGCTACCGGCAAACCGGTTTCCCTTAACTTTAATATGTATCAAATGATCACTTATACCGGCAAACGCTCGCCGGTGTTTATGAAATGCAAAATCGCTGCCGAGAAAACAACCGGCAAGCTGGTGGCTATGGAAACCGACTGGGCAATGGATCATGGCCCGTACAGCGAGTTCGGCGATTTGGCCACACTGCGTCAGGCTCAGTTTACCGGTGCCGGTTATAACATACCCAACATCCGCGGCAAAGGCCGCACTGTCTGCACCAACCATGCCTGGGGCTCCGCTTTCCGGGCCTACGGCTCACCGCAGGCATTCCTGGCTTCAGAGATTGCGATTGATGAACTGGCAGAAAAACTGGGGCTGGACCCGCTGGAATTCCGGTTTAACAATATCTACCGGCCTGGCGATACGACACCAACCCAGCAAGTACCGGAAGTATTCTGCTTTGAAAATATGTT
This sequence comes from Sporomusa termitida, assembly GCF_007641255.1. NCBI lineage: Bacteria > Bacillati > Bacillota > Negativicutes > Selenomonadales > Sporomusaceae > Sporomusa > Sporomusa termitida. The sequence continues at coordinate 1,067,394 of NZ_CP036259.1, forward strand.
TAATACGCTGCGGCCCTTGTGGAAAGAGGCAAAACAACGCTGCCAGGAACTGTCTACGCCGGAGAAGAAACGCGGGGTAGGCCTGTCGCTGGGGATTTATGGCTGCGGCCTTGACGGTCCGGACGGCTCTCAGGCCTGGATTGAGTTGACTCCGCAAGGCGTTTCGGTTGGGTCATCCTGGCAGGATCACGGCCAGGGCGCCGACCTTGCTGCCTTAACCCATGCCCATGAAACCCTCCGCCAGATGGGGATTACACCGGAACAAATCAAGCTGGTGATGAATGACATGGCGTTTACCCCGGCCAGCGGCCCGTCGGGCGGCAGCCGGCAAAACGTTATGACCGGGAATGCTATCAGGGTCGGGTGCGAAATGTTAGTAAATGCTATGCGTAAACCGGACGGCACTTTCCGTACCTATGACGAAATGGTAGCCGAAAACATTCCTCTCCGTTATGATGGCAAATGGGCGGCCTCGATGTGTACGGACTGCGATCCGGAAACTGCCAAGGGGAATCCATTCGCTGTCTATATGTATGAAGTATTTATGCCGGAGGTTGAGGTTGATATTAAGACAGGCAAGGCCAGGGTGGTTAAATTTACCACAATTGCCGATATTGGCACCCTGACCAACAAGGCAACTACCGATGGCCAAATCTATGGTGGTCTGGCCCAGGGGATTGGCCTGGCCCTGACGGAAGATTTTGAGGACCTTAAAAAACATACTAATCTGGTAGCGTGCGGTTTCCCCTTTGTCCAGGATATACCGGATGAGATGGATATTATTTACAATATAACTCCCCGGGAACACGGTCCGTATGGGGCCGCCGGTGTGGGTGAAGGGCCGCTGACCGCACCCCATCCTGCCATCCTGAACGCTATCTACAATGCTTGCGGTGTACGCATTTATGCCGTTCCCGCCCTCCCGGAAAAAATTAAAGCCGGCCTGGAAGCACTTGGTGCCAAGCGGGAGGTTGCCGGCGGCAAATAATAAAAATTAAAGAATTTGTATAGGCCTAAAGCGAACTGGAAAACCGGCCTGGCTTTCAGTTCGTTTTAGGTTTCCCTGTACCAGGGAAAGGATGAGCGGTGTGGATCAGAAACTACTGCGTCAGCGGGAAGCCAAATGTGTGCAGGAAAATCCGCCTGGTTGTACGGCTGCCTGCCCTGTTCATGTCGATGTCCGGGGAATCGTTAACGCTGTACGTAAGGGGGATTATGCGGCAGGCTTTGCTTTGTTGTACAGAATCATCCCTTTTCCGGGGATTATCAGCAGGATTTGTGAACAGCCCTGTCAGCAGGCCTGTAAGCGTAATGAAGTGGATGAGCCTATTTTTATCCGGGCTTTGGAAAAGATATGTGTTGATAACAATACAACTATACCTAAAATTATGCTGCCGCTGCCGAAAAAACAGAAAGTGGCGATTGTTGGTGCCGGGTTAAGTGGTTTGACCGCCGCCGTGGAACTGGCCCGCAAAGGGTACCAGGTGACTGTTTTTGAAGCAGCAGACCTGTTGGGCGGCAGCATCCGGAAATTTCCGGGAAATAAATTACCCCTGCCGGTCATTGAGGATGATTTAGCCAGGCTGCAAAAATTGCCCCTGACGATCAAAGCGGCTATGCCGGTTACGCGGTTAGACAGCCTGTACCCGGATTTTGATGCCGTTTATCTGGCGACCGGCAACCAGGCCGCTTACTTACAGTTAGATCTCCAACTGGACGCTGCGGGGATGATTATAGTCGAGCCCTTATCGCTGGTAACAAGCAACAGCAAGGTTTTTGCCGGTGGCAGCCTCCGCCGTGAGGCTAACGGTTATTCGGCGATTCTCTCGATTGCCGACGGCAAGGTGGCGGCAATCTCGATTGACCGTCTGTTCCAGAACGCTTCCCTGACCGCCAACCGGGACACAGAAGGACCGTTCAAGAGCACCCTTTATACCAACATTGACGATGTAAAACCTGAGCCTATGGTCTGTGCGGCTGCGGCTGACGGGGGCTATACCAAGGAGGAAGCCGGTGCGGAAGCCGAGCGCTGCCTGTTGTGCCAGTGTCTGGAATGTGTTAAGGTCTGTGAATATCTGGCCCATTACCGGGCTTACCCCAAGCGGTATGTGCGCGAAATATATAATAATTTATCAATTGTAATGGGCATCCATCATGCCAATAAGATGATAAATTCCTGCAGCCTGTGCGGCCTGTGCGAGCAAGTCTGCCCGCAGAAATTAAATATGGGTGAGGTGTGCCAGCAGGCGCGGCAAATGATGGTGGACAAAGGGAAAATGCCGCCGTCAACCCATGAATTTGCCCTGCAGGATATGCATTTCAGCAATAGTGACCGCTGTTTCCTGGCCCGGCATCAACCAGGCTTTGCCACAAGTACGGTTGTGTTTTACCCCGGCTGCCAGCTGGCGGCGTCATCACCACAGTACGTAAGCCAGGCTTACCAATTTTTGTGTGAAAAAATGGCCGGCGGGGTTGGGCTGATGCTGGGGTGTTGCGGTGCTCCGGCCAAATGGGCCGGCCAAGAGCAGGAATACCAGGAAACGCTCCGCCAGATTGACCAGAACTGGCGGGAGTTAGGGAGCCCCAGGGTAATTACTGCCTGTCCAAGCTGTTACAGCCTGTTTAGGCACCACGTTCCGGATATGGCTGTCGAGAGCTTATGGACAGTGCTGGACCGTATTGGCTTGCCGGCCGGGGCGGGGGCGGCCGGTCTTGGGCAGAAACTGGCAATCCATGATAGTTGTACCACCAGGGATGAGCCTGAACTGCAAAATAGTGTGCGCAGTATTATGTCGAAGCTGGGGCTGCAGGCTGAGGAACTGCCGCTTAACCGTGACACTACTGTCTGCTGCGGTTATGGCGGTTTGATGATTTATGCCAATCAAGAGGTGGCCCATAAGGTCATCCAGCGGCGGATTAAGGAGAGTGAGTCAGACTATCTGACCTACTGTGTGATGTGCCGCGATAATTTCGCCAGTCAGGGCAAACGGGTTCTGTATCTGCTGGATGTAATTTTTGGCAGCGATGCCAATCACCTTGCGGCCCAGGCCGGTCCAGGTTATTCAGCCCGTCAGGAGAACCGGGCCCGGCTGAAAACAACGCTGCTGCGGGCGGTGTGGGGGGAACCGGGTGTGGAGGAGGCCCAGGCAAAGTTTAAAGTCACCATTCCCGAGGATGTATTGCGGGTTATGGAAGAAAGAAGGATTCTTGTTGACGATGTAACCCGGGTGATTGACCATGGGGAAACCAGCGGCAATAAGCTCAAGGACCCGGTCAGAGGCCATTATATCGCTTATTTTCAGCCGGCTAATGTAACCTACTGGGTCGAATACCTGCCGCAGGATGACGGTTTTGTTGTGCGGAATGCCTATTGCCACAGACTTGTTATTACCAGCTAGTGGAGGAGACAGCCGATGAGCACTTACAAGGTTCAGCAGCAGCAAATGGTTATTATTTGTGTTAAGTGTGGTATTCAGCTGACATTGGGGCAAGTGACGCTATCCTATCTGGAAAGCAGCTTTCCGGTCGAGCTGTATAGATGTTCTGCCTGTGGCTTAGTGTACATACCGGAGGAATTGGCCAATGGTAAAATGAAGCAGGTGGAAGCCGCGCTGGAGGATAAGTGATGATTCATCACCATCCCGGCGGGTTACCGTTAACGAAGCGGGTTGTTGAGTGCGCGGCCTTTGCGCCGGGGGCCCGGGTTGTGGATATTGGCTGCGGTACCGGTCAGACTGTGGAATACTTACGCAATACCTGTGGCTTACAGGCAGTGGGAATAGACTTGGCCGAGTCACGGCTGGAGCAGGGGCGGGCCCGGGTGCCGGGCTTACCCCTTATGAGAGCGGCCGGCGAAGCATTACCCTTTGCGACTGCCTCAATGGACGGGGCGCTGGCTGAGTGCAGCCTGTCGGTTATGACGGATAGCAGCAGGGTTTTGGCAGAAATACACAGGATACTTGTTGACAGGGGAAAACTGGTGATTACCGATCTGTATGTGCGCAAGCCGGCTGCCGCTTGTCCGGCCGGTGCCGGCCCAGGCGGCGAATTGCGGAAGCAGCTGGCGGATGCCGGGTTTCGCATTCTGGTATGGGAGGATCAGACGGCTTATTTACGTGAATTTGTGGCTTGTTATCTTATGCAGTATGGTTCAATAGCAGAGCTTTGGCAATGCACAGCGAATGGCAAGATGAACAAACAAATGGGATATTTTCTGCTGCTGGCCGAAAAATGCCAGACGAAAGGGTGAGGCTTATGACTGATCAACCATGTCCGCGCTGTCAGGCCCCGATTAACAGCGTACCTTTGTATCAATGCTGCCGGTGCTTTACGATCTATTGCAGTAACTGCCGGGAGACGCAGGCGGGGCGGGCCTGTCCGAAATGTGGAATGGGCTCGCGGTTAATACTGGCCCAGGGAAAGTAAAAATAAAGGTTTTCTTTGGGGGGTGAGATGATGAACGAGCAAGAGCAACAGGTTTCTGCCGATAAAATTGAGGCTGACTCTATTATCGTGGAAGTTACCGATAAAAGCACCGGCAAAACGTTCAGGCGCAGCCTGCCGGTGCGGTATCTGGAAAACGATAACGGCATAATTTTATATGGGGAAACAATGGATGCTGTCCCGACTCAGATTAGTCTCCTGTCGGAAACGGCTCTGGCAAAACTCAGTGGTTTGATTGGCCGGGGTCCGGACCAGCCACGGTGCAGCTAAGGAGGGAGACGATGACAGAAACGTTCTTTCAACTGATGGAGTTATCACAGGCCGGGTTTTACTGCAGCCAGATCCTGCTTATTATCGGCCTGGAGGCCCAGGGCAAGGAGAATCCGGATTTGGTGCGGGCCATGTCGGGGTTAAACGGCGGGCTGGGCTTTTGCGGCAAGACCTGCGGTGCTTTGACCGGTGGTGCCTGTCTTATCGGCCTTTATGCCGGCAAGGGAACAGCTGAGGAAATGGAAGACAGCCGTCTCAACGATATGATCAGAGAGCTTGTGGGATGGTTTGAACAAGAGAATCTCCCCCGGTTTGGCAGTATCAATTGCCATGATATTTTAGAGGGCAATCCTGCTAACCGGATGTCACGCTGTCCGCAGCTGGTGATGCAGACCCTGGATAAGGTTAGAGACATTCTGGCAGCTAACGGCTACAGCCTATAAGGCGGGGCTCATCGGGCCGCAGCTGTCAGAGAGCGGGGGTTGTGTATGCAAAGGTTCATTCAAGTCAGGGCCGGGCGGGAAAACGGGCCAGGTAAGATTGTCGGCCTGGTGGTGGCGGCAGGCTATTCATCACGTATGGGCGACTTTAAACCGCTATTGCCCTTAGGAGAAAAAACAGTCATTGAAACGGCTGTGACCAGCCTGCGCCAGGGCGGAATCAGCGATATCCGGGTTGTGGCCGGACACCGGGCTGCTGAACTGCGGCCTGTATTAGAGTTGCATCAGGTTGATATTATCGAGAATCTGGACTATGCGCAAGGCATGTTTTCCTCTGTTGTTACAGGTTTAAAAACATTTGCCGGCAAGGCGGATGCCTTTTTGCTGTTGCCGGGTGATTGCCCGCTGATCAGAAGATACACCATCAGGCAGTTGGTTCAGGCCTACCGGCGGCTGGCGCCAGCCGTTGCCTACCCGGTATTTAACGGGCTGCGGGGACATCCGCCGCTGATTAGCGGCCGCTGCTACGGCTCTATTCTTACTGATCCTGGCGCTGCCGGGCTGCGGGGGATACTGGACCGGTTTGCTGCTGACGCCGTAGAGGTTAACGTAGCCGATCAGGGGGTGGCGCTTGATATCGACACACCTGATGATTATAAGCAGCTGCAGGCTTTTTATGCCCGCCAGGAGATACCCACTGCCGACGAATGTTTGGCCATGCTGCACAGATATCAGGCTGATGACCGGGTAATGCGCCATGGGCAGGCAGTGGCCGAGGTCGGCCGGCGTATCACCGGGCTGCTTAACCAAGCGGGACTTAATCTTAGTGAGGAACTGGTGGTTGCCGGCGGGCTTGTCCATGATCTGGCCAAAGGAAACCCGAATCATTCCCGGCGGGGTGAACGGCTGATCACCTGTATGGGATTTCCGGCGTTGTCAGGCATTATAGCATCCCATATGGACCTGGAGTTTACCCCGGAGTATGTGCTTGATGAAGCGGCGGTGGTATTTCTTGCCGATAAATTAGTCCAGGGCGACAGGATCGTATCGCTTAGCGAGCGGTTCAAACCGGCTTTGACCCGTTTTGCGGACAGCCCGGAAGTTATCAGCTCTGTTTTACAAAGGCAACGTACGGCCGAAGCCATCAGGGACCGGATCGGAAGTATGTTAGGAATCAGTAGTTTCGAGGCAATGGTCGTTAATTAGGGGGGAAGAGCGTTGTGAAGCCTGTCTACTTAAATAATGCAGCGACTGCATGGCCTAAGGCACCACCGGTAGACGAAATGGTGGCTAAATGCATAGAACAGCTGCCATTCCATGCCGGACGCGCCGGCTTTAGCGGGCCCGATGTACCGGGTGAGTGTCGCCGGTTATTGGCGGGTTTGCTGCAGATACATGAACCCAACCGTATCGTTTTTTGTCCTAATGCTACACATGCCCTGAATATTGCCCTGCAGGGCATACGCTGGCAGCCGGGGGCGGCAGTAGTCACTACTGCCGCTGAACATAACTCTGTCCTGCGGCCGCTATACTTTCTGTCTAAGACCAGGGGGATTAATGTCCATTTTATCCCTGTGGATAAAATGGGACGGGTTATTACGGCGGCGTGGGCAGCCGCTATGCGGCAGGTTAAACCGCAATTGGCTGTTTTTACGCATGCCTCCAACGTCACCGGCGCGGTTAATGATGCAGCCCTGCTGGCCCGGCTGGCCAAAGAGGCCGGGGCGGTAACCCTGCTGGATGCCGCGCAAAGTCTGGGAATTATGCCGGTGCTGCCGGCAGTCTGGGGGATTGATATGGTAGCTTTTACCGGTCACAAGTATCTGTTGGGGCCTACAGGGACCGGGGGCTTATACATCGCCCCGGCAGCAGAGCTTCAACCCATATGGGTGGGAGGGACCGGGATTCACAGTGATCTGGAAGAGATGCCGCCGGTTATGCCGGCCCGTTTCGAGGCCGGGACCCCCAATGATTCGTCCTTTGCCGGTCTGGCGGCAGCTGTGGCCTGGGCGAGCCAGTGTAAGGCCGATGCTGCCGGCCTGCTGGCAAAGACGGAGCGTTTAGCCAGCGGTCTGGCAGCAGCCGGAGCCAGGGTCATAACTGTGGCAGCACCGCGGACGCCGGTAATTTCTTTTACCCTGCCCGGGTGGGAGGTCGAGGATGCCGGCGATGTGCTCCATAAAAGTTTTGGTATTGTTTGCCGCACCGGTCTGCATTGTGCGCCCCGGATTCATTCCTGCCTGGGGACGGCGCCGGCGGGAACCGTGCGGTTCGGCTTGTCGCGGTTTACCACCGAAGAGGAAATTGATTATTGCCTGGAAGCCATAGGCACGATGCTGCATGAAACCGTATGACTGGAAGAAGGCGGAAAACTGCTTTGGCGGGGCTAATATATATGAATACCGGCTGGCAATTAAAACCGATGAGGTGCTGATAACAGGCCTGAGCACAGCCGGTACGGTCAAATATCACCGGAATTTTCCCCGGCCTTTTTTTCAGGCCAATCTTAGTGATGGAACACTGGTAAAAGGGGTAATTGCCGATTCGGTGATTAAAGTTAGTTTTCCTCAGGTTGATTGGGAGGGCAGCAAAAAGCAGTTTGAGAGTTTCCTGACCGACCTGATCAACCGGCATCCTGGAAGGGAGCGATAATCTAGCTATGAATGCAATTTACAGGCAACAGGAAATTGTTCTTTCGGCAACAGAGAGTGTCTGTCCGGAGTGTTTACAGCGTATTCCGGCCAGGCGGGTAGCCAGGGGGGACAGTGTGTTTCTCCGGAAGTCCTGTCCTGAGCATGGCGAATATCAGGTATGTGTATGGGAGGGAGACCCTGACTATTTCAGCTGGAATAATGTGCAGACCCCGGCTATACCACAGGCCGATACAACCACAGGCCGCCGCGGCTGTCCGTTTGACTGCGGCTTATGTCCGGAGCACCGTCAACAAACGTGTTGTGTGCTGCTGGAAGTGACCGGCAAGTGCAACCTGCATTGTCCTGTTTGTTTTGCCTCAGCCTCACCTGCCGGCGGCACTGAGCCGGATCTGGCGGTTATCGAGGGCTGGTTCCGGCTGCTTATGGACAAAGGGGGTCCGTATAATATCCAGCTGTCAGGCGGCGAGCCGACAGTCAGGGATGATTTGCCGGCGATCATCACCCTGGGCCGCAAACTGGGGTTTGAGTTTTTTCAAATCAATACCAACGGTCTGCGGCTGGCGGCAGAGGACAGCTATACCGCCCGGTTGAAGGCGGCCGGTTTAAATTGTGTGTTTCTGCAGTTTGACGGCATGGATGACGGCGTGCATACAAAATTGCGCGGCCGGCCGCTGCTTGCTGAAAAAAAGCGGGTGATTGAGGCCTGCGCTGACCATGATATCGGCGTTGTGCTTGTGCCGACCCTGGTACCGGGGGTCAATGACATGCAAATAGGGGACATCCTGCAATTTGCTGTCAGTAAGATGCCGGTAGTGCGGGGGGTCCATTTTCAGCCGGTCAGCTATTTCGGCCGCTGTCCGGAAAATCCCGGCGATGCTGACCGGCTGACCATTCCCCGGATTATCCGGGAGATTGAACGGCAGACAGCCGGACAGATGAAAGCCAGGCATTTTTTCCCTCCCGGCGGTGAACATGCTTATTGCTCTTTTCATGGCAATTTTGTGTTGCTGGCTGATGGCAATTTGCAGCCTTTATCGCAGGCTAAAAGCAATACCGGCTGTTGTCAGGCGCGGGCCACCCAGGGCTCCAGGCAGGCCCGGCAGTTTGTTGCCAGGCAATGGTCGGCAGCCGGAAACAGGCAAACCGGCAAGCCGGAACAAAGCCCCTCGGCGCAGCTGGCTGGTGATTTAACCAGCCTGGATGAATTCCTGGAACGCATCAATACCTATAAGTTAGCTGTATCCGGCATGGCGTTTCAGGATGCCTGGACCCTGGATTTAGAGCGGCTGAAACACTGCTTTATCCATGTGGTCGGCGCCGATAACAGGTTGATTCCCTTTTGTGCCTATAATCTGACCGACCGGCAGGGGCGGTCTCTGTACAGGGGAAAACCATGACCGGAAAAATACCGGTAACGCCGTTAGAGGCCTGGATTACAAACAAAATAAAAACAGCAGCCGGTTGTCCAACCCGGGAGTCGCTTAAGCGCTGGCAACTGGCCCGGCTTAATGAAACACTTGCCCGGGCGCGGGCCGCCAGTCCTTTTTACCAGCGCCACTGGGCAGCGGTGGCACCGCAGGCGCTCGTGCAGCTGGAGCAGCTGGCCGGTTATCCTTTAACAACACCGGCTGATGTGGGGGAACAGGGCCTGCAGATGGTGGGAGTATCCCAGGGGGAGATCAGCCGGGTGGTGACACTGAATACCTCAGGTACTACGGGCAGCCCCAAACGTCTGTACTTTACGGCTGCGGACCAGGAGCTGACGATAGATTTTTTCCGGTATGCGATGGCAACCTTTGTGCAGCGGGGGGACCGGGTCCTGATCTTGCTGCCGGGCGAACGCCCGGGCAGTATTGGCGATCTTTTAGGCAAGGGGTTAGGGCGCAGTGGTATTGGTGCTGTTGCTTTTGGCTTTGTTACAGAGTTAGCGGCGGCTGTTGCCGCCATGTGCCGGGAGCAGGCGACCTGCCTGGTGGGGGTCCCTGTGCAAGTGCTGGCGATGGCCCGCTACTGGGAACAGGTCCGTAAGGGTGACTGGTCGCCGCAGTATATATTGTTAAGCACTGATTATGTCCCGCAGGCGCTTGTCCGGGAATTGGAACGAATTTGGCGATGCGAGGTATACGAGCACTATGGCATGACCGAGATGGGGTTTGGAGGCGGGATCGAATGCGCCGGGCACAGGGGTTATCATCTGCGGGAAAACGATCTGTATTTCGAGATCATTGACCCGGTTTCGGACCAACCGCTGCCGGACGGCGAATATGGCGAGCTTGTCTTTACTACCCTGACGCGGCAGGGTATGCCGCTTATCCGCTACCGGACAGGTGATATCTCGCGTTTTATCCCCGGTCAATGCCTGTGCGGCAGCCGGTTGCGGCGGTTGGAACGCATACGAAGCAGGGCAGCAGGCAGGGTAACCCTGGGGACTGATATGTGGCTGACGCTGGCTGAACTGGACGAAGTGCTGTTTACAGTGCCTGGCATCGTTAATTTTCATGCTGCGATGAGTTACGGGGACGCCGCGGCCAGGCTGGTGATCACTGCGGCGGTGGTGGGAATAGCACCTGAAACGGCACTGCTGACAGCGGCCTTGCGTAACCTAGCAAGCATCAGGACAGCGGCAGCTGCGGGGCAGCTGGAGATCCTGATCAAGATGGAAAAATACGGGGACGGTTATGCCACAACCCCTGGCAAAAGAGTGATTCATGTTGCTGGCAGGGCTGTGGCCGGGAGAGGGAGCGATGGCAGGCTATGAGCGGCAGGAATATATATATAATCCGTCATGGGGAAATTGCAGCCCCGGATCAGGTCCGCCGGTATATAGGCCAGCTTGATGTTCCTTTATCGGCTGAGGGAATTCGGCAGGCCCGGCTGTTAAGCACGGCATTAGCCGGCAGAAACATCACCACTATTTTCTGCAGTGATTTGCTGCGGTCAGTGGACACGGCCGGGATCATCTCCCGGCATATTCATATACAACCGGCAGTCAGGGCTGATATCCGGGAGATTGCTATGGGCGAGTGGGAGGGCAAAACTTTTACAGAGATTCAGCAGGCCTATCCGGAAGAGTACCGTAAACGGGGGCAGAATCTTGCCGATTACCGGGTGCCGGGCGGGGAGAGTTTCCGTGACGGCCAGGCCCGGGTGGTCGCCGCCTTTGCCGACATCCTGGCAGTCAGTGAAGGGGATATTCTCATAGTGGGGCACGCCGGCATTAACCGCCTGCTGTTTTGTTCTGTTCTGGGAATCCCGATTGGCAACAGTTTTCTTATCGGCCAGGATTATGGCTGTTTAAACAGACTGATGCAAAGCGGCGGGGGCTATTGTCTAAAGGTATTAAACGCATCTGTGCATAGCCAGCCTTAAAATCGTACAAATTACCTGGAGAAACTCTGTATTTTCACTGGAGGTACCGGTCGTTTGCCACACGGAAATATGCTGGCTCATTTTTTTTTCAAGGCGGCTGGCCTTCCTGGCGGCCGAAACGCTGCTGCTTTAAGGATAGTTGCCCTTGCCTACGGTTTTCACACCCTGTTAGTATTAGCCGCGCTGCTGCTCACTGACCTATTACCCGGCCGGGAAGCAGCCGGCTTTCTTAACCCCGGTGCCGGGCAAACGCTGCCGTTCATTGAAAAATTTATTAAATGGGATGCTCACTGGTATACATATATTGCCGAAACTGGGTACAATATCCAAAGTATTGTTTTTTTTCCGGTCACAATCCTGCTGATCAAGGCCGTGGCCGGCAGCGGTTTAGGTTATGTGGCGGCCGGCTTTGTTGTCTGCAACCTGTTTACATTGCTCAGCTACTATGTGATGGCCAAAACATTTTTACTGGATTTTTCGGCAAAAGAAACCCAGCGGGCGCTGTTGGCCTATGCCACATTACCAACTTCGTTTTTCTTAAACAGTGTTTATACTGAACCGGTGTTTATTGTTTGGTCCCTGGCCTGTTTATATTGCCTGCGGACTGACAAGTGGTGGCAGGCCGGTTTATTTGCCGCGCTGGCGGCCCTGACCCGTAATCTGGGGGTATTGCTGACTGTTGTTTTAGTATACGAATTTATTAAGCACTATTATGATGACCGTAAATGGAAACCGTCGATGCTGGCGGCATTTTTGCCGGTATTGGCATTCGGGGCTTTTTGTGTCTATAACAACAGACTATTCGGTGATCCGCTGGCTTTTGTCCATTCCCAGCAAGCCTGGGGGCGGCAGTTTGGTTTTCCCTGGGATAATTTCTGGAACAATCTTGGTTTAATACAAGCAGGCGTTCCCTTGGTTGAGACCGGCCTTTATCTTGATGCCGTATTGACCGCGCTGACTGGTATTGCCCTGGTATTTGCGACAGCCGTGCCCGGCTACAGGCTGCCCGGAAAGTATGTACTTACGGGGTGGCTGTGGTTTTTACTGCCTTTATTCTCCACCTCACCTGTTTATCCGTTGTACAGCATGGCCCGTTTTGTACTTGTAATATTTCCCCTTTATTTATTTTTAGCCAGACTGCCAACCTTATGGTTTTTTGGCTTGCTCTGGCTGCAGGCTGCCGGGCTGGTCCTCTGTACGGCGCTGTTTATTAACTGGTGCTGGCTGGGCTGATGTATTGACATTTGTTATTTTCTCATGGTAAAATTGTTTAGAATTTAATAGGGCTCTTATCTAGAGTGGTCGAGGGACTGGCCCGATGACGCCCGGCAACCGGCAGCTTCTGCAGTGGTGCTAATTCCAACAGGACTTATCCTGGCAGATAGGAGGAAAGTGTGTAAACAGCTGCCCCTTTCCTCGGAAAGGGGTTTTTTATGATTAATACACTTAAACAGGCTTGTCACAGGCACGGTTACGGCTTAGAAAGCGATATTGCCGGTGAAGACCGGGACATTAGCTTTACATATGACAAGTCTGCGGTTTTTATGCGGATTAATTGCTCAAACCAGCCTGGCCAGGCCGGGGTCACGGAGGTTTTTTCCGCGCTGGCGAAAGCCGGCATAGCTGTTGATATGGTCTCAGTTCAGCCCTGCCAGATTAGTTTTACTGTACAGAGCAGGTTGGCAGATTTAGCAGCGGCGGCTCTTGCAAAAATTGCGGTGCAGCCTGATATGATTACTGACTGTGTAAAGCTGTCGGTGCGGGGGCGGTGCGAACAGCCGTTGCTGAGTACCATTATCACGGTGACAGAAATATTGGCCCGGGCCAATGTCCCGTTGTTGCGGTTAGCCGAGTCTTATGGCTTAATTGAAGGTTTAATTGCCCCCAGGCACATAAGTGCCGCCTGCAAGGCCTTAGCCAGACAGTTCACCTGTTACGGGCAGGGGAAAAAACATAGCTGTGCGGCTTGCCGGCAACAGCCATGACCAGCTTTACGTGACACCGCGTGCAGTTTATGACGATATTGCAAATATTGGCAAATGAAAATAACTGATTGGATAACCAAGGCTAAAGAAGCTCCCTTAGCAGGAGCTTCTTTAGCCTTGGTTATTTGTAATAAACAATTTCAGATAATGAAGAGTGGGGAAGATGGCAGCAAAAATGATGACACCTGGTACAACAAGGAAGCCTGAACATTGCCCGGGGCAGGCTTCCTTGTTGGCATTGCGTAATTTTGTCCCCGCTAAGGCAAACTAGGTCTGTTGCTGTCTGGGGTAGTTTGATATAATGGAATTTGTCAAGCCGTAACGTGAAGTGGCTTTGTTTGCCGTGGCTGAGGCCTATTCAAGCGCTAAAGCGCTGAACAGATAAGACTGGCCATGTCATGCCTGGTAGGCTTGACACAAGCCAGTCTTATCTTAGTGGAATTGTTAATGAGAGACACTAGCAGCCTGCGGTGTCTATGTGGAATAAGCTGCTAAGTCCGTTAGGCTGCTGCTTTTGGTTTATCATTCGTCGAAGGGGTGCAGATATTGTTTGTTCATAATCTTATTTTTCAGGGCGCAAAAGACAATACCGTATTTACCGGCAGAGACAGTGTGTCCTATGGCCGGTTGCAGGAACAGGTAGAGAAATACCGTAATTATTTGTATGCGGCCGGTATCCGTATAGGAGAAAATGTTGGCCTGTTCGCCCGCAATTCACCGGAGTTTGTGTATTGTTATATGGCGATTGTCAGTCTTGGTGCCGTTGTTGTCCCGCTTAATTTTCAGCTGACTGCCCGGGAAATTGCTTTTATTGTTAAGGATGCACAGATGAAAAAGCTGGTTACTATGGAACACCTGGCTGTTGACACTGAACTCAGTCAGCAAAACTACCGGCAGACTGTTACCCAGCTTGTCATACCGGTATTAAAACAGCGGCTGGCCTATGAACACCTACCGGCTGCTCCGGTTGACGACAGCAGTCTTAATGCAGACAGCCCCTGTGCCGTTATCTATACCTCCGGCACGACAGGATGTCCGAAAGGTGCTGTTTTGACCCATAATAACCTTATTGCCAATGCCAGTGCGTTCCGGGAGATGCTGCCGATTACTGCTGACGATAATGTATTGTGCGTGCTGCCCATGTACCACTGTTTTGCCTGGACCTGTGCTGTTCTTAACGCTTTGCTCTGTGGTGCGGCCATTACAATCCTGGAGGCTTTTGCGCCGAAAGAAACCATTGCCGCCGTTAAAGAGTACAAGGTAACGGTTGCCTATGGTGTGCCGCCAATGTATAACCTCCTTACCCGGATTGGTGAAGCGGGTGATTTTGCCGGTGTTAAATATTTAATTTCCGGTGGCGCTTCGCTGCCGGAGAAAGTAGCCCGGCAGTTTGCGGAGAAATATGGCTTGCAGATTCTGGAAGGCTATGGCTTGTCTGAGGCTTCGCCGGTAGTCGCTCTTAACCCTGTGCACCAGCCTAAATACTGCTCCATTGGCAAGGCGCTCCCCGGCCTGGAGGTTAAAGTGGTCGATGCTGACGGGCAGGAGCTGCCGCCGGGTGAGGTTGGCGAGATTATTGTCAAAGGGCCAAGTGTTATGCAGGGCTATTTCAACCTGCCGGCCGAGAGTGCAGCGGCGCTTAAAGACGGTTGGCTCTATACCGGCGATCTGGCTTGCCGGGATAAGGAGGGATATTTTTTTGTTGTTGACAGATTAAAGGACCTTATTATCGCCAACGGTGAAAACATATATCCGCGCGAAATTGAGGAACTGCTGTACTCTTTTCCTGGCATTGCGGAGGCCAGTGTGATTGGTGCGGCTGATGAATTGCGTGGTCAGGTGGCACTGGCTTATGTAGTCATTCAGGAAGGGTACAATTTTGATAAAAAGGCAGTAAGGGAATATCTGCAGACCAACATTGCCGCTTATAAAATACCACGGGATTTTATCATTGTTGACGCCCTGCTCAAAAATCAGACAGGCAAGATCTTAAAGCGTGTGTTGCGTGACCAGACGCAATAAGCAATTCAGAACTTGTAACTTTAGGAGCGCGGGGGGAAGGCGGAGCATGTGCTCAGGTTGTTAACAGGCGGTGATATCAACGAGGTCCGCTTATATTTGGAACGAAATTATCTGGAGTCCGTGGTGCTCAACGGCAATATTACACGCTGCGGGCTTGATAATAACCGGATAGACCGCCGCTGCGGGGATTACTATGGCTATTTTCAAGCAGGCCTGTTACAGGGTATAGTGGCTTTTTATAATCTGGGCAGCGTTATCCCTCACTTTGAGTCGCCGGGCGCTGTACCCGGCTTTGGGGAACTCCTGCGCCAGCGCCGGTTTGAAGTGCTGGCTGGAATGAAGCGGGTAGTAGAACCGCTCAATCTGGCTCTGCGGGGCCATAAAAGGATTCTTGACTATGAAGACAGCAATTATCTGCTTAACCGGGAAAGTAAGCTGCCTGCTGTTCCTGCTTCGGTCCGGCTTGTCAATGCGGGCGAAGTTGAGAGGTCTGCCGCCCTGGGGTTTATTGTCAAAGCATACCGACAGGGGTTTAGCCGCCGCTTTAACCATGAATTGGCTGCAAAACTTATTGATGACCGCAGTCCGGGGGAGGATTTCATTTTCTTGCTTGAGGATGATGTACCGAAAGCCCAGGCCATGATCCAGGTAACAACAAACCGGGTTAGCCAGATTGGCGGCGTATATACTAGTGAAAGCAGCCGGCAGCAAGGATTTTGCAAAATCCTTGTTGCCGAGCTAGGCCGCCGTATTCAGCAAGCCGGCAAAATATCGGTGCTTACGGTGCGGAAGGACAACAGTCCCGCCGGTAAGGCTTACCAAGCTATCGGCTTTGCTCACTATGATGATTATTTGGTCATCAAATATGGTGTTTGAACTGGAGGAGTCTTTATGCGCTTAGCGGTTGGTGTTACCGGCGCCAGCGGCGCCATTTATGGCTATACCTTAATAAAAGCGTTGTCAGGACTGGGGGTTGAGGTGCATGCCGTTTACACCGATATGGGCTGTAAAGTGCTTGCCTATGAGTGTGGGCTTACGCTGGCGGAGCTTACGCCGTATGCTGTGGTTTATGACAACTCGGACCTGTTTGCCGCCGTGGCCAGCGGCTCGTTTAAAACAGGCGGCATGGTTGTGGTTCCCTGTTCAATGCATACTTTGGGGGCCATGGCAACGGCCAGCGGCCGGGACCTGCTCACCCGGGCGGCCGATGTTACACTTAAAGAAGGACGGCGGCTGATCGTAGTGCCGCGGGAGACACCGGTGACAGCCATCCATTTGACCAATATGCTGACCTTGGCTCAGGCCGGGGCGGTAGTAATGCCTGCGGCTCCCGCCTTTACCCATAAACCGGGAACTGTGGATGAGCTGGTAAACGGTATGATTGGCAAGATACTTGATGGCTTTGGCCTGGAGCACTCACTATACAGGGGCCGGGGGTAGTTTCAGCAGGGGCGGGATTGATGTGATATGCTCCCCAAAAGACAGGCAGGAGAAATAATAAAAACCTGTTGCCGAAAGGGGAGTATTTTCATGCCTAAAAAGAGTCAATATAGCAGTGCAGAAAAGTTGGCAATCCGCGTATAAGCAAGGAGCAATCAGTCATAGATCTGTTGCTTATAAATGCAATGGATCTTGCAAATATTAAACGATGGCAGCAGCGTGTTCAATGCATGGAATCGAAGATCTGGCAAATAGATGCCGGAATCAGAGGTAGCCAGCAGAACGGAAACTTGCGGCAGTTCATGAATATCTTCCGGGGAGTCATCTCCGCAAGAAATCATAGAAAAATAAGCCATTAAGCCCGGCCCGGCTAATTCGCCAGCCTGATCAAGAGCCCTGAACGATATTTCATGCCCTGACAATTTAAAGGAGACAAGCTCTTTTTGTTGAATATTTCCTATATTCAGTTATTTTTTGGTGTGATCATTATATAGCCCGGATGCAAGTTATATCAGATAATCCTGCGCATACCGGCGAATGAGCCGCATAAACAAGAGTTCTCACTGTTACTACCTTTTTTTGTTCCGCTTTATGCACGAAAGCTGGTATTAATCTTTGGGGGGGACGATATTGGCAGAACTCAGTCTCATTAGTCAGGAAGTCCAGCAAATTGCCGAGGCCATCAGTTTGGCGGTTGGCTGTGATGTCGAGGTTATAGACGATGCGAGAACCCGGATGGCCGCAACCGGGACGATAAAACATACACAAGGGCAAAAGCTGAGCCATGGACATGTTTACCAATATGCGTTGCAAAATAAGCAGACGGTCATTGTCGATTATCCCGGCAGGCATTTTCTCTGTTCAAGCTGCATAATAGCAAAGGAATGCTATTACTTGTTAACCATTGCGGCGCCGATCCTTGTTGATGGTTCACCGGTCGGAGTTCTGGCAGTAATCGCTTTTGACACGGAGACGGCCAATCAAATCCGGCAGAAGATGGTGAATCTGACCGATTTTGTGGAACGAATGGCCAGTCTTATGGCAGCCAAGATTAAAGAGTATCGCTTGCTCAAATCACTCGACCTGGCGATGGCCGAATTAACAGGGATATTGAATAAAGTAGAAAAAGGCCTGGTGGCATTTTCTGCTGACGGCAATGTACTGCACTTTAATAAAACCGCCGTCGATTTGCTGGGGCTGGGCAATCATCCGGATATTGCCAGGGGTATTCAAGCTGCTGCGGGGCATTTTATCGGCATGGATTCCCAAAGCAGGCCAAGCGTAGTTACCCTCGGCCTTAAATCTCTCTTGCTTGATGTGGAGACCATTGCGATTTCAGGCGACGCGCAAAGTGAAACACTTACCCTGGTCAGTTTTCGTGATTACGCTGCTGTCAAGAAGACAGCCAGCTGTATGACAATCGCCGCCCGTCCCATCACGTTCACCGATATCCTGACCCAGAATGCCGGCATGCAAAAGTTAATCAACTTTGCCAAGAAAATTGCCAAATCATCCTCAACGGTTTTACTTCGCGGCGAAAGTGGCACCGGCAAGGAATTATTCGCCAGAGCCATTCATTATGAAAGTGGCCGCAGCGGGCCGTTTATCCCGATAAATTGTGGAGCAATTCCCGAGACTTTGCTGGAAAGCGAGTTTTTTGGCTATGATTCAGGGGCGTTCACCGGGGCAAGACGCGAGGGGAAACCCGGAAAATTTGAATTAGCCGAGGGCGGTACGCTGTTTCTGGATGAATTGGGGACAATGCCAATCCATCTTCAGTCGAAGCTGCTGCGGGTGCTGGAGGAGCGCAGGGTGGAACGGCTGGGAGGAAAACAATCCTTCGCGGTAGATGTTCGCATTGTCGCTGCGACGAATGAGAACCTGGAAGAACTGGTACAAGCCGGCAGATTTCGCGAAGATCTCTTTTTCCGGGTGAACGTGATTCCAATCTATCTTTTGCCGCTGCGGGAAAGGGTTGAGGATATTCCTCTGTTAGCGGCATACTATCTTAATCATTATTTCGAGAAGATGGGCAAAAAAATCGATCGCCTCGCCGTTGAGGTAGAAGAAGCCATGATGACATACGAATGGCCTGGTAACATTCGTGAGTTTGCCAATGTGCTTGAATATGCCGTTAATGTGGAAGAGAGTAGTGTGCTGACGCTCAACAGCCTGCCCTCACAATTCGACAAGGCACCGGCCAAGGCCAGCAATCCGCAATATCAAACGAAAAGGCAGGAGTTGCGAAACTTATTGCATGAACATGGCTGGGGCAAGGCAGGAAAACAGCAGGCCGCGGAAATATTGGGAGTTAGCCTGGCTACCATATATCGATGGGTCAATGCCTTTAACCTGAAGCCAAAATAGACAAGCGCCTAGCGGATGCGGGTAATTTCTTATACTATTGAAGCGAGAATGTTTTGAGAATATTTTGAGAATATTTTAATAACCCTGGCAAAATTAATATTTGGTCGATTAAGAACCCTTGTAAAATAAGGGTTCTTAATTTATCGCAGCCCTAGATCCTCTTGGCATGCTTATTGCAAAGTAGTATAGTCACTCGGTTGTAAGCAGCAAACAAGGCGGCGCTTCATTACTTTCTTAAAATACGGGAGTAAATATTGGGGGAGGGAGGATATTTAGGAGGCTGGCTATAAGGACCAATGCTTCATTTGCTAAAGAAACAGCCGAGAAATCAGCGGGGGGTAAAGCCATGCGAACCGGGTTTATCCCCAATATGGAATCAAGCTTAGATTATCCCGAATTTGAGGTAAGTTATTAATGCCAAGGAAAGGTGGGGGGAATTATGCCATTCGGACCATATACCATGCTGCTGGATTTTTGTATAGTGGCTGGCTTGTTGTTTGTTGGTCAGCTTCTCAGAGCAAAACTTCGGATAATTCAAAACTTGTACCTGCCGGCATCCGTTATTGCCGGTGTATTAGGAATTTTACTGGGGTCACAATTTCTCAATATTTTGCCCTTTTCCAATAATATAGGCTCATACCCGTATATGCTGGTTGTCGTGCTGTTTGCCACCTTATTTCTCGGCAATGAGAAAATGGATTCGCCGAAAAAAGTTGTTTCCGAGGTCGGCGACACTTTTTCTTATAGTATGATAGCGGAAATAGGTCAGTTTGGTATAGCGCTGCTGTTTGGCATACTGGTTTTCAAGCAGTTTTTCCCCGACTTACACCATGCATTTGCCTTAATGCTGCCGGCCGGCTGGGCCGGAGGCTATGGTTATGCAACTGCTATCGGCGGGGTCTTGCAAAACTATGGGTTTAAGGACGCGTTGACGGTGGGGTTCACAATGGCTACCGCCGGGATGCTGTCAGGCATATTCGGCGGTTTGCTGTTCATTAATATTGCCACAAGACTGGGCATAACCCGGTTTGTAAAAGCAATGGCCAAGCTGCCTGAAAGCATGAAAACCGGTCTAATCCCGCCGGAGGAACGCAAGCCTATCGGAATGGGAACTGTAAGCTCGGGTTGCATTGACCCGTTAGCCTGGCATCTGGTGCTGGTGTTGATTGCTGCAGCCTGCGGCTATTACTCCAACCAGTATTTTAAGGTTATTATGCCTAAATACGATGTTCCCATGATGTGTTTGTCAATGCTGGCCGGCGTGCTTTTACAGCTGCTTTTGAACCGGATGAATTTAGGTCAGTATGTTGACAAGCAGGTTACAACGAGAATTGGCAGTTGCGTAACCGATTTCATGGTTTGTTTTGGCATCGCCTCAATCAAGATTTCCATAGTCGCTCAATACGCAGTGCCGTTAATTTTGCTGTGCATTCTGGGCTTTGTCTGGTGCGGCGGCTTCTTATGGTTCTTAGGGCCCAGAATGTTCCATAATTATTGGTTTGAGCGCGCGCTGTTCTGCTGGGGCTGGGCGACGGGCGTAGTGGCAACAGGGGTTACTCTGTTGAGGATCATTGATCCGGAATTCCGCAGCAAGGCGCTGCAAGACTACGGGTTGGCGTATATTTTCATTGCCGTGGTTGAAATATTCCTGGTTTCGCTAACGCCGGTGTTTGTCGGTCTGGGCTATGTGGGAGAAACCGCGGCTGTGCTGATTGGGGTATCTTTATTCATTTTCGTTCTGTCGATTAAGGCCGGCTACTGGTATAATCCCAACCGGACGGAACTGCGGCCGGGCGAAGAAAAAATAAATATGTAAGTATTTCTCTTGTCTCTGTCAGCAGGCAGAGACTTTTTCCTGGCTAAGAGGGAGCTATTGTTGACAGTGCCCACTACATATAAAAATATCTGACACAAAACAGAACTAATATAATTGACTTTATGCGGGTAAACCTTATAGGAGGAAAGGGTATGGTTAATTTGACAGAGTTTGAACAGAAAATGCTTAATGGCCAAGCGGGAGAGTTTAAGCAAAAAGCCTTGCAATTTATTGTAAACTACGCCGATGTGCTGGGAGCCAAAGATTTATGTGAAATCAGCCGGGCAACGCTGTTTATCGGTGCGCAACATTATCTGGAAGGCTTTACAACCGATGATTATAATGAAATTTTTTCGAAATTTTACCTGAATAGTGATAAACCTATCCCTATCGGTCAATTTGATGAAAGCTGTGCCGTACAGACCTGTGTGGCTGCCTGTGTTACCAGAGATTTTGCAACCGTTCATTTAAGCAAGGAATTTTTTGATAAGAACAATAATTTTTATGCTATTACCAGGGAAGCAGGAGCTTCAGAAGTACATACCTGCACACCGTATTTTTCCGGCTGGATTCCTTTGCCAGGCGAGCATTTTGTCACCACAGAATCCAGCAATGTCTTATTATGCAACTCAGTCTTTGGCGCGTGTGGCAATGCCGATGGCATTGAAGCCGCGGTTTGTTCGGCGATTTGCGGCAGAACACCCCGGTGGGGTTTGCATATTAAAGCAGAAAGATATGGGAATGTTGTGTTTACTATACAATGTCCTTCCCAAACTTCTTTCGACTGGGACGTTATTGGCTATACTATCGGCAGGTTTCTGCCCCGGGCAGGCAAGCCGGTCATTGCCGGCAATTTCAAGAGACCGGACATTAAAAAGCTGAGACAATGTTTTTCCTCGCTGGCAACATCTTCTAATGCCGAAATTTGCCACGTTGTCGGCATTACACCCGAGGCCAGGACAGTGGACGATGCACTGGGAGGCAAAGAGCCAGCCGCTTATTTTGCTATTACGCAAAAGGATTATGAGGACACACGCCGGCTGGTGTGCGATCCGGGCAGCGGACCTGTGGATTTTGTCAGTATCGGCTGCCCGCATCTGGCTATTGAGGAAATTAGAGATATTGCAAGATATTTACAAGGAAAAAAAGTAAAACAAGGTGTTGAATTGTGGATTTGGACAACAAAATCCAATCAGGCCTTGGCCGATTATAACGGTTTTACTAAAACGATTGAAGAAAGCGGTGCCCATTTGCTGGACAGCAGTTGCCCGATATGCATGAAGCATGAAGCCCACAAACATGCAAAAGCCATGGTGCTTAGCGGAATTAAGCAGGCAAAAGGCCTGCGAGCGCAAACTGCCGCCACTGTATATTGCGGAGAAACGCTAACATGTATTGATGCTGCAATTTTGGGAAGATGGGAGGCGCCGGCATGAAAACAATCATTCTCAAAGGCAGACCGGCCTTTGGCGGTATTGCCGGGGGCGAGGCGCTGGTATGTCCGGACAGCATTGCCGGCAATACCGGCAGCCTGGGTGAAACCGACGGGATAATCTATGAACACGGCAACCCCAACAGAGGCAAATGCATTAAGGATACTATTTTAGTTCTTCCGTGCGCCAAAGGTTCATGTGGCTGGTCCTGCCACTTTAAGTCCGCAAAAATCAACGGCAATGCGCCTGCCGGCTGGGTAGTAACGATAATTGATTCCCGCATAGGGGTTGCCATTGCGTCCTTAGAAAAACCAGCTGTTTGTGATTTTGCGGAAGCTGACCCTGTGAAAATTATTAAGACCGGGGACTGGGTTAAAATTGACGGCAGTACAGGTATTGTGGAAATTACCCCTAAATAATGTTCCATTGGTTATCTCTGCCACCAGGCAGAGATTTTTTTCTAAGCTCGCCACACCTGCAAAACAGGTGCAGGAATGGGTAGTGTTACGAAATATATCTACTTTTTTTCCTGTCTCTGCTATAATTTAGGGTAAATAATAATTTGACGAAAAATTCAATATTTTTTAAGAACTATTTGATAATAATTTGAGAACAATTTGAGAATAGCTGGAACGTTGTGGCGATGCGCCTGACCGGCCGCTTACAAAACTCTTTGTAATTGGAGGGTGTCTTGGTTTCAGCCCCCTTTTATCTTTTTGGCACGGTTATTGCGATAACAATATAACAACCTCGGTTATAGGTTGCGAACAAAAGAATTGTACCCTTCTTTTGTTCGTTATGAGGGTAAATATTGTTGGAGGGATGATCAATTATGCCTGGCAAGAAGACTACTTTTTTGTATCTGTCCGAGCAAGACATGTTGAAAGCGGGAGTTCTCGACGGTAAGCAGTGTGTGGATACTATTGATGATATGTTTAAGGTGGTCGGCGAGGGCGACTACATTATGGGCGGAATCAGTGAGAACGAGCATGGTCAGCGGATTTACTTCCCGGAAGAAAAGCGGTTTCCCAATATGCCGGTGGCCGGGCCTGACCGCCGGTTCTTATCAATGATTACCTATCTGGGCGGCAGGTTTAACCTTTGCGCCTGCAAATGGTACGGCTCGAATATTGAAAATACCAAACGCGGGCTCCCCCGGTCGGTGTTAATGGTAACACTGAACCATGTGGAAACCGGTGAACCCTTTGCCTATATGTCCGGCAATCTGCTCAGCGCCATGCGGACAGGTTCGATCCCGGCCGTCGGCGCCAGGTATCTTGCCAGCAGGGAGGCCAGAGTCGCGGCCATCATTGGCGCCGGGGTTATGGGGCGGGCGACCGTTACTTGCTTGCAGGCGGCCCTGCCGCGCCTGGCCAAAGCAGTGGTCTATGACTTGGTGCCAGCGAAAGCCGCAGCGTTCTGCGCGCAAATGAGCAATGAGCTGGGGTTTCCCTTCGAACCGGCAGACTCCATGGAAGCAGCCGTTAGAGCCGGTGACGTGATTAGCATCGCCACTGCCGGCAGTGCCAGGCCCCTCCTCCAAAAAGAATGGGTTAAGCCCAATGCTTTGCTTGCCACACAAGGGACGGCAGACATTCCCGATGACTTGTTTACTTCTTCCCGGATTGTGTTTGATGAGATAAAAATGCATCAGGCCTGGAAAGAGGAGGAAGAGAAAATTCCACCGGCAAAACGTCTGGGCTTCCCGGGGGCAAGCGTATTCCGCCTGTGTGAGCAAGGCAAAATTAATGCAACCGACTTGGTCAGCCTCAGTGAAATCGCCTGCGGTAAAAAACTTGGCAGGGCGAACGAAGCCGAACGCTTTATATTGATCATTGGCGGCATGCCTGTGGAAGATGCGGCCTGGGGACATACGCTGTACCATAATGCCCGCAAAATGGGCATTGGTCAAGAGCTTGTCCTGTGGGACGAACCACACTGGCTGTAATTATATACAATATATAGGAGCTGAGAGAAAATGGCGAGACAACCAAGACGCCCTATTAATTATTTCCCGGGAGGACTGGTTGGGGGCATTTATCAGCCTCTGACCCAGGACGGAATTGAGAGAATCCACGCAGCTACCATGCAAGTTTATGAGCAAGCCGGCATCCAGGTCAACTCGGAAAGAGCCTTGCGCGCTTTCCAGGCGGCAGGTGCAGACGTCGATTTTAAGCGTCACCTTGTCAAGGCCAGTGAAAGCTGGATCAAGGATAAGATTAAAACAGCTCCGGCCAAAATTACTCTGTATGGCCGGGAAGAACGCCACAATTTGGAGCTTGACGGATTTAAGGTGTATATCGGGACCGGCGGCACGGCGGTTAATGTGCTTGACATCGATACCGGCGCCAGACGGCCTTCGACCCTTACCGATGTACAGATGGCGGCCAGGCTTGTGGATGCGTTGGATAATATCCACTTCTATGTAATTTCCTGCCTGCCCACTGAACTGGCCAAGCAAGACATTGACGTAAACCGTTTTTATGCGGCTATCCGTAATACAGGCAAACACGTTATGGGTGGTGTTTATACTCCGGCAGGCGTCAAAAATGTAGCCAAATATGCGGCAATGATTGCCGGCAGCCGGGAAGCATTATTGAAAAAACCCTTTATTTCTTTTATTACCTGCATAATGAGCCCGTTAGTCATGGATAAGGATTATACTGAACTAATGATAGCCGCCATAGAGACAGGATTGCCGCTGGCGACCCCGACGGCACCCATGGCCGGCAGCACTGCCCCCGGTACTTTGGCCGGAACGCTGGTGCAGATGAATGCCGAAGCATTAAGCGGCGTGCTGCTTACGCAAATCCTAAACCCCGGGCATCCGGTGTTGTACAGTTGTGTTCCCACTACTACCGATTTACGGACAGGCGCTTTCTGCTTCGGCTCGGTGGAGATGGGGCTTATGAATGCAGCCTGCGCCCAACTGTCCCGCTTCTACCATTTGCCTAACTATACGACGGCCGGCGTAACCGAAGCGAAAATACCTGATGCGCAGTCCGGGTACGAAAGCATGGCCAACATCATGCTGGCGGCGCTGGCAGGTTCCAATTATATCCATGATGCGGCAGGCCTGGTTGAATCCGGCTTGAGTATTGCGTTCGAACAATATGTTATGGATGACGATATTATCGGTATGGCGATGCGCGCCGTTAAGGGGATTGAGGTAAACGACGACACACTGGCCGTGGCTGTAATTAATGAGGTTGGCCCGGCCGGCAATTATTTGGCCAATGATCACACCACCATGCACATGAAGCCGGAATTTTTCTATAACAAGGCCGCAGACCGCAACTCAAGATCAAGGTGGGAAATGAATGGCTCCCTTGATGCCAGGGAGCGGGCGCGGCGTATGGCCAAGGAGATTCTGGCGACCCATAAGCCGTTATGTATAGATAATAAAGCCGAAAAAGAAATACTGGCGACCGTGCCGGGAATGCAGCAAAACTGGCTTGACTAGTTAAAACCGTCTTTTTCGGTTGCGAATTCTGAATTGCCAGAAACAAACTGTGCAACTGCGCTACAGGTGAATATCGATAAAATTGGAGGGCATATGCAAATGATTAATTTCCAGGATATTGAAGACGCCGTTGTTGACGGGCAACATAAGGAAATCCCCAAGCTGATTGCCCGGATGCTTGAACAAGGTGCGGCGCCCAGCGATATAATTAAAAACGGGTTGCTGGCGGGAATGGCCGTTGTAAGCCCCCTGTTCAAAAGCGGCGAAATGTTTATGCCGGAAGTCATGCTGAGTGCCAAAACCATGAATGCAGGCCTGGACCTATTAAAACCGCTCATTGTGGAAGGTGACATGGAGATTGCCGGTAAGGCAGTTTTGGGTACGGTTGAGAGTGATTTGCATGATATTGGAAAGAATCTGGTAAAAATGCTGCTGGAAAGTTCCGGCTTTCAGGTGATTGATCTGGGCATTGACGTACCGGCAGAGAAATTTGCCGCAGCCGTTGCCGAGCATAAACCGGATGTGCTGGGCCTGGCGGCCCTTCTGACCACTACCATGCCCAACATGAAAAAAACCATTCAGTTATTAGAAGAAAAAGGGTTGCGAACCAGTGTCAGAGTGCTTATCGGCGGCGCACCGGTGTCCGCGGATTTTGCCCAGGCGATTGGTGCCGATGGTTATGCGGCCGATGGGGCAGCAGCAGTTGATTTTTGCCGCCAGCAGCAATAGTTTTTAAAACCACCGGGGGAGTGATTGATTTTGTTAATAGTCGGCGAACTGATAAATGCCAGCCGCAAGCTTGTGCAAACTGCGATTAAAGAAGCAGACAGCGCTTACATCCAGCAGGTTGCCACCGGGCAATTTACTGCCGGCGCCCATTATATCGATGTCAATGCCGGTGTTTTTGTCGAGGAGGAAGCTCGGTACCTGAAATGGCTGATTACCCAGGTGCAACAGGCTGTGGATGCGCCCTGCTGCATTGACAGCCCGGATCCCCGGGCGATTGAAGCTGCGCTGTCGGCTCACAAGGGGATACCGATGCTGAATTCTATATCCCTGGAGAAGGATCGATATGATGTGTTTTTGCCCCTGGTTGCAGGAACTGATTTCAAAGTGGTCGCCTTATGCATGAGTGATGAAGGTATGCCGGAAACAGCGGCGGCCAGGCTTAACATTGCCGACAAGCTGATTAATGAACTGGTGAAAAACGGCATAGCACCGGCGAATATTTATGTTGATCCGCTGGTGCAGCCGCTGTCGACCAGCGATACCTACGGCCGGGAGTTTTTACAGGCCATCGAAGCAATCATGACTGCCTATCCGGGCGTCCATACCATCTGCGGTCTCTCCAATATCTCCTATGGTTTGCCTGAGCGCAAGCTTCTAAACCGGACTTTTGGCATTATGGCGGTTGACCGGGGACTTGACGGTATGATTACCAATCCGCTGGACAAAGAATTCATGGCCGGCATAATTGCCGCCGAGGCATTACGGGGTAAGGATGAATATTGCCGTAAGTATCTGTCGGCCTATCGCAGGAAAAAGTTTGAGTTTTAAATTGGCCTGTTTATCTCTGTCAGCCCCTGACAGAGATAGCTTTTGGGTGTGCTTGAAAAAAGCACCTTGTCATAACAATAGAGCACTTGAGAACATTTTGCGGATGTTTTATAGGCCGCTGGCAAAGGCGGATGGGTGGGTCAACACCATTGACAAGCAAGGGGTGTAATATTGGGCAGGCACTGAAGATACTGGCATAGTTATTGCAATAATTTAGTTTATGGCCTGTTCTGAGTCTGGCTTTTAGCTTAGCTGCTGCTGTCACACCGTATTGGCATAAGTAATATGAAAAGGGGGCTCATAAATGCATGCAAAGCTGCGGCTATTTACCCTGTGCCTGGCATTAGCAGGCATGGTCACTCTGATTTTAGCGGGGACCATGACTAATACCGTATCAGCGCAAAACCGTGGTAACAAATTACAGCCGTTCAAGGTTGCTGCCATTCAGTTTAATCCAATACTTAACGAGCGGGATAAAAATGTTGACGAGTTATTAAGTATAATCGAGCAGGCTTTTAAAAACGGAGCTAAACTGGTGGTAGCCCCGGAGATGTCGACTACCGGCTATTACTACCGGGACCGCGAGGCTATACGTCCTTTTGTTGATACCATTCCCGGAACAATAACCAAACGGGTAGGGAATCTAACCAGTAAATACAATGCCTATGCCGTTTTTGGCATGGCGGAAAAAGATGCCCGGACCGACCTGTTTTATAATGCGGCAGCGCTGGTTGGTCCGGCGGGATATATCGGCAAGTACAGAAAAACCCATCAGTGGGAGACGGAAGAGCATTGGGCTGCGTGGGGAGACTTGGGAGTGCCGGTATTTACTACCGGTATCGGCAGGATAGACATTAATATCTGTATGGATTCCGCTTATTTTGAATCCGCCAGGTTAGCGGCGCTGGGCGGTGTGGATATCCTGGCTTTCCCGACTAACTCCTCCGCCCAGGCTATTGCCGCTTTGCCGGCAAGGGCGCAGCAAAATGGGCTGTATATTGTCAGTGCCAATCGTTCCAACACGGAAAATGGATTTCATATGATCGGGGCCAGTGCAATCTGGTCACCAACAGGGGTGAAACTGGCGGAAGCGCCGTTAGCAGCGGATAAAAGCAAAGCCGTTGCTGAACCAATGATCCTTTACGGAATAATCGATCCCCAAGCGTACAAAAACAAAAATAAACAGATACTGGCAACCCGGCGGCCGGAACTGTATAAGGATTTAATGCTCTATATTGCACCGTGGGACTACACTAAAAATACCATCCCCCATGACCTCAGGGCAGGTATTGTCCAGTACGAGCCGGTGGTCGGTGATAAAACGGCCAATAAAGCCAAGGTGGCCCGGCTCATTTCCGCGGCGGTAGAGCAGGCCCGCCGGGAGAATAACAGCCTGGATATTATCGTTTTGCCGGAACTCTCTTTGACCGGCCCTATGGATAAGCAGAGTATTGCGGCCGTAAAATCCCTTGCTGAACCGGCAGACGGCGGCAGCGCCGGGTTTATGGCTGAACTCGCCAAAACTAGCCAGGTAGCGATAGTATATGGCCTGATTGAGCAAGCGGGCAATAAACTGTATAACGCCGCGATTGTTGTCGACAAAGCCGGCAGCGAAATTGGCAAATACCGCAAGACGCATCTCAGCGACAGCGATAAAAGATGGGCCACTGCCGGTGACAGACTGGCAGTATTCAGCGCCCCGGAACTGGGCAAGTTCGGCCTATTAATTGGTGAAGACGCGCTCTATCCGGAAGCGGCCGGGGTTTTGGCCGTTAAGCGGGCTGATTTTATTGCCATACCGGCGGCCTGGCATGGCCAATACGGTTCTTATATGACAATTCATCCGGATATGTCGGCCAATAAGTATCCCGCAGGCTCGATGGTTATCTGGGATGCCGCAGCCATAGGCGCGCAGGCGTATACTTTGGTTGCTAATTTTATGGGGACCACAGCGGGATATTCAGGCCATAGCAGTCTGTATACCCTGGATCCGCTGTATGGTCTTGATCAGCCGGCTGTGGCAGCAGGCGACAAAGAAGAAGTCTTGGTGGTTAACTTTAAAACCATTCAGCCGCAATGGTGGTTTAACCAGGAGAAGCTGCTGCTGTCAAGGCGGACCCCCTATTACGTTCCCCTTGTACAATAACAGCTCTTATTCAAAAACAGACAAACTCCACAACCCGCTGGCCTTAGGCTAACGGGTTTTTTCCGGCGATGCCAATAGCGAATACCGCAATCAGGCCGGCGAGGCAGGCAGCGGGGATAGAGGGGGCAGTAACCTTGCGCAGCTGGATGAACTGGTGTGGAGTTATAAGTATACCGGCAAAAAAATGAAGGATTTGCCAGAATTTTGCCGAAGAATATTGACAAGCTAATTAATAGCCTATTGGCAGAAGTCAATAGGCGGTCTGCTTTACAGCCTGGCGCCGTATGCCGGTAATCTCAGGCGTGTCTTGTTTAGTTTTCCCGGCCGCGTTATCCTGGCGCCGGTAGATTATAAATAGCATTGGAGGAGTAGCTGTGATTTTCGGACACATTTCAAACCTGGCCAAGGATGCGCCATTACTGCCCCGGGCCCTTGTCAAGGGGCTTGCATATCTTACAACAGCCAACCTGTCTGCGCTGCCGGCCGGCAAGCATGAGCTTGAAGGCCAGGACATGTATGTGGCGATTAATGAATATGAGACCCAGCCCCGGGCAATGCGCCGGGCGGAGGCGCATGTGGAGTATCTGGATATCCAGTATATGGTTGCCGGCGAAGAACTGATTGCGTACAGTTTGCTGGCCGACGACAATGAGGTATTGTCAGATGAGCTGGCAGCCAAGGATGTTATTTTTTTTAAAACCGGGCAGCCGGAAACAGACCTGGTAATGACTGCCGGCATGTATGCCATATTTTTTCCCTGGGATGTGCATCGTCCGAACTGTGCGTGGCGGCAGGCGCAGCCGGTTAAAAAGGCGGTTGTTAAAATCAGGATGTCCCTGCTGAAATGAGCGCCGCCGGTGGTTTCCGAACAATAATTCCAAAATCATTCTTAAAGTTCGATTTTTTCATTGACATATTTTGTCCACTCCTGGTACAATACAAGTAAATCAATATGCTCGTATATATTTGAGGATATGGCTCAAAAGTCTCTACCTGGCGACCGTAAATCGCCCGACTACGAGTGAAAGTGCGCCTAGGGTTCCGCATAGCTTCTGTGCTGTGGTCTGTGACCAAGTGGCGCAGGTGTTGTTTGTTAACACTACACCGATGGGATAAAAACCCTGGCGGGGAAGTTTCGCTCTATAGTTCATGCGAAATTCCCTGTCAGGGGTTTTTTGGCGTTTTCGGATAAACTGTAGCGTTGGCGGTAACACCCACTATATTGCCGAAGGGGAGAAAAAAAGAAATGTTGGAAAAGTTTTTTAAACTCAGTTCCCGCAAGACAGATGTCAGAACAGAGGTAATCGCGGGCATTACCACCTTTATGACTATGGCTTACATATTGTTTGTAAACCCTAGTATTCTGGGGTCAGCGGGAATGGACAAGAATGCGGTACTTCTGGCTACTGCAATTGGTGCCGGGCTGGTATCGATCATGATGGGTGTTTTTGTCAATTATCCGATTGCCTTGGCACCAGGCATGGGTCTTAATGCTTTTTATGCTTTTACGGTTGTTATTGGTATGGGAGTCCCCTGGCAGGTTGCGCTTGGTGCTGTATTTATTTCCGGTCTTATTTTTATTTTGCTTACTGTAACGCAAGTGCGCCAATTGCTGGTTGAGGGTATGCCCACTTCTTTAAAACATGCAATTACAGTGGGGATCGGCCTGTTTATCACAATTATCGGTCTTAAGCTGTCAGGCATTATGACTATCCGCCTATCACTGATTCCGCCTACTCTGGAAAAAATTGTGGCCGCTAAAGGCAATGGCACCCCCCTTAGCTTTGAAACTATTATTGAGATGGGGCAGCTGGCCCAGCCGGAGGTATTATTGGCGGTGTTTGGCTTTCTCTTTATTGGTGTGCTGATGGCCCGTCAGGTAAAAGGCTCCATGCTGATTGGCATTTTTATTACCACCGTCATGGGAATAATCATGGGTATTGTTAAAATTCCCGCCGGCTTTTCGCCTGTTGCCATACCGGATTTCAGCAATAATGCCTTTTTGGCACTGGATATCATGGGGGCCTTGAATATGGGCCTGCTGGCAATTATATTTACCTTCACCTTTGTGGAATTGTTTGATACCATGGGTACCCTGGTAGGTACTGCTTCTAAAGCCGGCCTGATGGACAAGAACGGGAAATTCCCCGGTATTGGCAAAGCCATGCTGGTAGACGCCACCGGTGTAAGTCTGGGGGCTATGCTGGGAACCAGCACAATTACTGCCTACGTTGAGAGTGCTGCCGGGGTGGGGGCGGGCGGCCGAACCGGGCTGACGGCGGTTGTCTGTGGTGTGCTTTTTCTCCTGGCCCTGTTCTTTACACCGCTGGCCGGACTTATTCCTGATGCGGCTACTGCTCCGGCCCTGATCATTGTCGGGGCATTAATGATCGAGTCGATCCGGCATATTGACTTTGGTGATCTGACGGAAGGGCTGCCGGCGTTCCTGACGATTGTCATGATGCCCTTTACCTATAGCATCGCTAACGGCATTTCCGCCGGTCTGGTGATGTATCCGCTGCTAAAACTTGTTACCGGCCGGGGACGCGAGGTTCATTGGATCGTCTATGTTCTGGCGGTGCTTGTTGTATGCCGGTTCGTATTCCTGGCTGAATAACGGGAAAACTAAACCCAGATATTTTCATAAATATCTGGGTTTAGTTACAAGGTTTCACGGAAGATGCTCACTATAAATTTAATATACACTTCGGCGTGCGGCCGCAATGAGAGGATGAAATATGAAAGTAGCAATTATTATGGGCAGTGATTCCGACTGGCCGGTGCTGGAACCGGCGGTTTCTCAGCTGCATGAGTTTGATATTGAGACCGAATTACTGGTGGCATCGGCCCATCGCACACCTGCTAAGGTACACAAATTTGTGGCCGGGGCCAGAGACCGCGGTGTCCGGGTCGTTATTGCCGCGGCCGGGGCTGCGGCTCACCTGCCGGGGGTTATTGCCAGCTTTACAACCCTGCCGGTCATCGGCATTCCGGTTAATGCCACTCCGCTCGGGGGGATGGATGCGCTATTAAGCATCGTGCAGATGCCTGCAGGCATTCCGGTTGCGACTATGGCTATTAATGGTGCCAAAAATGCAGCCTTGTTTGCGGCCCAGATATTAGCGGTACATAATGAGGTCCTTGCCGCTAAACTGACGACTCATCGTGAACAGATGGCAGCGGAAGTAGAAAAAAAAGATGCCCGCCTGGCTGAGAAGCTTGCTGCGCGCAATTAACATTCTGCTGTTACCCAATATTGTCTGTATACAGCCAAATAAAGATTTTCCGGCAGGGTGTCAGTGAAATCCCGCAGCGGACTAACACCTGCTGTAAGAAATCCAGATTGGCATTTATATCATTGAATATTTTAAGGAGGCAGAAAATGATAACGCAAAAACCTATGTATGAGGGAAAGGCAAAGCAAGTATTTGCTACTGAGAATCCGGATGAATTGATGGTGTATTTTAAGGATGATGCTACCGCCTTTAATGGTGAAAAGCGCGGTACCATTGACAATAAAGGGGTCTTTAACAATAAAATATCGACCTTTTTCTTTAATCTGCTGGGAAAAGAAGGTATTCCCCATCATTTTATCAAAATGCTCAGCGAACGCGAAATGCTGGTAAAAAAGCTGGCTATTCTGCCGGTAGAGGTTGTTGTCCGCAATATTGCCGCCGGCAGCCTGGCTAAGCGCATTGGCTGGGAAGAAGGGCGAAAGTTGCCGACTGCAATCATAGAGCTTTATTACAAAGATGATGAACTGGGTGATCCGCTGATCAATGACTATCATATTCAGGCCCTTGGTCTGGCAACACCGGCTCAGGTTGAAACCATGGAAAAATACGCTCTGCGAATTAATGAAATTCTTGCCGCTTTCCTGAAAGACAAAAAAGTGGAGCTTATCGACTTTAAGCTGGAATTTGGTGTGCATAAAGGCGAAGTACTCCTCGGGGATGAGATCTCGCCTGATACCTGCCGGTTCTGGGATAGTGAAACCGGACAAAAGCTGGATAAGGACCGCTTCCGCCGGGATTTGGGCAATGTTGAAGAAGCCTACCGGGAAGTACTGAAAAGACTAACAGGTGAGAAATCCTAATGCTTTACGATATACAAAGCGATAAATGGCGGGAAGAGTGCGGCGTATTCGGCATCTTTGCCAGGCGGGAGAATGTGGCGCTATCCACTTACTGGGGCCTGTATGCGCTGCAGCACCGGGGGCAGGAAAGTGCAGGCATTGCTGTTACTGACGGTCAGGTCATGGATGTCCAGCGCGGTATGGGGCTGGTGAACGAGGTATTCCGGCATAACCTGCCTGATCTACCGGCGCGTATTGCTATCGGTCATGTTCGCTACTCGACCACCGGTTCCAGCCTCTTGCGCAACACCCAGCCGTTGTTAGTCAATTATTCCGGCGGCCAGATCAGTCTGGCCCATAATGGCAATCTGACCAATGCCCATGAAATACGGGAAGAGCTGGAACGAAAAGGCAGTGTATTCCAAACCTCCATTGACAGTGAAGTGCTGGTAAACCTTATTGCCCGTTCCGGCAAACCGGCAGTTGAGGACAAAATCATTGACAGCCTGACTAATGTTCATGGTGCCTATTGCCTGGTTATTATGACCGAAACCAAGCTGATTGGCGTGCGTGACCCGCACGGGTTCCGGCCGTTGTGCCTGGGGCGGCTGGGCGATGGCTGGATATTGGCCTCCGAATCCTGTGCGCTTGATACGGTAGGCGCAGAATTTGTCCGCGACATTGAACCGGGTGAGATGGTCATTATTGATGACAGCGGCGTGGTAACGCGGCGCTTTGCCGAATCTGACCGGCGGGCCGGCTGTGTTTTTGAATATATCTATTTTGCCCGCCCGGACAGCGTAATCGACGGCCAGAGTGTATACCAGGCCAGGTTCAGCATGGGCCGCACCCTGGCGCGGGAGAGCGGCTTCCAGGCCGATATCGTCATCTCGGTACCGGATTCAGGGACAACCGCTGCTCTGGGGTACAGCCACGAGTCGGGAATTCCTTTTGCTGAAGGCCTGATGAAGAACCGTTATATCGGCCGGACCTTCATCCAGCCGGAGCAGAAAAAGCGGGATATGGGGGTCCGGATTAAACTGAATGCTGTTGGTTCGGTAGTTAAAGGCAAATCGGTGATCATGGTGGATGACTCCATTGTGCGGGGAACCACCAGCGGTAAGATTGTCCGCATGCTGAAGGACGCCGGCGCCACCGCCGTGCATATGTGTGTAAGCTCCCCGCCCATCGGTTTTCCCTGTTATTACGGTATTGATACCTCAGCCCGCAAAGAGCTGATTGCTTCTTATAAAAAAGTAGAGGAGATCAGGCAATTTATCGGGGCTGATTCACTGCATTATCTGAGCCTGGCAGGCCTGCATGCATCAATTGACCGCATTCAGCAAAAAACCTTATGCAATGCCTGTTTTAACTGTGATTATCCGGCCCGGACACCCGGTGACGGTGATTGTGCAAATAATAAGTTTCTGTTTGAACCAACAGTAAGTAAATGCTAGAGCAGGAGGTCGAAAATGACCGATAAGCAAAAAACAAATGTTGAACTTACCTACCGTGATGCGGGGGTGGATATTGACGCCGGCAACAAAGCCGTGGAATTAATGAAACGGCATGTGCGCTCTACTTACCGCCCCGAGGTGCTGGGGGATATCGGCGGCTTTGGCGGTTTGTTTGCCCTTAATGCCGGTAAGTACCGCCAGCCTGTACTGGTAAGCGGTACCGACGGTGTCGGCACCAAGCTTAAAATTGCGTTTATGACCGATAAGCATGACACCATCGGCCAGGATGGTGTGGCTATGTGTGTGAATGATATCCTGGTCCAGGGGGCGGAACCGCTCTTCTTCCTGGATTACCTGGCTGTTGGCAAGCTCGAACCGGAAAAGGTGGCGGCGATTGTCAGCGGGGTGGCGATGGCCTGCCGTGAATCAGGCTGTGCGCTTATTGGCGGTGAAACTGCCGAGATGGCCGGTTTCTATCCGGATGGTGAATATGATATCGCCGGCTTTGCCGTGGGGGTTGTTGACCGGGAGAAGATTATAACCGGTGAGAAGATCGCACCTGGTGATATGTTAATTGGCCTGCCTTCCAGCGGTATCCATTCTAACGGCTATTCCCTGGTACGCAAGATCTGTTTTGATGTAAAAAAGCTGAGTGTTGCTGACTTTATTCCCGAACTCGGACGTACGCTGGGCCAGGAGCTGCTGGAACCGACCCGGTTATACCCCAAAACCTGCCTGCCGCTGATTGAAGAATTTGATATTCATGGCATGGTGCACGTTACGGGCGGGGGCTTTTACGATAATATTCCGCGCGTATTGCCTGCCGGCTGCGGGGTTGAGGTAGATTCCCGCGCCTGGCCTGAGCCGGTTATCTTTAACCTTCTGCAGCAGTGGGGCGGGGTTGCCAAAACCGAGATGTTCCGGACCTTTAATATGGGAATTGGCATGATTTTGATCGTTCCTGCCGAACAAGTGCCGGCTATCCAGGCCAATCTTGCGGCTCGGGATGAAAAATCCTATATTATCGGCAGGATTATTGCCGGTGCGGGCCAGGTCGAACTCAAGTAGGGGGCTGTATTATGAAAAAAACGGTAATCGGTGTATTGGCATCAGGGCGTGGCAGCAATTTGCAGGCGATCATCGACGCTATTCAGGCCGGCAGGCTTGATGCCAAAATTGGTGTGGTTATCAGTGATAACCCGGAGGCCAATGTGCTCAAACGTATGGCAGGAGTAGATATTCAGGCTTTGTGTATTGACCGGCGGTTGTTTGCCAGCCGCCGGCAATTTGAGGACGCTGTTGCCGAAGAACTTGCCATTCACCATGTTGAACTGGTGGTATTGGCCGGTTTTATGCGTATTCTAAGCCAATATTTTATTGACCGTTTTGCCGGAAAGATCATGAACATTCACCCTTCACTGCTGCCGGCCTTTCCCGGTGAAAATGCGCAGGCGCAGGCCCTGGCTTATGGGGTAAAGGTTACCGGTTGTACAGTCCACTTTGTTGATGCCGGGATGGACACGGGTCCGATTATTTTGCAGGAAGCCGTACCGGTTCTGGGAACTGACACCGTTGAAACCTTATCTGAACGTATCTTGCACGCTGAACATATTCTGTATCCCCGCGCTCTCGCTTTATACTGCGCAGGGCGACTGACTGCCGCAGGCCGGCATGTAAACATAATAGACAAAGAGTAAGTGATAGCGAGGAATCCTGATGAAAATAAAACGCGCGCTTTTAAGTGTGTCGGATAAAACCGGCATTGTTGAGTTTGCTACTGCTTTACATAAACTTGGGGTGGAAATTATCTCTACAGGCGGTACGATGCAAGCCATCAAAAATGCCGGCATACCTGTTACCTATGTTAGTGAAGTCACTGGTTTTCCCGAGATTATGGACGGCAGGGTAAAAACGCTAAACCCCTATATCCATGGCGGTATATTGGCGATGCGAGATAATCCCGCTCACCAGGCAGCGATGAACGAGCACAATATTACCGGGATTGATCTGGTGGCTGTTAACCTGTATCCCTTCCGCCAAACGATTGCCAAACCGGCGGTGACGTTAGCAGAGGCTGTAGAAAACATCGATATTGGCGGTCCGGCTATGATCCGGGCCGCGGCCAAGAATTTTCACTATGTAACAGTCATTGTCAACCCGGTGCGGTACGGGGAGGTTATAACCCAATTGGCAGCCGGCGGTGAGATTGATGGTAAAAGCCGGCTGGCACTGGCGCAAGAGGCCTTTAGCCACACTGCCGGTTATGATGCCTGTATTGCCCGTTATTTGAGCGGGCAGCTTGGACAGGGGCTGTTCCCGGCAACACTGCAGCTGGTGTATGAAAAGGCCCAGGAGCTGCGTTATGGGGAGAACCCGCATCAGGCGGCCGGCTTTTATCGTGAGCAGCATTACTCCGGACCGGGTGTGGCCAACGCCCAACAATTGAATGGCAAAGAGCTGTCTTTTAACAATATTGTTGATGTCGAAGCGGCCTATGCACTGGCCGCCGAATTTGAGCAGCCGG
This sequence comes from Sporomusa termitida, assembly GCF_007641255.1. Lineage (NCBI taxonomy): Bacteria > Bacillati > Bacillota > Negativicutes > Selenomonadales > Sporomusaceae > Sporomusa > Sporomusa termitida. The sequence continues at coordinate 1,104,855 of NZ_CP036259.1, forward strand.
CCGCCGCCATTATCAAACATACCAACCCCTGCGGCACCGGCACCGGGGCAACCTTGGCCGAAGCTTACCATAAGGCGTATCAGGCTGACCCTTTGTCGGCTTATGGCGGTATTATCGGTGTAAACCGGGAAGTGGATCAGGCAACGGCCCAGCTGATCAGCGAACTGTTTGCCGAGGCCGTCATCGCCCCGGCCTTTAGCCAGCCGGCCCTTGCCATTCTGACAAAAAAGAAGAATGTCCGTTTGCTGGCTGCCACTCTGCCCCGGCCTGACAGCACCCGGCTTGATGTAAAATCAGTGGCCGGCGGGGTGTTATTGCAGCAAACCGATATGACAACTGTCAGTCCGGACAGCATGAAAATCGTCACCAGGCGCCAGCCGTCGGCCGCAGACTGGGAGCAGCTGCTATTTGCCTGGAAGGTTGTCAAGCATGTTAAATCCAATGCGATTGTTATTGCCAATAATAATCAGACCTTGGGCGTTGGCGCCGGCCAGATGAACCGGGTCGGGGCAGCCGGCATTGCTTTGGCCCAGGCCGGTGAACAGGCCAATGGGGCTGTGCTGGCTTCAGATGCATTTTTTCCCTTTGCCGACACGGTGCAGGCGGCGGCGGCAGCCGGTATCAGGGCCATTATTCAGCCTGGCGGTTCAGTGCATGATGAAGATTCAATTAAAGCGGCTGATGAATATGGTATTATTATGGTATTTACCGGTATGCGGCATTTCAAACACTAATAAATAAAGGGTCAGGCAGCGCGCCTGACCCTTTGCTTATTAACCGGTGATTTTTATTCCAGCTCTACCACTACCTGGGCATTGGCTGTCAGCGTCACCAGTCCGGCTGAAACCGGTGTGGCATCGGCCATCAGGCTTTGGCTGTACATGCGGCCGGTCAGTTCCGGTGTCTGCAGATTAATACCGGCTTCGCTAACACTTTTAATCCTGACTATCCGTTTGTTTAAGGTTGTGGCAATTGCTTCGGCTTTGCTCATTGCCTCGCGGACGGCTTGAGCCAGGGCGGCATTTTTCACATCGGCTTCATCCTTTTTACCAAAGCGGATATTGTTGACTTGATTGGCGCCGGCCTTAAGAGCGGTGTCGATGATTTCGCCTGCCTGTTCGGGCGCAGCGGTTACCGTGATGCTGTTGGTAATTTGATAACCGATAATGCTGGGGATGCGGCGGCCATTATCATCATTTTTGTAAAGTGGCGTTACGGTATAGTGCGCCGTTTTTATGTATTCAGACTTAATTCCCAAGTCTGCCAACTGGCGGCGCAGGTTGGCTGAGATTTCAGCATTTTTTGTCTGGGCAGCGGTCACCGTAGCTGCTTCGGTCAGGGTTCCGAGATTGATATAGGCTATATCGGGGGCGATTTCTTCCTGATGACTGCCGCCTACCTGTACTTCGGTGCTATTGGGGTTTTTTTCGGCAGCTATAGCGGCCGGCAGCGCAGCTGTCATAATTAACAGCGCCATGGTTAACACTTTAATGAACTTATACATGTGTGATCAACTCCCTTTGCCTATATAAACGGATGCGCGGCGGGAAAGTAACGCACAAAACCGAAAATATCTGCATGATGCTAAAAATAGGCCGGAGGCATTGTTATGGCACAACTTGCGGGGCGCTGGCAGGCGCTTACTCTTAGATTAGGGGTTAATAACCAGGCTGGGAAAGCAATTCTGCAGGTATTGCTGGACAGTTATCAGCAATACTTCCGGCAGTATCATGGCAGTTCTCATCTTCTTGATTGTTTCCGGCATCTGGATGAGATTAAGCCGCAGCTGGTGCAGCCTGAACTGGTGGAATACGGGTTATGGTTTCATGATATTGTCTGTGTGCCCGGGGCCACCAGCAATGAAATCTTAAGCGCTGCCGCTGCCCGGTACGCGGCGGCGGAGCTTGGCCTGCCGGCTCAATTTAGCCGGCAGGCGGTTCAGCTTATCCTGCTGACAGCTCACCGGCGGCCGGCCGGCGACCGGGACGGGGCTTATCTGGCAGATATTGATCTGGCTGTTCTGGGACGGGACTGGCCGGGCTTTCTTGCTTATGAGCGTCAGATCAGGGCCGAATACAGCTATCTGCCGGCGGCAGCCTATTGCCAGGGGCGGCAGCAGGTTATTAAACAGTTGCTGCAGCGGGACGCAATCTATCAAACCCAGTATTTCCGGGAAAGGTACGAACAGGCGGCGCAAGGCAATCTAGTGGCGCTTAGTGAGCAGCTTATAATTAGCAGCCGCTAGCGGTGCCGTTACCGCGTAGACCGGAACCGCCATGTTTTATGGTAGTAACCTCCTGCTGTTGTTATTAGATAATGGGCGTTACCGCCGGCCGCGGCTGACTGCCGGCATTGCTGTCTACGAGAACCTGTAACGCGGTACTTAAGCGTCTAATGCCTGCCAGCAGGCGTTCTTCCGGATGGGTGGCAAAGCACAGCCGCAGCTCGCCGGCGCCGGCAGCGTCGGCATAGAAGGCCTCGCCGGGAACAAAAGATACCCCTCTTTTGCCTGCTTCATGCAAGAGCTGCCTGGTCAGGAGCCCCTGGCTGAGGGTGCACCAAAAGTAAAAGCCGCCGGCCGGCAGGGTGAAAGTCAGATGGGGGCTGCAGTATTGCTCCAGGGCGCCGGCTACTAAGTCACGGCGCTTTGTGTATTCCGTGCGGACTGTATGCAGATGGTCCTCAAGCAGGCCTGCGGCCAGGAAATCAAAGAGCAGCTTTTGGGACAGATTGCTGCTGTGCAGGTCTATGTACTGTTTTGCCAGGGCAAACCGGTTAATTACGGTCTCAGGCGCAGTCACCCAGCCAGTGCGCAGACCGGGAAAAAGGATTTTGGAGAAAGTGCCAAGGGTGATGACGCCGCCAAACGGATCAAGGGCCTTAAGCGAAAGCGGGGGCTGCCTGTCATAATACAACTCGCCGTAGGGATCATCCTCAACAATAACCAGACGGTGTTTGGCTGCGAGTTCTAATAATTTGCGCCGTTCCGCCAGCGGCATAACCCGGCCGTTGGGGTTTTTAAAGGTCGGCATAACATAGAACAGTTTGGGGCGGTAACGGACCAGGTAGTCTTCCAGCAGCTCAAGGGGCAGGTTGTTTACAGCCGGCAGGCTAAGTAAGCGGGCGCCGGCGGCACTGAATACCTGGATGGCGCCAAGATAGGTGGGCGACTCAACAATTACATAGTCGCCCGGTTCCAGAAAAACTTTGGCAATTAAATACAGCCCCTGCTGCGAACCACTTACAATCATTGTATTAGCCGGGGTAATATCATAGCCTTTGGTTAGCAGCCTGGCGGCTAAAATACGGCGCAGCGGCATGTAGCCCTCGGTTGGGATATGCCCCAGTTCGGCCGCGCAGAGGTGGGAGGATTGCTGGCTAAACAGCCGGTGAAAGTGCTTAAGCGGATAGAGGGCCGGGTCAGGCATGCCGGCTGCCAAGGAAATACTGTCCTCTGTGTAGGCCGATGCCATCAGTTCCCGTAAAATTGATGACAGCTGGGTATTGGGACTGGGGGTAAATAACTGTGACCAGGGGACAGACGGGTTGGGCGGCAGAGTTGTCAGCAAATCAGCCACATAGGTACCGCTTCCTACCTTAGTGATGATCAATCCCTGCTCCTCTAACCACCGGTAAGCATTGATTGCTGTTGTCCGGCTAACCTGTAAAAGAACAGCCAGTTCCCGCTCCGGCGGCAGTTTACTGCCGGCCGGCAGCAGGCGGTTGTTAATTTTTTCAGCAAGCAGGCCGGCAATCTGCTTGTAGAGCGGTATTTTTGAGTCGGCACTAAGAAAACCTTTGTCAATAATTTTGGATATATCCATTTCTGAAAAAAACTCCTTAAATATCCAATTATTCTTATTGATTTAATAATTGGATATTTACAATGTTTTTCCTGCCGGGTAATATAAAATAAATTACAGAAGGTGGTGTGATTATGGATGAGTATAGGCAAGGGGTACGTGACAGCCTGCCGGTTATGCTGGGGGTTGTGCCTTTTGGCATTACCTGCGGGATAATGGGCCTTTCTGCCGGCCTTACGCCTGTAGAAACAGTCCTGATGTCGTTACTGGTATTTGCCGGCGCGGCCCAGTTTATCGGTATTACCATGTTAGGCGCAGGGTTGTCCGGCTGGGGCCTTATTGTATTTACTACCCTGTTAATTAATCTGCGGCATTTGCTGATGGGGATGTCTTTGGCGCCATATCTGCTAAAGCTGCCGCTGGCCCGGCAATTGCTGCTGACTTTTTCCCTGACGGACGAGGCCTACGCAGTTATTATGAGCCGCACGGACCGGGAAGGGTATAATGCAAATTACCAGATGGGGAGCAGCTGGGCATTTTATATTATTTGGGCGGCCTCGACAACGGTCGGTGTACTGGTAGGCAGCTATATACCTGATCCCCTGGCCTGGGGACTTGACTTTGCAATGCCGGCAACCTTTTTGGCAATGCTGATGCCGCGGCTGACTAATTATGTCAGTATTGCTGTCTGCTCTGTTGCTGCGATTGTAGCCGTAGTGGGAGCTGTATACCTGCCCGGGAAATGGTATATAATAGCCGCCTGTTTGGCAGCAAGCATAACAGGCGGCTTATTAGAAAAGGAGGACAAGCATGCGTTCTGAAATTCTGCTGATCATTCTCGGGATGGCGGCGGTTACCTTTTTGACAAGGTTTGGGGCCGTTGCCTTATTAAAACAAACCGGTCTGCCAACCTGGTTTGAACGCTGGTTTAAACATCTTCCGACCGCTGTTTTAACAGCGTTGATTGTACCGGGGTTAATTTTGCCGCAAGGCTGGATTGATTTGTCACTGCATAATCATTATCTACTCGCGGGAATACTGACGGCTATTGCGGCTTATCTGGGCCGGAACGCCATGCTTACAATGGGGCTGGGTTTGATCTCGATATTGTCGCTGCGGTGGTTGGGAATATAGAGACTGTATTACGGCCGGCATTTTTAGCGTATTGCAGTGCCTGTTCAACCTGGGCAATAAGCTGCTGAACCGATATGGGCTCACCGGTATAGGTACTGATGCCGATGCTGACCGTAATCTTATGACCAGGCTGATGTTCTTCATCAGGGAAGGGCAGTTTTTCAATGCTGGCCCGCAGTCTGTCAGCAGCGGCCATGGCCTGTTGTTTGTTAACAGCAGGCAGAAGGATAATAAACTCTTCGCCGCCAAACCGTCCGGCTAAATCATTAGTGCGTATATAGGTTTTTAGTAATGTAGAGATTGTAACCAGCACTTCATCGCCCCGGATATAGCCGGAATGATCATTATAGTGTCTGAAATGGTCAATGTCCAGCATAAGCACGCTGAGTGAGCCGCCCTGGGCAGCTACTCTTGCCATTTCCTCATCAAGCAGTTTAATTGACTGACTGGTGTTGCACAAACCGGTTTTACAGTCAATGAGGGCGGCCTGTTCAAGAATGTTTTGAACATGGGCAAGCTCGGCGGCCTTATTTTTCAGTTTGGCAGTCATCAGATCCAGATCTTTTTCAGTTTCACTGATTATGCCAACAGGCAGACGGTATAGCAGGGTATTGGTCAACAGGCCCAGACCCACGAAAATCCCAGCTAAAAGTATAGTAGACATAATAACAGGGGTGGCTGGTGAGGTTAACTCAACGTAGCCGCAGGCTGTGCCGTGAACGGTGATATCCACACGCTTCGTAACATCAACTATTGATGGTGTAGCTGCCGGGGCTGAGGTTTCACCGGCCAACCGGTTGATGGTAATGGTAAGATGCTTAATATTGGGCTGTTGCCGATATTCCGAAGTCAGCTTGTTAAGCTGTTGCAAGTTGTACTGCTGCTCATACGGGGTGTTGCTGATGATTGCCTGCGCTTCCCGGGCAATTTGCTCAGCGAGTGCTGCTGTTTCGGCCTGTTTGGCTTTCCAGGCCCAGCCGAGATAAGTCAAGGGCGTGCACAAAGAGATTAAAAGGCCGGTGATTAAGGCCAGAACAAACATCCGGGTTGCCAGTGGTTTACCGATTTTTTTATCTTTCGGCATAAGTCCCTCCATCTAAGAACTTGACTACTTGGTACTATACTATATGCTTAGCAAAATTAAGTTGACACATTTTTGTAATATGTAAACAGAATAAATAGTGGCGCTTGCCCAGTCTGCTGCATAGGATATGGTGTAGGAAATCTTTTTTTGGAGGTGCGACAACCTATGCCGATCAATGTAGAGGATCGTAAACCTAAACATCACCATCACAATAAACCCCGGCCGAATATGCTGCATGTGCATACTTATCTTACGGAAGTGGATGTGGCTGATGATCATCAGCACATTATTCTGGGGGTTAGCGGTCAGGCCCAGGAACGGGGGAGATCCCATACTCACAGAATCCATGGCCGGACTTCATTTATCGTTGAAGAAGGCGAATGCGGTCATTGGCATACGGCAGATGTCATGACAGGTCCGGCTATTGAGATGCCTGACTGTAGTCATGTTCATTATTTTGAAGGTACGACCAGTGAAGATGATGATCATTGCCATACTTTTACCGGTGCTACCGGTCTTGGACCGTCTAGCCGTGACGATGATCACGATGACTGTTGCGAACACGACCATGATGATGACTGCTGCGACGATGATGACGACTGTTGCGACGATGATGACGACTGCTGTGATATGCCAAAACATAAATATAAATATAAGTATGGTAAGCGGCCGGAAGAAGAATAACGGTTTTGAAAAAGCAGCCTGCAGCAATTTTGCTGCAGGCTGCTTTTTCTGGCCGTAAGCGTGCGTTTTGGCTATTGACCGCTACAGCCGCAAGCGCTAAACTAGAAACTATAGGTTGGGTAAGTTTTACAGCTCCTTTGTTATTACAGATGTATCTTTCTATATGGCTTTTGGGTGATGAATTTTGGCTGAACAAATCATGCGAATTAGGGGAAGCTATAGAAGTTAAAATAAGTAAAAGGGGATGATATAATGGAGTTATGGTATACAGAATACCAAACTGAAAATTTGGGCCTTTCCGTTCGGATTAAGGAAACCCTTTATGCCGGCCGGTCAGAATATCAGGAGGTCGCGGTAGTTGACTCGCTTGAATTTGGGCGGATGCTGGTATTGGATGGCGTATTCCAGACCTCGGTTTTTGATGAGTTCATTTACCATGAGATGATTGCCCATGTACCGTTGTTTGTGCATCCTGATCCCAGAACGGTTCTGATTATCGGCGGGGGCGACGGCGGGACGGCCCGCGAGGTTGTTAAACATCAGTCGATTGAAGTGGCGGAGATGGTGGAAATTGACGGCCTGGTTGTTGATGTCAGCAAAAAATACCTGCCTGAGATTAGTGTGGCTTTAAATGACAACCATCCCAAGCTGCAATTGAAAATTGGTGATGGGATCAAGCATATGGAGGAAGTGGAAAACAAATATGATGTTATTATCGTAGACTGTTCTGATCCTATCGGGCCGGGGGCCGGGCTGTTTACCCATGCATTCTATCAGAATGTACATAAGGCCCTCAGGCCTGATGGTTTATTCGTGCAGCAGACTGAATCACCTTTTTTTCATCAGGACCTGATTAAACGGCTTAAGGCCGACATCGCCTCCCTATTCCCCATTACCCGCCTGTATTTGGCTAATATTCCCCTATATCCAAGCGGGTTACATTGCTTTACCATCGGCTCCAAACAATATGACCCCCTCCATACCGACAGGAACCGGATTCCGGATAACCTGGATACACGGTATTACAACCGCGAGCTTCAAAAAAGTTGTTTTGCTTTACCCAACTTTGTGCAAGATTTACTTAAATAAATAGTTTAATAGTGAAGAAAAAAAGCGAGCTGTGGCCGGCTCGCTTTTTGCATTACTGCAGATTTTCAGGATTTAAGCCTGTCAGCTCAGGGAGTGTGAAGCGCCCATCCTTACGGATCAGCTTGTCGTCAAACCGGATTTCACCACCGCCGAAGGCCGGGTTCTGGATACAAACCAAGTCCCAGTGAATGGCTGATGTATTCCCATTAAAGGCGACATCGTAGGCGTTGCCGGGGGTAAAGTGGAAACTGCCTTTAATTTTTTCGTCAAATAAAGTATCCTTCATAGGTTTATCAATGTAAGGATTGACACCTAAGGCAAATTCGCCGATAAAGCGGGCACCTTCATCGGTGTCGAAGATGCTGTTGATTTTGTCAGTGTCATTGGCTGTCGCTTTGACAATTTTCCCGGCTTTAAACTCCAGGCGGATGTTTTCATAAGTAAATCCCTGGTATACAGCCGGCGTATTATAGGTAACAACACCATTCACCGAATCCCTGACAGGAGCGGTATATACTTCACCATCGGGAATATTTCTGAGGCCGGAGCATTTTACCGCCGGAATTCCTTTTATCGAAAAGGTAAGCTCGGTTCCGGGGCCGGTAATACTAACTTTGTCGGTTTGTTCCATGAGGCTGACCAGGGGGTCCATGGCTTTCGCCATTTTGCTGTAATCCAGGTTGCACACATTGAAATAGAAGTCTTCAAAGGCTTCGGTGCTGGTGCCTGCCGACTGCGCCATGGAGGCGTTGGGCCAGCGCAGGATGCACCATTTGGTTTGGGGGACGCGGATATCAAGATGCACCGGCTTTACCCAGTCCTGCTGGTAACGTTGCAGCTGGGCGGCGGGAACATCGGCCATTTCTGTGATATTGAAGCTGGCTCTGATCGCGATGTAGGCATCCATCTCGTGCATACGGGCCTCTTCCCAGGACGCGGTCAGTCTGAGTTGTTCACTGGTTGCACTCAGCAGCAAGGCCCGTTGCAGCCGGCTGTTTTTAAGCTCCAGAAAAGGGATGCCGCCCACCGCGTACGCCTCATCTACCAGGGCCTTAGCCAGCGGCAAGGCATCATCAAACATCTCAATTAATATTTTTTCACCCCGTGCAAGGCTGGTTGAATAACCAATCAGGTTCTTGGCAAGTGTTTTTATCCGTGGATCCAAGGGGTTACCTCCTCTTATGATTTTTGGCTGCTATATCAGTATTTGATGTTTTAACAAAAATATCCTTTTATTTCTAAGGATTTAATACAAACTGCAATAACGATTAAAATATACACGACTACTTGCATTTTTAATTTACCTAGTATATAATTCATTATGTTGTAAGATTCCTCGATAGCTCAGTTGGTAGAGCAATCGGCTGTTAACCGATCGGTCGTAGGTTCGAGTCCTACTCGAGGAGCCAGCTGGCCCGTTGGTCAAGCGGTTAAGACACCGCCCTTTCACGGCGGTATCAAGGGTTCGATTCCCTTACGGGTCACCATAAGCAGCGAACCAGGTTCTCACGAGTCGACAGACGAAATGAGAACCTGTGTGAGTCGCTTAGTTCTGAGCGGTAGCGAAGAACCTCCTTTCCCAAAAATCCAAAACACGGGCGATTAGCTCAGCCGGGAGAGCGCCTGCCTTACAAGCAGGATGTCGGCAGTTCGATCCTGTCATCGCCCACCATGCAAAAGAAGCTTTCAGTCTAACTGAAAGCTTCTTTTGCATTTGTTTGTGAAAAATTTGGCAATCTTAGCATTCTTTGCAGGAAAAGTCTGAATTTTGGCGAATTGTGTCAGAAAAAGGTGGTGACCAATCTTGCTTTCCGGAAGTAAGAATAAAATGGTGTCAAAAATGGTTGGCACCATTCTGATAACAATCATTGGCGGCTTGATTGTTAATTATTTTCATTATCAATATCGGATTGTAATGGTTGGAGAGCGGGACCGTCTGGCTGTAGCGGCCAATTACCTTGATATGTATTTTGATACCAGGCTGGCAGGAATCAAGATGTTAGCTGCCGGCCCAGGTGTTAAGAGCCTTGAGCCTGAGCTGGCCCGAAGCGATTTATTGGCAGCAATGGATGTGCTCGGGGTGGCTAATGTTGCCGTATATGACCGGAATAGTCGCTTAGTTGCCGGCCTGGGGCAGACTTCAGGCGCCGGTGAATTACTGCCTGAGCAAGAGAATAATAAATATTTTCAGACTGTTCTGTCAGGAGAGGCTGTAGTTTCGGACCGAATGGTTTACGGAAGTCTGGAGCATGCTTATATTAGCATATTAGTTCCCGTCACCGATGGCAGTGACCATGTAACCGGCGTTCTAGCAGCACATGTACCTGTTCAGGAAATAAGTAAGTCGGTTGTGCAGGCACAGATGCCGGAGAACCAATATATAGTTGTTATCGATAGCAATGCTCAGGTGATCCACCACCCCCGGCTGGTGGACCTGTATCCTGAGAGCGCCTCATATAAACAACAGTTTACCCGTATGCTGAACAATACATCAGGTATAATGGAATTTAATTCGTTTTTGGATGGGCTGGACAAAGTATTCATATATACGAACTTGAGTAGTGCAAACTGGCGAATGATTATGGTTATGCCGCTTAATGCTCTGCATGCCCGAGTTCTGAGCAAATCGCGGGAAGACGCCGCTAGTTTCTTTTTTCTAGCTATTTGCTTGGGACTTTTATACGGGGTCTGGTGTCAGGCCAAGCGGCACGAGCGGGAGCAGGAACAACTGCGAATGGAGCGGCTGGTCTGCGTTAATCAGTTAGCTGCCGGTATTGCCCATGAAATCAGAAATCCACTTACGGCAATAAAAGGCTTTATTCAGCTGATGGCCCGGCGCAATGACCGGCCGCCGCGGGCAGAGCACCTGGATATTATCGTTGATGAAATTGGCCGGATAGATAGTTTGATTAGTGAGTTTCAAATGCTGGCGCGGCCACCGAAAGAACCGTTATTCGAAAAAGTGAATATTTGCAAGCTGCTGCAGGATGTTACCCTGCTGATGGAGGGGCAGCTGCATAGTAAAAATGCTGCTGTCACGGTAATACTGCCCGTCTTAGGCTGTACTACCGTCGGCGACATCTGCCAGCTTAAACAGGTATTTATTAATTTGTTAAAAAATGCTGTAGAAGCAGTGCCTTATGAGGGGCAGGTTATTGTGGCTATTAGCCGGCAGCAGGGGATGGTGGCGATAACAATAGAAGATAACGGCAATGGCATCCCCCGTGAAATTGTTGAAAAGCTGGGAACTCCTTTCTTTACGACCAAGGAATGCGGCACCGGGCTGGGTTTATCAGTATGTTACAGCATTGTGCAGAATCATGGCGGCAGAATTATCGTTGACAGCCAGGTGGGAAAAGGCACTGTTTTTACTGTACTATTGCCAGTGACAGGGGATGAGAGTGTGCTGCTGACTGTAGATGAGCAATGCCGTTTTGGTGTATAAGATGTCACCGTCTTTGCATAAACCTCGCACTTTTTTATACTTGATATAGAAATATGGTCTAAAAGGCATACGTGGTCAGAAAATCTTATGGAGATATTCACCTAACAATAATCGCTGAGATTCCAGAGATTAGTCAGGAAAAAGATGGCCGGGACATTATTATACAAATGCTGGCCGATGTATCAGATGAACTCTTACATGATTTTCAGCCGCTCAAATAAAATAACAAGGCCACGTTGATAAACGCAGCCTCTAAATATACCTGATACGAGAGTAATATACTCGTCACGCTGGAGAAAGATACGTAAGGTCCTTAGTTCTGCCCAATACCTGTGCATTTGTAATGTTTCGCCTTGGTTGTCCTTGCGTCCGTGCCTAAGTACCAGTTCCTGTATAATCAGCGTATTTCTGCTATTTTTACACAATCAAGAGCGTGCAAGAATCAGACTTGTGCTCTACCATAAGAAAAGACCAGACAAATCATAAGATTCATCCAGTCTTCAACCCTTGAATTCTCTGGCTCGTATGGTGCGCCCGGCAGGAATCGAACCTGCGCTCCCGGTTCCGGAGACCGGTGCTCTATCCCCTGAGCTACGGGCGCATTATGTTGTCTTAGCCACGAATAAGATTATAACACACCCAATCAATCATGTCCAATAAAATCAACATTTTTTTTAAGGTTTTCCCCCGACCGGGAAAACCTTATTTTACGTCGGTTGGTGTCTGGCAATAAGGACACAGGCGCCATTCACGGTTAAGCTCCTTGCCACATGCAGTACAGGCAGGTTTCAGAGAAAAACTGCAATAGGGACACGCCTTAAAATCTTCTTTCACCAGGCCCCCGCACATGGGACATTTAATGGTTTCTTCCACCGGCACGGCCTCAATATCGATAATATCATCGTGGCGGCGCGGTTGCACAGGCTGTTTTCGCCCCAGCAGCAGATATAATGGCAAAAACACAACCAGCGCCGCCAGTGTTCCCACCGACCACAATAACGCTGTTCCGGTCTCATGGCCCCGCCCTTTGGCATCATTATATACCCAATACGCGGCCAGCGCAGCAATCAATAGTCCAAAAGTCGTCATCATCAGCAATCGCCTCCCCTGCAGCATAATTATACCATGCCTTATCCCAACAGGCAAAAGACATCCGTACCTGCAGCTAACCGACCTCAATGCCGCCGTCCTGCCCTGACCGGCAACGCTTTGTTCATCAGTATTATAGCCTGTCCTGTATTAAAATGGCAACTATTTTTTAAATCCCGCCAAAAACAATCACAATTGCGCCAGATACCCGCATACGGCTGAAAATAAACTCCTATCCGGCTTGATATTTCTCCCTTATAAGCCTATTATTAGTAAATAACGTTTTTTAATACAAAGGAGAAGTATATATGCAGCAAGACCAGCAGAAAGAACGACTTTTGACAAAACCATTGCTTCTTTTAACATTTGGGCATTTAATTACCGATTTCGGTCAGGGCGCATTACCTGTACTGCTGCCATTTCTAAAAACAGCCTTTACCCTAAGCTATACGCAGGTCGGCATCATTGTTCTTGTCCAGAATCTAACCTCTTCCGTAATTCAGCCAATATTTGGCTACCTTACCGATCGCGTTTCCCTACCGTGGTTAATCCCTGCCAGTGTGCTGCTCGCAGGCATCGGCTTAGCGATCATCGGCCTCATGCCTTCGTATTATACCTTACTGATAGCTGTAATTATTGGTGGTTTGGGAATTGCCTGTTTTCACCCGCAAGCCTCAAAATCTACCCACCTTATCAGCAGCGCAGCCACCAAGGGCCGCAGCATGGGTCTATTTTCCGTAGGCGGCAATCTAGGGCTGGCACTTGGTTCAATCGCGATGTCAGTAGCGCTTAATGCGCCGGGCGTATTAACAAACACCTTATATTTTATCATCCCGGGGCTAATTATGTCATTCTTGCTGTATAGCAACCTGCAGTATCTTTCACCGCAACAACCAATCGTCCAGCCAGCCGCTGCTTCTCATCCGGCGGCAGTAACCAGACAGCCGCTAAACTACAGCCTGCTCGCCATCCTCTTGGGATTTATATTTATAAGATCCAGCATTCATACCGGCCTGACTACCTATATACCAATGTACTATATCGACTTTTTATCAGGCAGCCCGGTATATGCCAGCTATCTTTTAGCCGTTTTCCTTTTCGCCGGGGTTATCGGCACCTATGCCGGCGCCGCTTTGAGCGACCGCTTTGGCCGGAAAACAGTCATTATGGGTTCTATACTCACCACCTTGCCATTAATCAGTTTATTTCAATACACCAGCGGTTTTGCAACCCTGCTCATACTTGCCTTAACCGGCTTAGCCCTCATATCCTCTTTTGCCACAACCGTAGTTCTCGCCCAGGAAATGATGCCCGGCTATGTCGGCATGGCTTCAGGCCTGACGATTGGCTTCAGCATCGGCCTGGGCGGCATCGGGGCTACTATTTTAGGCTATATCGCCGATCATTTTGGTGTTCCCAGCGTATTTACCGTTTTAGCCGCATTACCGCTTATCGGCGTGGCACTGGCTTCATTTTTGCCTGGCAAGCTGTTTAAACGGTAAATACGCTTGTTTAAAAGCGCAGTACTCTCACAAGTATAGACTGTCCCTAGTAAAGACAAGAAGCTGTCCGGTACATAGTAAACCAAGAGCCCCTGAGAATGTTTTTCATAATTACGTTTTAGCGGATTTTGCGCTAAAAAATCAATGACAGCAATTCTCTAAGCTACAATTATTTTGGGTGATTATAATGTTATATAAAAGGATAAGAGAGCTGCGCGAAGACAGAGATTTTAAAACAAAAGGAAATGGCCTTGATTTTAAATTGCAGTCAAAGAGTGTATAGTAATTATGAGCGGGGCGACTTAGATATTCCAACTGAAATACTAATAAAGCTGGCCAATTTTTATAATGTTAGTATAGACTATATTCTTAATCGAACAGACGTAAAAACCCCTTGAAAACAATATTTTATTGGCAAAGGGCTGTTAAGAACGTTTAACAAGCCTCGCTCTCCGGGAACGGAGGGCGCCGGTTCGATTCCTGCCGGGCGCACCAAAAGAGCGTAAGGCTTTCCAGCGACTTTGCTGGAAGGCCTTTTTAGACGCTTATTGATGAATGACAATTGGGACAATTGGGGACGTTCCTTTTTTGTCAAGAGTTTGTTATGGTAAGAATTTGCGCATAAAGGAACAGCGATACAGTAAGGTATGGAAGCCCCAATCCCTCCTTTACGCGACTTGTTTTTTCGTTTTTTCGAAAACAGGGCTGGTGGATAAACTGGAAGAATACGCGCGTAGTAGTTATAGCGCATCTATTTGGCGAACTTGAGCTGAAACAAGATTTGCGCCAGAGCTGAAAGGGCGCGATGCCATGGTAAAAATAAAAGAGGCGGACTTCGATTCGCCAGATTAAGAGAGTGACCGGCATCTCCCGGGGTGTTGTGGCAAAAAAAAGTTGACAAAAAAGGAACGTCCCGTGCGCCAAGAAGCACACGGAGTATAGCGGGTGGGAATCCCGCCTGGGAAGGCCTAGCCAGTCACCCAGTATCCAGCCTTGGGACTGAAGCGGTAACGCCAGGTCTAAGCGTAGGCAGGAAAGGTAGTAGGGCGAAAGCGCAAGCTGAAGATGTAGAATCCCGAAATCCCTAATGGGAAAGGTCGATGCATGGGACGAGCAGAAGACAATACCGAGTTTAGCGATAAAGGCGAGCTAAGCCCGGCGCCCCGGGATCGAAGGTCTTGGCATGCTACACACTGTTACTCCGTGTGAACTTGGGAGACCCTGCCGCTCTCCGATAGGAGTATGGCCGACAAGTTGAAGACAAGGAAGCCAAATGAGTGGCAGGGAGTCGGATTACGTAGTAGTACCAAGGAAGCAGGGTAATGCCTGCGGAGGGAAGGACGTAACATAGTAGAGCCCTTGGAAAGAGAAACAATGGCTGCACTAGAGGCAGAGAAACCATTGGAAACAAAACTGACATGGATAGCTGAGTTGGCCAAACAATAGCTATGGCTAAGCGTAAGTAAATGCTGCTATGAAGAGCCGGATGCCTTAATAGGGCAAGTCCGGTTCTGTGAGGGGGGCCGTCGCGAGATAGGCCTCTACTCGACCGATTGTCAAATCTCAGAACAATAACAGCCTTGGAAAAAAGACTTGACTGTATGACCGGTATATAGTTTACTCTTATAAACCAGAAGTACGTGGTACATGTTGAAGGATAGATTCCAAAAGACAACTATACTTGTCAATATTTACCTCAAATGATAGGATGAGGTGTGTAATGAGTTAAGTGGTTTACCTTACTATGAATTACATATTGCTAAGTCAGGTGCCCTTTTCAGGGCTTAATAGGGAAGTCCGGTGCAATACCGGCGCGGTCCCGCCACTGTAATGGTGAGCAAACCCGAAGATATGCCACTGGGACAAGAGTCTTGGGAAGGTTCGGGAGAGCTATGATCCAGAGCCAGGAGCACTGCCTGTCTGAAGATCGCCGTTTTGCCTACGAGTGATGGGTGGAGATTACATTTGCGTTTGCTTGCTTTGGAATGTTCCTACGTGAGTCTGCGCAGCTTGTCCATTTACTCCTGGTCCTAGACCAGGAGTTTTTATTTTGGATCAATGCTGTAGAATCCCTCCCCCGGCTGCCATGGACGGGACCCATTTTTTACGTCTCTTTTCTTCTGGCATCAAATGGCCTCAATTTACTCAATTATAGTCACTATATTTTTATCTTGAAAGGAAGAATGCTGATGAAAAAGAAAACAGTTCTGAAAAATCGTATGTTGATGACGGCCATCGTTGCCGGTTTATGCTGTGGGGGCGGCACAGCCGTTTTAGCTGCTGATACAGTGGAGGATTTTACACTTGATTCGATAGTAGTAACGGCTACCCGTTATGAGAAAGCAGCTGTTGATGTTCCTGCATCTACTACCATTTTGACGAATCAAGATTTAAAAAATACTGGTGCTGAGAATATACACATAGCTTTGCAAAAAGTCGCCGGCCTTGCTTATACTACATATGGCCCTAATGGGAATCCCTATTCCACTATGTCAAATTCAATTACTATCCGCGGAGTAAGTAATGGCACCTTGGTATTAATAAATGGAATCCCGATTAATATGTCTGGCAAATATTATTTGGATTCTATTCCGGTAGAGAATGTGGAACGTGTGGAAATAGTAAAAGGTGGCGGCGCTGTTTTATATGGCAGCGAAGCCATGGGCGGCGTTGTAAATATTATTATGAAAAAGCAATTTGAAAATACCGTGTCGGCAGGTATTGGTAATTTTGGACAGCGAAATTATAATGCAACATTTAATTTAGGTAAATTAAATGTTGGCTATAGTAAAGACAAATGGGGCAAACTGGATAAGATTCAAACCAATAAAGACGCTGCCGGGGATAGGAACAGCACTTTTAAGGGTTCTGATAAAAACAGTGTATTTTTAGAATATAATTTTGCTGATAATTTAGCGTTTTTATATAATTACATGGATAATGAAAACGGCTATCAAACATGGTTTGGCGACAATTGGAAAAACAGCAATGCTGCTCAGGCCGGCGATTTGCAAAATGATAAAACCTATACAAACAAGTACCATATAGCGCAGCTTAAATATAGTGAGGAAAATTGGCAGGCCAGTTTGTATTATAACCAAAATGAGCCTATTACAAGAGGGTTTACCAATTATTCCAGTAAAGGAGTCTTGAACCCATCGCTTGATGCGACTGATCAAAAGGACAGGACTTACGGGATTGATGCCCAGAAACATTGGCAGATAAATGATAGGACCAATACTATTTTTGGCTTTAATTATAAAAATGAATATTTTAAGCAATCTAATGCGACTACCTATATGCAGCAGGAAAGAAAAGTTTTTGGTGTGTATGGACAATGGGAACAAAAGCTGAATGATGTAAATTCGTTTATTTTAAGTGCCCGTGAAACCTGGACTGCTGGTGCTGACAAGGATGCAGATTATAGTAATTTTAGCGCATCTGGACAATTTATTCATAAATTAGGTGAAAAGGATAGGGTATATGCCAGTATTGGCCAGTCGTTCATTTTACCTACCTTTAACCAAATGTACGGCAGCACATATAATCTTTTGCCGGCACCGGAATTAAAGCCACAAACCGGCGTCAATTATGAAATTGGCTGGAAAAAAGCTGATGACGGTCATAGCTGGAAGGCTGCGGTATATCATATTGATATTAAAGATAATATTAGTGCAACATGGGAGCCGTCAACAGGTATATCAAAATATAAGAATGAAACTTTTAAAAACACCGGTGTTGAGTTAACCTGTGATATAACCGGGGAAAACGGGTGGTCGTATAGCTGGGGAATTAATTATGGAAATCCTAAAGTAAAAGCCGTAGGCCATAACCTTGTTGCCAAAGAGTATTGGGACAGAAAATATGGACGCTTGCAGTTGACTGGCGGAGTAAGTTATCAAAAAGATAAATGGAGTACAAGCTTAAACGGGACCTATTTAACAGAACGTGTCGGCACGCCCTCGGCTGCGCCTTCTATGAAAATTAAGCCATATTTCTTGACTAGCCTAAGCTCCACTTACAGAATGGATAAAGATAACGAAGTTTCCCTATCTGTAGATAATCTGTTGGATAGAAATGATATTTTAAGCCATACAGGAACTAATTATTATGCAACCCCTTGTAACTACTTATTAAGTTATAAACATAGGTATTAATCTAAAGCAATAAAAAAAGACCGCGCACGTTCGATTCCGGCCGGGTGAACCATAAGAAATTCAAGCCTTCCGGCAATTTGGCTGGAAGGCTTTTTGATGAACGGTATGACAATTGGGGACGTCAGACTGTTTTCGCCCAGTCTGACGTCCCTAATTGTCTGCCTAAAAAAGGAGAGATTTCCCCTCCTTTATCAACTGGCATATTAAACTCAGAATTTATAGGTAACGCTAACGCCCAAGCCTTTGCTTTTGGCATCGAATTCATCACCGGAGTTTTTAAACTCAAGGTTGTCGAATTTTTTATAACGATAGAACAAATTCAGGTCCGTGTTTTCCGCGAGACCATACCCAAGACCTAACTCGTAAGAATAATTGTCATCGCCTAAAGCAATGGTTCCCCAGCCGTTAAGCTTGTCCGACAGTTTGGTAACTCCCGTAACGCCAATTTGCGCAACGGTCGTAGAATCAATGTCGGCGGACCCTAATCCCGATATGGTTAAATCGCCGTTCAGCCGTTGTATACCTACAAAGGCGTAAGCATTGGGATCTAATTTATATAGCAGATTGAGTTCATGCACTTTGCTGTCCACTTTGCCGGTATAACCGTACAAATAGGTGCTACTGGAATCTAAGTTTTGGTATTTATACTGCAGGGCAAATTTGTCACTGAGACCTGTTGTGACACCAAAATCTAAGTTGGTTTTTTTGTCCCAGTCAATTGAATCACCGCTAGCGGATGTTTTTATCTCAGAGCGAATTATGCCGATTTCGGCCGACGAAGTGCCTCTTTCAAAATCGGTATAAGGGGATGCGGACGCGACAACACATGACAGTATCATTGACATCGCGGCGACTAATAATATTTTTTTCACGGTAAACAGCTCCTTTGTAAGTTTTAGCCAGTTGATATTCAATTATATACTTACGGGGGTTCGTGAACAAGGAATAATAAATAAAATTCAAATAATTCTGAGCAATGATAAGTAAATAAAAAGTATTACTTTCCCTGGCTAAGGGCGATTTTAAAGCTACGGGACCTTAATTCCTGCTTGTCTTACCCGCCCGCCGCGGTCTATAATAGCTTTAAGGGAAGGTGTCAGTATGGAAGAATTGTTAAAACAGATTATTGCCCGCCTTGACAGGATGGAAGAAGGTCAACAACAAACAAACAAACGCCTTGACAGGATGGATTCGCGCTTTGACCGAGTGGATTCGCGCCTTGACAAGATGGATTCACGCTTTGACCGAATAGAATCCGACATGGCAAGCGAACGCCAGCAAATTGAAATTAGTCAAATTATTCACGCTCTCAAGCATAATTCAGAGGAAGTTAACGCTCAGCTTCACAATTTAGGCCATAATTTCAGTGTATTGACC
Source organism: Sporomusa termitida (assembly GCF_007641255.1). Taxonomy (NCBI): domain Bacteria; kingdom Bacillati; phylum Bacillota; class Negativicutes; order Selenomonadales; family Sporomusaceae; genus Sporomusa; species Sporomusa termitida. The sequence goes on from NZ_CP036259.1 coordinate 1,124,219, forward strand.
GGCGAAGTTTCAAACATTAAGGAAAAGTTTACAAATTTTGAAGAACAAACACACCGCCTGGCAGACGATGTTTCCTTTTTGGTTCGTAAAGCTGCCGAACATGACACCGATATTCGCCGCTTAAAGAAAGTCTAATACCGTCGTTACCACCGGCTATTGTGCCGGTTATTTTTTTGCCTTGAGAGCGGCCCTTTTATTCTATAACAAACCTTAATTTCGAGCGGTATGAACTTAACTGAATTTTCCATACCATATCTCTGCCTTTTCATTATATATGTAATCGGTCTGGGGAGGGAACGCTGCCGGCCGGGCCTAGCCTGCGTCTATTGTAGTTGATAATGAATATTTCTTCCAGCCAGACCTCAAAATAACAGAGAGGGAAAAATGGGAAAAAAATTGTCTATATTCAGTATTTTGCCGTCCGGGATGCCGAGGGCGAATTTCTGGCGTACTTGAGGCCAGGCAGGATATCCAGCCGCTGCAGCAGATTACGGACTAAGTACCTGCCAAAATGTATTACGCCGGACAGGCAGTCAATTTAATAAAGAATAAGTTGATTGTGCGTGTGATTGGATGTTATAAGAGCAAGGGCGCATTCCATTATTTGATGAAAACGATGGGATGCGCTCTTTAGCGCCGAATGTTGCGATCCTTCCAGCGTCAGCCTGCAGGATATCTACATCTACAAAGCGAACAGCACAAACAGCGGTATCATCTTACAATCAGCCGGTTTGCAACTGAGGTGCCGGCCTGTCTAGACCATAAGGGGGAAAGTGTAAATGGGATTGCCTTTTAAACTCAAGTCCAAAGAAGAGAAGTATTGCCGGCACCTGCGGGAAAATACAAAGGAAATAAAAAATGCCACAGCTATCCTGTTTGAGGCCCTGGATAACCCGCTGGCTGTTGCGGACATAATGAGCCGCATGGATGCAGTGGAAGAACAGGCGGATAAAGTGACTGGCCGTATTATGGCATTACTGGAAAAAGCATTTGTCACCCCCTTTGACCGTGAGGACATTTACACCCTGGCGCAAAAGCTGGATGATATCGTTGACCATATCAAGGAAACGGTGGAATGTCTGGCGTTGTACAATGTCGGTCCTGCTCCTGCCGGTGCCATGGAACTGGCGGTTTTAATCGCCAAGGCCGGCCGGCAGCTGGATAAGGCGATGGGACAACTGCCCAAACTTAAGTCCCAGCGCGACAAAATTGAAGCAAGATGCAAGCGGATTGCCGGGCTTGAAGAGCAGGGAGACAAAATTTACCGGCAGGAAATGGTGAGACTGTTTGGTCAGGTCAAAGATCCGATTGAACTGATAAAGTGGAAAGAAATTTTATTACATCTGGAAGATACACTTGATCTCTGTGAGAAAGTAAGCAAGCTCATTCAAGGCATCATCCTGAAATATGCCTAATTGGCAATGCAACGCTCCCAGGTTCCTTTCTGTATACAATACATAGGCCGGCTTTGTTTTGTTTTTGGCGAGGACAGGTGTATGATAAAGTAAGGTTGCCGGGTATTTCGGCAGCACCGGGAGGTGTTCGCAATCCCTGGTTTCACGGAGCATATGCATCCAGGCTGGCCGGGCCTGATTTTGCTTGGCTATCTTATCGGCATAATAACAGGCCTGTTTGGCATTGGCGGCGGCTTTTTATTAACCCCGTCTTTAAAAATAATATTTCATGTTTCCTATCCTGTGGCTATCGGCAGCAGTTTGCTGCAGATTTTTTGCACGTCTTTGTTTTCTGCCTATAAACACTGGCAGCATAAAAAACTTGATACCAAAATGGGTGCCCTTACCGCGGCAGGCAGTCTGATTGGGGCTGAAGGCGGTGTCCGGCTGCTGCGGTTTTTTACTGCGCAACAACCGGTCGCGCTTGGCGGACAGTCTGTGCTGCTAGCAGATTTAATAATCAGTCTGGGGTTTCTTATGTTTTTGCTTCCCACAGCTGTATTTATGTACAGGGAGGCCTGCGCGAGCCGGCAGCGCGGAACTGATGAACCGCAGAGCGAGCTGTGGAATTGTATTAAGAACTGCCAGTGGCCGCCATTAGCGGCATTTGAGCAGTCCCATATACTGAGCTTAAGTATTTGGATGCCGATCCTGCTCAGCCTGTCAGTCGGGCTGCTTACCGGTCTGCTGGGCATTGGGGGCGGGTTTATCAGCTTCCCGCTGTTAGTTTATTGTTTGGGTATGCCGACTAAAACTGCCGTCGGCACAAGTACTCTCCAGGTCCTGGCAGCAAGCGGCTATGGTGCCTTTCGTTATATACAGGCTGGAAATGTGGATTTCCTGCTGGTTTTGCTTATGCTGCTTGGCTCAACGCTGGGAGTCCGTACCGGGGTAAGGTTGTCCCGGCGAATCAACGCCTGTGATACCCGTACCTATTTTTCCGGGTTATTGGTAGTGGCTGTTTTGTTGATTGTGTATGATTTACTTAAATGCTTTATACGGTAATAATCTGCAAACAAAGATAAGAGATATTTAAGGGCCGGTTAAGCACAGGTTTTTGTGCTTAACCGGCCCTTATCTGGCTCAGTGTAAGGAGTGGCGGCAGCCAGCACACACTCACCCTATGTCCTGCTGCGCAAGGTGTTAAAATAATTGTGAGTAAAATTAAAAAAAATATTAACAAAAATTACAAGTTAGATAATATGATTTTTTATATAATAAAACTTGAAAATTATCTTGTAGTGATGATAAAATACTAATAATTAAGCTTTAAGTGTAGTTAACTAAATTTAATAATCTTATGCAAACTTATTGAAAGATAAGGACGCAAAGCTATGGGTCTACGTACTTTGTATATGACTGCCAGGTTGCACCTGCAACCTGGCAGTCATTTTGTCTGTAGTTTTTAATAAAGAATATTGTTAACGAATCCGAATTTAAAAATATTGAATTGCAAATTGAAAAGAAGTGAATCGAACCGTTGACAACTGCGGTATGGCAATAAAGGGATTACCGATTGACTAAATCATTATCAGGGCGGTGAAGTAACCTGTGAAAAAGTTGGTAAGCGTACTGTTGGCAATAACCGCGTTAGCCGGTGTATTTACAGGCAATCCAGGCAGTGATAAGCCGGCAGGAAGGGTATATGCGGCCAAGGCTGTAGCTGAACAAACTGATTTTGCCTATGGGCGGGCCCCGCTGACAGCAAGCAGCATAGCCGCTGCAGCTGCCACCGGCAATAATAAAGAAGACAATACCGGTATTGGCCAACAGGAGAACCCGCATCCTGGTGATATTGACCCGGCAACCTATGCCAGTCTGATCGATGAACTAATGCAGATAGGCCACCGGCGCAGTCATCCGGATCACAAGATGAATATTGACGGTGAAATTCGATTGCATTATGCGCAAAACAGCGGCCCCGGCCGCTGGGACCGGGATGCCGCCGGCATACGGACCCGTCTGGGCTTTAATGCTGATATCTTTCGGGATTGGCGGGCCTATGGCCTGCTGGACGGGCAAAAGAGTATAAGCAATTATAATAATAGATTGAGTCTTGCCCGCCTGTATGTAACGGGAACAATCGGCACAACGGCGCTGCGAGCGGGCTCTTTCGGTTATCTGATGGCGGAAGGCAATGTGTATGACAGTGGATTTGACGGTGCCCGTCTTGACTTTGGCGGACCTGTGAAATATACGCTGAGCTATGGTGAGACTAATGACACAATAAAAACCTATGTGGCCACTGCCCGTTATCAGGATTTTGATTACAATCTGGAGGCCGGTGTGTACCATTATCAGACAGATAGCAGCATTCGCCGGCAAACCACAATCCGCACGCTGAGCGGCAACTATAATTTCAGTAATTTTGGCCTGGGAGCCATGGTTTTGGATTCCAGCGTGAAAGATAACCGGGGTGAGGGTATTGGCTATGTATTCAGTCTTAACTACGGTGATCTGAAAACCTGGCGGCCAGGCACCTATAGAATATTTTATAAATATTACAATCAGCCGCAGGGTACGTATATTGCCCATCAGATGAACGGCAGAGGCAATTCGATGCAGGGCTTTAAGGGCCAGGGCGCAGGCCTTAACTATACCTTGGCCGAAAACCTTGTCGGCGGTATTGAATACTACGATCTGACAGACAAGATAAGCGGGGAAAAGGGCGAAACCTGGTGGAGCCACATCACACATTATTTTTAACTAGTAAGCAGGTGAATTGCGGCAATGAGAAGCATAGAGGGCATTCTTGCCCAACAAGACTATCTGGCTGTTGTCGGCCTGGGCTATGTTGGCCTGCCGCTGGCTGTTGCCTTTGCCGACAAGGTTAAAACGCTGGGCTTTGATAGTAATCAGGAAAAAATTCATATTTACCAACAAGGGGTTGATCCTACCCGGGAAATCGGCGATGAAAAAATCAGCAGCACTACCCTGGAATTTACCACAGATCCGGTAAGGCTAAAAGAGGCCAGGGTGATTATTGTGGCTGTGCCAACACCGGTAAATGGCGATAAAACACCCAATCTGGCGCCTGTTATCAATGCCAGCAAAATAATTGGCCAAAATTTATCACCGGGCAGTATTGTTGTTTTTGAGTCCACTGTGTACCCGGGTGTTACCGAAGATGTCTGTATACCAGTACTGGAAAAAGAATCAGGCCTAATATGCGGTAAGGATTTTAAGGCGGGTTATTCACCCGAACGGATCAATCCGGGAGACCGGGTGCATAAGCTGGAAAATATCTGCAAAATCGTGGCCGGTATCGACACGGAGACCGCAGAGGCCATTACGGCTGTCTATGAGCTGATTATTCAGGCCGGTGTTTATAAAGCACCGAGCATTAAAGTGGCTGAAGCGGCCAAACTGGCTGAGAATGCCCAGCGGGATATTAATATTGCTTTTATGAACGAATTGGCAATGGCCTTTGACCGCATGGAAATCAACACCCAAGATGTGATTGCGGCGATGAACACCAAATGGAATGCCTTGGGGTTTTATCCGGGCCTGGTCGGCGGGCACTGCATCGGTGTCGATCCGTATTACTTTATTTATCAGGCCGAGCTGCTGGGCTATCATTCGCAGATTATTGCCGCCGGCCGCAGAATAAATGACAACATGGCCAATTTTGTTACTGATAACATCATTAAAAAAATGATCCAGGCTGATAAGGATGTTAAAAAATCCAATATTTATATTATGGGGATAACCTTCAAAGAAAATTGTCCGGATATGCGCAATTCGAAGGCTGTCGACGTCTGTAAGCACCTGGCGGCCTATGGCATTAAAGTAAAAGTGGTCGATCCGTTTGTCGATAAAACAGAATGTAAGCAGGAGCTTGATCTGGAGCTGGTAGCGCTAAAGGATGTCCGGCAGGCCGATTGTCTGGTGTTTTTAGTGGCCCATCAGCCGTTCAGGGAGCTGCAGCCGGCAGAGCTGGCCGCCATGTATAAACCGCAGGACCAGCAAACCCGGCCTGTCCTTATTGATATCAAAAGTATATTTCAACAGCAAACCGTGACAGAAAAGGGTTACTGCTACTGGAGTCTTTAAGCATAAGGGGGTGACTCTACGTGAGGAATAAAAAGATGGCAGCATTACTGCTGCTGCTCAGTGTCTGTCTGCTGGCAGGGGGAGTTTTCCTCAAAGATTTGTTTACGGCGCAGACCGGCGATGAATACCCTACTATTACCGATTGGAAGCGTTCTTATCAGGCTGAGGCAGAGATTGCCCAGGCTTTAGAGCAGCTGCAGCAAAGCCCGGATAAAGCAAGTGTTATTAGCCGGGGCAGCAGTGCTCAGCAACAGCTGGCCCTTACCTTCGACGGTCTGGCAGACCGCGGTACGATGCAGCGGATTTTAGACTTACTGGCTAAATATCAGGTTAAGGCCACCTTTTTTGTCGATGGTCTGCAGACGGCCGAAGATCCGCAAACGGTTATCAATATTAAAACAGCCGGCCAGAGAGTGGAAAACTATACCCTGTACGGTATGGGCAAGATGGAGAAACTGCCTGTGGAGCGGCTGATTAAAGATTTTAGTCAGGCTCAGAAAATTATCAGCATCACGACCGGCCAGGGGCCTAATCTTTTAAAATGCAATGATACACAATATACCGACCAGTTGCTGCAAGCGGCCAAAGCCGCCGGCTTTAAAAGCGTTGTCAGCAGTGAATTTTATTTAAACGCCACACAAATAACCTCGTTTGCGGCCGCAGAGGCTTTTGTCGGCACGCTGCGGCCGGGGAGTATTGTTGCCGTTAAGCTCCTGCGTAATGCTGAGCCGGTTATTAATGAACAGGGTTTGGCGGCGGGCGCCCCGGCAGTAGACAAACAGCCGGGGCTGAAAGCGCTGCCGGCATTAACAGACCAACCGGAAACAGCGCTGATCGCTGCCGTGGAAAGGTTTCTCATTGTCCTGAATAAAGCAGATTACGCTACCGTTTATGTGGAGGATTTCTATCAGCACAATGGTGCCGGCACCGCAAAAATAACACCAGCGGTTTCTGGGCCGGCCAAAATAGCTGCTCTTATCCGGGCGCAGGTGGCAGAGCTGTTCGGCAGCCGGACTGCTTATGCGGCGGCAGCGACCGGCGATAACCAGGCCCGGGAAATTAAGACAATATTCACCACTGAGCCGGCAATTGCCTACACGTTCGGCGGCTTGGCCAATGAAACCGCAGTGGCCGATGTACTTGGCAGACTGAAAGAGCTGGACATTAAGGCGACTTTCTTTGTGGCCGAACCGGAAATGCAAAAACATCCCGTTGTGCTGCGGCAGATAATTGCCGACGGCCACGAAATCGGGATTGCGATCAGGCCCAAAAACGGAGAAACCGCAGCTGAAACCGGCAGCACGATTAGGCGGAACCGCCAAGCCCTGCAGGAGCAGTTTGGTGTGGAAACCAACCTGGTAAAACAGCCCTGGGGGGCCGTAACCGCTGCCGCCAGAGAGGCCGTCGCCAGCCTGGAGTGCAGACTGATCGGCCAGGCGGTTAATGTTGTCCAAAGCAAACATCAGGACTATACCTCGGCCGATCAGGTGATGGCCGAGATTTTTGGCAGATCGGTGCATTCTTTGGCCCGTGGTCAGATTGTGCATTTTCGGATGGACTATTATACCAATGACAAGCTGATTGGTGACTTGGCGGCAATTATCAAACAACGGAAGGTCGACAACATTGCCTATGCGACAGCCTTTGATAACCCTGCCAGTAATCCTGCCAATGACTCACAATATAGGATTAAGCCTGTAGGCGAAATTCTTAGCCATACCCAGCTGCTGTACCAGTATCCGGTGGACCCGGCTGCCGTTCCTGCCCACGTAAGCGCCGACAGACCCGGGCTGCGGGTTGATGAGGCTAATGTCCTGCCTGAAGTTTTCAAACGTTATATCGGGAATAAAGACGTTGCTTATGGAAAAAGCACACTGGGTTTTTCGAAAATGGAAGCCCGGCGCCTCGATAACAGTGGCTTGATACACACCGGGGATAATGTTGTTTTCCTTACCTTCGACGACTGGGGAACCGATGCCGCCATCAATAAAATACTCTATGTCCTGCGCAAGCATAAAGCAACCGCGACGTTTTTTATCCTGACCAACAATGTGCTGCATAACCCGAATCTGCTGCGGGCGATTGCCGCGGAAGGCCATAATATCGGCAATCACTCTGATCAGCATAAGCCGATGGCTGCCAGGGATCCCAAAACGGCCGGTCAGGTGATATTGCAGGATAAGCAGGAATACAGCCAGGAATTGGCCTTAGCCTATAAAAAACTGCAGGCTGTCACCGGTGATATGGCTCGGCATAGCCAGCCTTTGCTGACCCGGTTCTTTCGGCCGCCAACCCTGGCTATCAGCAAGGCGGGGGTTGAAGCCGTGTTTGCAGCCGGTTCCGAGTACATTGTTTCCGGCTCGTGCAGCACCAATGATTATAAAGCGGAAAGTGTCCCTCAGCTTGTAAATATTATTAAAGACGGAATTTATACAAAAAACGGGGAAGTGAAAAAAGGCTCGGTTGTGGTCATGCATATGACCGACAGTGCGGCCTATACGGCCATGGCCTTAGATATACTGCTGACTGCCAATGAAGCCAAAGCCGACGCTGATCCTTCTAAGTTTAAAGTCGGCAGGCTGGCCGATTATTTAACAGAGGGCTATTCGCAAATAAACCGTAGACAGACCCTGCAATTAACGGCTCCTGCCGGTCAAAATATATAAGCCTGTGGCCACCAGACAGCAGGAGGATGATCAGGCGGCAGCACAGAAAGGGCGGTGAAGTTGAATGTGATTAAGTTATTTCCACAAGAAAGCAAAGCAGAACAGGACCTTTTGCTTGTTGCAAAACCTGACCGCAGGCGGCTTGCCAAAGTGCCTGACCAGGAGGGGCTGCGCACCAATACCGACCGGCGCCGGGGAAGCAGTACTGCGGTTGCGGCTGATTTTGCCCAGATCATTGACAATGAAAATAAAGGCAAACGGTATGTGGTGGATTATGCCGTTGCCATCGAATATAGTGCTGCCGGCCAAAAAATTACCGGTGCCGGTAAAGGGGCTGATATATCGTCAAGCGGTATGCTGCTGGAGGTCCCGCCGGCTGTTGCTCAGGCTTTAAGCCAGTCACCGACAATCAGGCTGAAGTTTGTTATAACCCCCGGTTCGATGCCGGAAGGGTATGAGATGAAGGTCGATATTGCCGCCCGCTATATCCGCTGCAGCCAAACCGCAGGCGGAGCCTGCCTGTGTGGCGTGGAATTTACCGAATCGCTGGCCCAGTATGCCACCCGGAAGAAAAACTGGTATATGCTGTCGATCGCCTCGCTGCTGCTGTTCTTTATAACGGCCTGTATCCTGCTGATGCGGGCGGAAAGCGTAATTTACTTTAAATTCAATAAGCTTTTGTATACGTACAGTATTATTGCCGCCAGTTTTTTGCTTACCAGATATCTGTTCGGTTCTTTTTACCGCCCGGTTCCCCTTGATAAAAACTTTACGCCGGGAGTCACGATTGTAATTCCTTGCTTTAATGAAGAACAATGGATACAACGAACGATTGCCGGCTGTATTAATCAGGATTATCCGATCAATAAACTGGAGGTTGTTGTTGTTGATGATTGCTCGACCGACAGCTCGTTCGCCAAGATCCAAGCAATCGTCGAAGAACTGAAAACTACAGAGCACCGCTATGATATGGCAACAAGGCTGCATTATGTTCGCCAGGAAAAAAACGCCGGCAAGCGGGAGGCGTTAGCCAAAGGAACCTTAATGGCTAAGCATGAACTGGTTGTGTTTGTGGACTCAGACAGCTTTCTCGATCCCTTTGCCATCCGGAATATTGTCCAGCCGTTTAAGGATACCAAAATGGGCGGGGTTTCCGGCCGTACCGATGTTGCCAACACCTATACCAATGCCCTTACCAAGATGCAGGCTGTCCGGTACTATATCGCCTTCCGGATCATGAAAGCGGCGGAAAGCTATTTTGATGCCGTGACCTGTCTGTCCGGCCCGCTCTCCTGCTACCGCAAAGAATTGGTTGTAAAATATCTGGATGCCTGGCTGAACCAACAGTTTTGCGGTGAAAAAGCCACCTTTGGCGATGACCGCAGTATGACTAATTTTATATTAAAAGAGAACCGTACCGGGTATCAGGATACTGCCATTTGCAACACCATTGTACCCAACACGTATCGTGTTTTTTTAAAACAGCAGATGCGCTGGAAACGGTCCTGGCTCAGGGAGTCGCTGATTGCCGCCACCTTTATGTGGAAAAAAGAACCGTTTATGGCCTTATCCTTTTATATGGGGCTGCTGGTGCCGCTGCTGGCGCCACTGATTGTTATCTACAACCTGCTGTATATTCCCGTTGCCCACCGGGTGTGGCCGTTGACCTTTCTGCTTGGCCTGTGTTTAATGGCCTGGCTTATGAGCATGGCCCAGCTGCTGCTGCGAAAAAGCTCAACCTGGATTTACGGGTTATGGTTTTGCCTGTATTATGAGGCCGTGCTCTTGTGGCAGATGCCGATTGCCTGGGTTACTTTCTGGAAAACTACCTGGGGAACGCGGCTGACCCCGGCCGATATTGAGGAACTGGCGAAAAAGAACTATGGAAAGCAGAAGGGTATAAGCCGATGACGATAGACAATGAACAATTCACCGCCCGCAAAGACCGGAAAAAAAGGGTCCGGGTTGGGCTCCAGCTGCTGATTATCCTGGCCGTGCTTGCCGGTTGTCTGGCCGCTTTATATACCTTTAAAACCTATAAGCCTTATCCACCGCCGACTACGGCCGGGGATAAAGGCTTTATCGCCCTTGCTTATTTTGGCGTGGAGAGAACAGGCAGCCAGAGCCTGATCGGCGCGGGGCGTTTGCGTGAGCATTTACAGGCCCTGCAAGCTTTGGGGTATGTAACCGTCACCCAGCAGGATATTGTGAACTACTATCAGTCAGGGCAGGACCTGCCGGCAAAGTCATTGTTTTTACTGTTTGAAGACGGCCGGCGGGACACGGCTGTTTTCGCCCAGAAGATTCTGGAAGACCTTAACTTTAAAGCAACCATGCTGACTTACCCGGAGAAATTTGACAAAAAAGACACTAAATTTTTAAGACCGGCCGAACTGACCGAGTTGGAAAGAACAACCTTCTGGGAAATGGGGACAAATGGCTACCGGCTTGCCTTTATTAATGTATTTGACCGCTATGATAATTATCTGGGAGAACTGGACCCCTTGCAGCACGCCGCGGTGGCGCCGTATTTAGGGCGTAAATACAATCATTATTTAATGGATTATATCCGGGACGAGTATGGGATTCCCCGGGAGAGCTACAACCGGATGAAAGCCCGGCTTACGTATGATTATGAAGCCCTGCGCGACAGTTACAGCAAGTCCCTTGGTTATGTACCGGGAACCTATATATTAATGCACGCCAATACCGGCAGCTTCGGCAATAATGACAAAGTAAGCGCCGTAAATGAATACTGGATTAAAGAACTGTTTACAATGAACTTTAACCGGGAAGGGTTTAGTTTTAATCAGAGAAACAGCAGTATTTACGATTTAACGCGGATGCAGCCCCAGGCGTACTGGCATACCAATCATTTGCTGATGCGTATCAAGTACGACATTAATCAGGAAATGACCTTTGTCACCGGCGATGCAGCCAAACATAAAGCCTGGGAAACGCGGCAGGGAGCGCTGGAGATTCAGGATGAAACAATGATTTTGACATCTTTGCCGCAAGCTAACGGATTAATGCGTTTAAAGAACAGTGAGGATTTTAAAGACCTGAAGCTTTCCGTAAGACTCAGAGGCAATAAACTGGGGCTGCAGAAGCTCTATCTCCGGGCCGATGAAAACCTGAGCCGGTTTTTATCGGTATACCTTCTGAATAATATTCTCTATGTTACGGAAAAAAACACCGGGACCGAAACAGAATTATTCAGCTTAGACCTGGATAAACACGATGGCCAAGAGGTTCTGTCCGTCCCGGAGGATAAAAAAGCGGCCGAGCTGCGGGCATTGGAGACTTTGCTAAAGTACGCTGATTCGGCTGCCAAAGCAAAGCTTTATGCCGAACGCCTACAAGCTAAAAAACTGGAGGAAGCCCCCGGCGTAGCGGCCGGAGCAGCGGCCTATAGGCCGCTGCTCAGTGTTCATGACCGGGGTGACCGGCTGTTGGCGCTGGCCCTCAAAGGGGACCGGCTTAGTATTAAGATTGATGATAAAGAGGCTGTGCAGGCGCTGCCGGTAGCCGCCGCCAAGGCCGGCGCCGTTTATCTTGAGGCCGCCTGGGGCGGTTATGGCTGGAGTCAGAGAAATCTGGCCGATGACGTATACGACGGCGTATTTGAACAGCTGACGATTACCGGAAATACGGGGGCAGACAGGGAAAAAATTTTGTTTGACAGCAGGCTGCAGGGCTTTGCGGCGGTTAAGCTTACCGTCAGACAGCTGTGGGCAGGCCTGATAAACTGGTTTATTGTAAACTTGTAGGCAAAGGGGGAGCTATGTAAATGAACAGCACAGGCTGGACAATCTGTAAGGCAACCATACTGGCAGCTGTCTTGGTTATTCTGATCGGCTGTAATTATAATGGCCAGTCGGCCGGCAATCAAATGTTGAAAGAGCCGGCCAAGCGCTCGGCCTGGTTAGCCTACTGGGATCTGGAGGCAGGCGCAAAAGACCTGGCAAGGATCGGTAAAAAGCTGGATCAGCTCTCTTATTTCGGTGCCTATTTTGCTAAAGACGACACTCTGTTCCTGCCCCGTGAGCTGAGTGCCCAAAAAAGTGAGCTGCAAGCGAAACAGCGGGGTTATGAAACCTATCTTACTTTTGTCAATGACCTGCACAAGGCCGACGGATCGGTCGTGATGAAAGATACGGAGGTTCTCCGCCGGGTGTTTGCCGACGAGGCGGCTATGGAAAAGCATATTGATGAGATTATTGCCATGACTTTACAGGCCGGCTTTGATGGTATTGAAATTGATTACGAACGCGTATGGAAAGAGGCTGAAGCCGGACAGTTATTCTTAACCTTTGCCGAAAAGCTTTATGTCAAAGCCCTGAACAATAACCTGAAACTAAGGCTGGTGCTGGAACCGGGTACGCCCTTCGCTGCCACCCGTTTTCCCCGGGGGCCCGAATATGTGGTTATGGCCTATAACCTCTATGGCATGCACAGCGGACCCGGGCCAAAGGCCAATAAGGAGTTTATTCAAAAGACAGCGGCCCTCATGCAGACTTTGCCTGGGGAAAAATCATTGGCCTTGTCCACAGGCGGCTGCCTGTGGAGCGATAACGGGGAAAAGCGGTTTCTGACGGAAATCGAGGCCAAAACCCTGGCCGCGGTTTATGAGGCGGAGCCATTAAGGGATGACGAAAGCCAGTGCCTGGTTTATTCTTATCAGGATAACGGCATTTCCTATCAGGTATGGTATGCTGATGTCAAAACATTAAATTATTGGCTTGCGGTTGCGCAAGAGCAGGGGATAAATAATATCAGCCTGTGGCGTTTGGGCGGTAACGTGGCTGTTAATAAACTTAAATAAAAACCTCAGGCAGCGCCAAAGGCCTGCCGGTGATTTGGGCCGGCAGGCCTTTTGGTCATTAATCAGGCTAATAGGCCGCCAGTTGAGTTCACGGCAGCTGCTTTAAGACGGATAAGCAACCTGAAAAGAGATTTGGTTGATATAGGCGCTTGTATCCTGGGTAAGCCAATGATTTTTCAAGGGGAGAAGATAGATATTGCTCATAATTGTCAGGCGGTTAAGGGCAATGAAGTCCATTATTTTTTTATATACTGTTGGTGCCTCTTGATAATAGGTTCCCCGGAAGCGCATTGTCAGATATAAGCCTGCCGGCCGGACGCAGCAGTGCTTTTTGGCGGCAGTATGGGCAACCGGTGTGAAATACTGGATGGTTTTATTAAACTTTCCGGCCAGAAACTCATTTTTATCGATAATCCAGCCGGTAGTAAATTCCTTGAAGTGTTTTTTGGAGACGGCGGTTTGATTGTGGCGGGATAAAATCCTGATCCGTTCCCGCACAGACACCCCTTCTGTTAGCAATTCGCTGACAAATAAAGTTTTTTCCGGCTGATAATTTAATTGAATTTGATCAAACAGGGTTTGGCGGATTTTAGCTATTGTTTTTAATGACAACTGTAAACTGTTTTTAATTTTAGTGGTTTCTTCGATTAGCTTATCGCATTCTTTGTCTTTATCCAGCAGCAGCTGCTCGAAATTCTCCAGGCTGCGGTGCTGGAGATAATTTTTGATAGCCTGAATAGGAATATTTAGCTTGCGCATATTGAGAATAATTTCCAGTACAAGGTATTGAGAAACGGAATAATAGCGATAGCCGTGCTGGTTTACAAAGGCCGGAATCAGTAATTCATTTTTGTCATAATACAATAATGTTTGTTTGGGGATACCATAGAGCGCCGCCAGTTCGCCGGCGGTAATGTAATTCTCTTTGTCATTTGCCATATTCCGTATTTCTCCTATATCAAATAATGTACCGGTCTTAAACAATGCCGTAAGTGCGTGCAGCTTAATGTTGTAATCATTATTATTGATAAAGCGGGGTGTGTCAAGAATAAACCGAATAATTCGGTTGCGCTTCAGGCGGGGAGCTTGAAACCGTATGACCGGTATATAGCGGCTGATTTAACCTTCAGCCAGCTCAGCGTCTCCGCAGGGCAGCTTATTTTTATCCTGCCAGAATTATAAACAGTGAATGTTATGTCCGGGGAATATGGAAAATCTTTATCCTAAGGCACAGGCGGCTGCTGCCGGCGTCTCCCGGACTTGACAGAAGCCACTAATTAGCCTGTTGTGACTGAGGCGGTAATGTCAGGTTTATAAAAGACTTGACTATATAACCGGTATATAGTTTACCTTATTAGTTGACATATGCTTTACGCAGATTAATTTAATAGTGTGAAAACAGGTGCCGAAAGGCTTAATAGGTAAATCGGTGCAACGCCGATGCGGTCCCGCCACTGTAACGGGGAGCGATGCCACAACATGTCACTGAAGGTCAGCTTGGGAAGACGTGGCTGAGCAATGATCCGGAGCCAGGAGAACTGCCTGTTTTTATTTACCAACAGCCTACGAGTGATAGGACGGTAATTCAGGGTACTGACAAGTGTTATTTGCCATGTCTTTGCGTGCGCAAAACCAGACCTGCCGACAGTACCTTAAAACCTTTCTTCAGCGCGGAAGAAAGGTTTTTTTACATAGATAACATGAGAAGAGTAAGGGGTTTTGTTGATGACAAGAAATGTGTCCCGGAAAAAAGCGATGAGACTGGCAATAGTTTCGGCCCTAACACTCTCGGCCGGCTGCCTCGGGCAGGGCACGGTGCAGGCTGAAGAGATGAAAACCTATTTTTTCGATGAGGTAGTCATTACAGCGACGCGGACACCGGTAAAGGAGTTTGATGCCAATGCCAATATTACGGTAATTACGAGTAAGGAGATTGAAAGAAATCATTATGCCAATCTGTCGGAGGCTTTGCGGGAAGTGCCTGGGGTTATTGTCAACAACTACAGTTTAGCCGGGTATTATGGCAGTAATGGCATGAAAATTAATGGCGCCGACGAGGTTGTTGTGTTAATTGACGGGGTTAAGGTTAATTCGGCCGGGGCCAAGTTTTCGCCCTCGATGTTTGCCAACCTGGATAATATTGACCGCATTGAGGTGCTGAAGGGTTCTGCTTCCACCTTGTACGGATCTGACGCCAAAGGCGGGGTTATCAATATCATCACCCAAAAAATTGAGGGCAACAGCTCGAAAGTAAAGCTGGAGGGCGGCAGCTACAATGGCGAGAATTATTCGTTTATGCATGAAGAGCGGCAGGGGGACTGGGGCTGGCGGGTAATTGCCAAGAAAGCCCTGCTTGGCGATTTTAAAGATGGCCGCGGCCTTACGGTTCCGGCCGCTTTGAATGCCGATATGACAGGCGTCAAAATCACCAAAGATTTCGGCGAGAAGTCGGATCTGACCTTTACCTATGATGCCTATAAGGCCGATTACAAATTTCAGTCCCTGTGGGACAGCCGGTTTAAAACGGGGACAACCGATAATTATAATGGCCGGGTGATTTATAATACCCGTTTGGACGAGAACACGACCAATCAATTCGCAGTCGGCATAAATATGTACGATGATTTGTATCAACTGGACAGCGGCGCTTTTTATGCAACCAAGGTTAAGACCATGAGGATTTCCGATCAGTTTACCAAAAACTTGGCCGACACGCATCTGGTGACAACCGGTTTTGAGTTTGCTGAAGACAAGGTAATTTCCTTTAACGGGATAAAATTAACGAACCGGGCCCTGTATCTGCAGGATGAATGGAAGATTACCGGCCAGTGGAAACTGACCGGCGGCTTGCGGTATGACAATAACTCCGGCTTTGGCAGTCATACTACCCCCAGTATCAATCTGGGCTATAAATTCAGCGATAAAACCAATATGTACCTGGGGCGCAGTGAGTATTTTATTCCGCCGTCGCCAACGCATTTATATAATACCAGCTACGGCAATCCGAACATTAAGCCGGAAACGGGCCATACGTCCGAAGTCGGCATTAACCACCGGCTTGATGATACCTTGGTGGCGTCGGCCCATATTTTTAAACGGGATTCGAAAAACCGGATCGGCTATGTTTATCCCCGGTACACTAATGTTGGCGATGAGAAGGCCGACGGCTGGGATATTCAGCTCCGCAAGCAATTTTCCAGCGCTGTCAGTGCTTTTGTCGGCTATACCCATACCAATGTGGAGGCGACACAACAAAGGGCGGCCAATGTGGACGGCTATATACCCAAAGGGGCCTGGAATGTGGGCACTGATTACAGTGCCGGCAAATTAGACGTTTCGCTCGTCGGCAAAGGCATTATTGACAGGCCCGGTCCCCAAACTGCTGACGCCGTGGACGATTTTTTCCCGGCCAACACCTACTGGGTCTGGGATATCGGGGTCAATTACCAGGCCGGCAAAGCCGTTAAAGCCTTTGTAAAAATAAATAATATCTTTGATAAATTTTATGCAGAGCACTCCAATGCCCGTTATTACTGGAGCTCAACCCCGGCTGGACAATGGTGGAGCGCCCCGGGCCGGAATATCCGCGTCGGTATGGAGTATACATTCTAAGCTATTGACTGTATGACCGCTATATAGCGTAGAATGGAAAAAACTACATTTGGAAATGAGGTAAAAGCATGAGTTTGGAAAAAAACCATCCTCAATATGAGATTCCCAGTGAGCCCCATGCAAAATTACGTTATGAAAGTGCAAAAAAGCATGCTCAATCTGCCAAAGCGGCCGGGAAATCCGCCGGGGAAATTCATGAGATTTTTCGTAAAGTAATGAATGCTGACCTGAAAAATTTGGCAGACCTCCCGCAAGACGAGGCCCACCAAAAATATCGTTCGGCCCTGATGCATGCCCGGAAGGCAATAGAGAACGGCAAAACTCCGGCAGAGGCTCATAGTCTATTCAGGAATATTATCACTGCGCAGACTACCGGTCAGGGGCATCATTAGCAATGACCCAAAACCACCCTTACCGGGTGGTTTTGCTGTTCATAAAGAAACGTAGCAATGGTATATGGTAAATTGGGGAGGTGTGAAAAATGGGCAAAATTTTATTTTTAACAAACATTGATCGCCAACTTTATTTATGGAACCAGGCCGGCAAAATGCTAACAAAACAACAGCCGGAGATCCTATGCAGCAGTAAAATGATTCAGGACTCGACACCCTGGGGTGAAGAATGGCAAGGCCGGCTGGCGGCTGCCGATATAATCATCTTTCGCTGGATGGGAACCGGGCTGGACTGCCGGTTTTTGCAAAATGCCTCAGCGTTTATGCAGCAAGATCAAATCCGGCATCTTTTTTTGGTGGAAGATGCCGGTGATGATGTCGTGCAATATGGTGTTACCCAGAGCCAGGAAGCTTTGCTGCGCCAGTATTTTGCTTATGGCGGCATTGACAATTTTTATAACTGTATTTTGTGGATGAGCTGTGAATTTTGCGGAGGCGCCTATACGTTTAAAGAACCCTGCCTATTGCCCTGGAATGGCATCTATCATCCGCAGGCCCCAGCAGTCTATCAAGATTTCAAGCAATACAAACAGGACTTTTGTCAGGCCGGGCGTCCGACCATTGGCCTGGTTTTTTATCGTGATGAGTGGATTTTAGGTGATTTAGCCTATCAAAAGGCAATAATTCAGGAAATAGAAACAAGCAATATGAATGCCGTCCTTGTATTTACCAACGGCCAGCCTAATCCGGAGGTTAATGCCCCGGGAGCCCAGGCGGCGTTCGAGAAATATTTTTATGAAGACGGCCGGGTTGTGATCGATGTATTAATAAACTGTATAAAGTTTTCTTTAACAACAACCCAGGCCTTAGAGCTGGCGGCGATCCAAAGGTTAAATGTACCGCTGTTACAGGCCTATACCCTGAGTAATGCTTATGAGGACTGGGCGGGGAGCACCGCCGGCATGACGCCGATGGACATTTCGGTCAGTGTGAGTTTGCCGGAATTTGACGGCATTATTCATTCCGTACCCATTGCGGCTAAAGAACAGAATGACCGGGGACTTGCTGCCTATGTACCCATGCCCGAGCGAATCTCGCTGCTGGTACGGAAGGCGGAAAAATGGGCCCGTTTACGCTCTAAACCGAATGCGGAAAAAAAGGTCGCCATTATATTTCACAATTATCCGCCGTTAAACTCCAATATTGGCAGTGCGGCCGGACTGGATTCGCCGGAAAGTGTGCGCCTCTTACTGGCCGCAATGGCAGATCAGGGGTATGTGATTGATCACATTCCGGCCGACAGTAAAAGCTTTATGGACGAGCTAATTGCCCATGCCACCAATGACCGCCGCTTTATTACGGCAAAGCAGATCAGAGAAGCCGAAGGTCAGTTAACCACTGCTCAGTATTTGAAGTTTTTTAAACCCCTGGCCCCAACAACGCAGGACCAGCTGGAACAGGACTGGGGGGAAGCGCCCGGTACTGTATTTAACTATGACGGGCAGTTGTTAATACCGGGAACCTTAAAAGGGAATGTCTTTATTACCGTTCAGCCGCCCAGAGGGTTTGGCGAAGACTCGTCTAAATTGCTCCATTCGCCCGATTGTGCGCCCACCCATCATTATATCGGCTTTTATCACTGGCTGCGGGATATATGGGGGGCCGATGCGCTGGTCCACGTCGGTACCCATGGGTCGTTGGAATGGCTGCCGGGAAAAGGGGCGGGGCTGTCCAGACAATGCTATCCTGATATTTCGATTGCCGATATGCCGAATATTTATCCGTATTGGATTACGATTGTCGGCGAAGGAGTTCAGGCCAAACGGCGCAGCGCCGCCTGCCTGATCAGCTACCTGACGCCACCTATGAGTCAATCCGGGACCTATGATGAACTGGAAGAGTTAGAAAAGATAATGGATGAATATTGTCACTTTAAAACAACACAGCCTGATAACGTGGAAGCGGTCAAAGCCCTGATCAGGGAGAAAGTTGCGGCTGCTGACCTGGCCGGGGATATGCCGGAAAAGGCCGGCGAAAGTTTTGATGAATATATTGGCAGGGTACATGCCTATGTGACTGATATTAAGAACATGCAAATCCGGACCGGCCTTCATATTCTGGGGTGCGCGCCCCAGGCTGATGACCTGATTGAGTATTTATTAGCCCTGACACGCCTGGAAAATGGAGAGATTCCTTCCTTGCGGCAAACGTTGGCGGCGATAGCCGGCTATGAGTATTATGAGCTGTTGGAAAACAGCAGTACCATGGTGGCTGACGGCACCAAAACCTACGGGGCTGTTATTGATGAAATACAAATACAAAGCCAAGAAATTATTTTGACCCTGGCTGCCGGGCAGTTTCAGGCCGGAGCGGTACATACCATTGAACAGCTGGCCTGGGTCCGGGATTTATCTCCGGACCAGTTGGCGAAAATACGGATAGTTGCCGAGTATGTCTGTAATCAGCTTGTACCGTCTTTGTTGCAAACCAGGCAGGAAATTACTAACTTAATGGCAGCTCTGAGCGGGGGGTATATCGAGCCAAGCGCCGCCGGCGCGCCTACCAGCGGCGGGGCGGACCTGCTGCCGACCGGGCGGAATTTTTACGGCATTGATCCCCGGGTCTTGCCAACCCCTGTGGCCTGGGAGATTGGCAGGCAAATGGGGGATGAGGTAATCGCGCGGTATATTGCCGAAGAGGGACATTATCCTGAGTGTGTGGGCATTGTATTGTGGGCAGGCGCCAATATGCGCAGTCACGGGCAATGTATCGCTGAATTTTTATATCTGCTGGGGTTAAGACCGGTCTGGCAGCGGGGCAGTATGAAAGTGATTGATGTGGAAGTTATCTCTATTCAGGAATTAAAACGGCCGCGCATTGATGTAACAGGCCGGATTAGCGGCATGTTCCGTGATAGTCTGCCGGCAGCCATTGCCTGGCTGGATAAAGCTGTGGAGATCGCTGCCGGTCTGGAGGAAAGCCCGGATATAAACTATATACGCAAACATGTCCTGGCCGATGCCGCGGCGCTGGAGGACCAGGGCGTGGCTAAAGCAACAGCCTGGGAGCAGGCCTGTTACCGTATATTCGGTGATCCGCCCGGGGCCTATGGGGCTGGGGTCGGGGAGCTGCTGGAATCGAAAAACTGGACAACTATTGATGATCTGGCCAATGTTTATATCCGCTTCTCCGGTCATGCCTATGGCGCCAAGGGCAAGGGGACCTATCAGCCGGAGTTGTTTAAGAAAAGGATGGCAGGCCTGGATATAACCATCAAGAACGAAGACAACCGGGAATGCCATATGTTAAGCTCGGATGATTTTAACGCCTATCACGGCGGGATGATTGCCACCGTCCGGTCTTTGCGCGGTACAGCCCCGCGTTCGTATTGCGGTGACAGCAGTGACCGGCAAAAGGTGCTGATGCGTAGTTTGCAGGAAGAAGTAAAGCGATTGTTTCGGGGGGAGGCCATCAATCCCAAATTTATCCAGGGAATGAAAAGACATGGCTATAAGGGGGCGCAGGACCTGGCAAACTATGTGGCCCACAGCTATCAATGGGATGCAACCAGCGGGGTCCTCGAAGACTGGATGTACGAAAAATTTGCCGAAAAATATGCCTTTGCCCCTGAACTGCAAGCGTGGATGCAGGAGGTGAATCCGTGGGCATTACAACGCCTGACCGAGGTATTGCTGGAAGCTGAGCAACGGGGCTTATGGCAGGCCAAACCGGAAACCAGGCAGGAATTGCAGAAATTATATTTGTCATTGGAAGGCGAATTAGAAGACCGCAGTGATAGCGACTGATAGCTGAAGACCGTTAAAATTTAAGCTGCCGCATACTAAACATGATTCCAATAATTATTAACTATAATAGATATAAATATAGTTAATAACTTTGCACAGGAGGATAAGTTTTTGGCAGCAACGGTCATTCCCTTTCCCACCAAAAAAGGCCAGGATTTGTCTCAGGTAGAGTCACTTATCCGGAAATGGCTAAGTAAACTATCTCATAGTAATGACATGACTGAGTACATTGTTGAGCGCATGCTGATTTATGTTGAGCAATACGGCAGCAGGTTGTTTGAGCCGGCCTTTAATCTGCCGGTCCCGCCTCATTTCTCGCAGGCGGAAGCAGAAGCTTTATTAGGCTCCCTGGAGAAGGGGGTCGACGATATTGCCGTCCAGGTCCAGGAGATGGTCAGCAGGATTATTATCGAACGGTTTTTCCTCGAAATAGAGCTGTATGAAAACAGGCAGGGCGGAAAAAATCATATAAAATAGCCATACAGTTTCGGGACTGTATGGCTATTTTGTTAACCGGTCTGCAACTTACCGGGGCGGCATTTCCTGCCCGGGCCCGCACGCCGGTTTAGCGGAACGGTGCGGCGGGCGAAGCGCAGCCGCTACCGCTTGGGCCTGGTCTGCAGACAGCCCGGCGGTTTGCTGTAGCTCACTGATTAAATCCTGTTTATCCTGTCGTTTTTTTTCCATTTCCTGCCGCTGCTGTTCGGCTTTTTGTTGGAAAAAATCAAGCAGCTTGTCGGCCTGTTCCTGGGAAATGGTTTCTTCCTTCACCAGTTGCGCCAGGGCTTTCGCCAGCTGCTGTTCCCGGCCGGCTGGGTCAGGTGGCTGTCCCGGCCCCGCCAGGGCGCAATCCCGTGGCGGCTGATCTTGCGGCGCATTTTGGGCGAGCGCGGCTGTTCCGAGGGAGAGCAGCAGGCACCCTGTCACCATGGTGCTGACAATTCTTTTGGTTAACCTGGTATTCATAAACAACTACCTCCTGTAACGACTGGATTTACTATTAGTATGACGGGGTTTTGTTACAGTTGTGTCACAGGATTATATAAAATATGTTATATTTTTCCGGCCTTGTCCAGCTCGAACCAGAAGGTGACGCCCTCGGCCGTGTTTTCCACACCGTAGCGGTTGCCGTGCTGCTGCTGAATGGCCAGGACAATCGACAGGCCCAGGCCGTACCGGCCATGTTCGCGGGTGCGGGCTTTATCTACCTTGTAAAAACTTGTCCATAGCTTGTCCAGGCTGGCCCCTGGTATTGGCTGCCCGGAGTTAAAGACCGAGACCCTGATTTTATTGCCTGTATCCATTACCCCAATTTTGATGACTCTGGCAAAATCAGCATGCTCGATAGCATTGGTAAACAGGTTGAGCAAAACCTGCTCGATCCGCAATATATCCCCATTGACATAATAACAGCCTGTGTTCTCCACTGCCAGCGTAAGCTCTTTTTTCGCCAGGATGGTCTGATATTTTTTTATCATGCCGCCTATCAGGGCCAGAAGATCAAAATCCGATCTGTTCAGCTGAAACAGGCCTGATTCGATTTGGGATAAATTTAGCAGGTCTTTCACTAATTTATCCATTTTTTCCGCTTCGTCAATGATGATGGAACAGTAATAGTTGCGGCCTTCCTCGTCGCCGGCTACATTTTCCTTTAAGCCTTCGGCATAGCCCAGGATAAGAGCTAACGGTGTTTTTAGCTCATGGGAAACACTGGAAACAAAATTCTTGCGCATGCCATCCAGGGCCCGCTCTTTTTCCACATCGGCCATTAACTGCTGATTTTTTCGGCTAAGCTCAATAATTGCACTGTCCAGTTGTTCTGACAGATGATTGATGCTTTGGCCGAGTTCCCCCAGTTCGTCGCTGCGGGTTACGGTACATTTCAGGGAAAAATTAAGGCAGGCCATGTTTTGGGCGATCCGGTTCAGCTCCAGGATCGGCTGGGTAAACCTTCGGGCCACGAGGAAAGCCCAGGTACCGCCTGACAACAATACCAGTATGCCGGTAAAGGCCATAAACTGGGCAGCCGCAACGGCGCTTTCCGACACCGGTGCCAAGGGTTGCCTGATGATCAATATATCGTTATTGGCCAGCTGCCGTTCCAGAGCCATAAATTCAATCCGCAGGTTCAAATCCTGCTGCATCTCTAACACTGTCCGGCTGTCAATGATTTCTTTGCTTTTGAGTTCATAGGGGGGCCGGCGGGAGGGGAAAAGGGGCGTCCGGCGGGATTGGCCCGGGCGGGGCGGCAAGGCCGGGGCCGGTGGGGTATCCTGAATTTTTTGATTAATGATCCGGGTAAATGAACTGTATTTGATGTAACCGTCCTGGGTAAAGATGATAACGCCGGCGCCGAGGGTATTGGCGATCCGTTCCAGCTCCAGGCTTATTGCCTCCGGTTTTCCCTGGTACAGTTCATCGATAAGCTTGCTGTTCGCCAGCAGGATATCCTGCTTTTGCCAGATATAGTATTTCTCCAGACCAAGACGGATCAGGCCCCAGGATAGTAATACAAAAAACAGCAGCAGCCCGCTGAGGACGACAAACAGTTTGGTGCGAATGGATAGTGTCATTTTCCGGCCTCAAATCTGTAGCCATAGCCCCTGATGGTCTGGATCAGGCTGCTTTTGTCGCCTAACTTGCTGCGCAGCCGGTTAATGTGGGTGTCAACAGTCCGCAAGTCACCGAAGTAGTCGTAAGTCCAGACCTGGTCCAGAATCTGCTGGCGGCTCAGGGCATTGCCCATATTGTCGGTAAGGTAAATCAGGAGCTCATATTCTTTGGGGCTCAGGTCAATGAGGGTTTGATCGATAAATACCTGACGGGCGGCCGGCGCAATTGTCAGCCCGCCGGCGGCGGCCGGTTTATCTGTTCCCATTCGCCGGAACAGGGCGTTAACCCGGGCCGTCAGGATTTTCGGACTGAAAGGCTTGGTAATGTATTCATCGGCACCAAGTTCAAAAGCAAATAACTGATCCACCTCTTCCCCTCTGGCGGTAAGCATGATAACCGGAACATTGCTGTTTTTCCGGATTTGCCGGCACACTGTCCAGCCGTCAGGCTCAGGCATCATGACGTCCAGAATGACAAGATCAACCTTGTGGCCTGCGAGTATGTCCAGGGCGGTATGGCCGCTGTCCGCTTCCAGGATGGTATAGCTTTCCCGCCGGAGAAAATCAGCCACTAATTTACGCATACGCAGTTCATCATCGACAATCAGTACCGTTTTGTTCATAACCGGGGTCTCCTCGTTACTTTATATATAAACATAGCATAATGGAGTTACAGACTGAAAGTCAATTGCTTTATGGGGTAAATAAAACCAGGGCGGGAGAGAAAATATTAGCAGTTTATACAGGGCCTGTAACAAAACTGTAACAATCGGCCGCCATACTTATAGATATACCGAAAGCACCAGGCTGCAGCGGGAAACCATCCTGCCGGAGGTGCGCGCAGCTTACTTAAGTATGCGGAAGGCGGAAAAGCGGATTGATATCAAGCAGGTAGCTGTTGAGCAGGCCGCAGAAAGCCTTACCATTGCCGAGGCCCGCTACCGGGCCGGGGGTAGGGACAAATCTTGCTGTTTTTGATGCTGTCGTCGCGTTAAATCAGGCGAAAATCAACAGTATCAAGGCCTTATATGATTACAATACCGGCAAAGCCCGGCTCGATAAGGCCATAGGGATCGCAGCTATATAAGAAATGAGGTTAAGTTATGCTACTGATTTGGCAAAAAGTTAAGCAATATAAAAAGTGGCTGGCCGTGCTTGTGACAGTTCTGCTGGCCGGAGCCGGGGGGGTGATGTATCACGGGAAAAGCAGCCTGCCTGCCGCCACGGAGGCGGCCGTTGCTGTGGAACGCGGCAATATCCAGGCCGCCGTAGCCGCCACCGGCACAATTTCAGCGGTCAATACGGTTGAAATCAGTTCCCGGGTAACCGGATTAATCACTGCGGTACATGTGAAAGAAAATGATTTTGTTAAAGCCGGGCAGGTCTTACTGGTGCTGGATGATTCCAGTGTCAGAGCCCAGGTCGCCCAATATAGTGCCCAGCTGGCAAACTATGCCGGCATCTATAAACGCAGTCAGCAGCTGACCGCCATTGGCGGGCAGTCGGTTCAGCAGCTGGATGCCGACCGGACAAATTATCTCGTCGCCCAGTCAAACTATGACAACTATGCAACGCAACTGGCTTACTATGTCATTACAGCGCCGATTGACGGTGTTGTTATCGGCAAGCCGACACCTGCCGGCCAGACTGTTGCCCAGGGTATTTCCACGCCCCAGGTGATTATGACCATTGCCGATATGTCGAAAATGCAGATTAAGGTTCTGGTCGATGAAACCGATATCGGCCGGATAAAAGACGGTCAAACGGTGTCCTTTACCGTGGATACCTATACCGATAAGACCTTTACCGGCAAAGTGACCAAAATATCCCGGGAAGCGACCACCTCATCCAATGTTGTCTATTATCCGGTATATGTGGATGTTGATTTGCCGGCGGGATTACTGTATCCCACCATGACGGCCCGGGTAACGATTAATGTCGGCGAAAGCCGGAATGTGCTGGTTGTGCCGCTGTCGGCTGTCAAAGAAGACAAAGGGCAAAAATATGTACAGGTTATGACTGCCGGTGAAAGCCGGAAAACCACAGTTCAAACCGGTTTGAGCGATGATGAGCAGATTGAAATTATCAGCGGCCTGAGTGAGGGTGACCGCATTGTCCTGCCGGCAGCCAAGATTCAGACCAATACCAATGCCAATCAGGGGCCGCCGCCGCCGATCTAGTGTCATGGCCAAGACACTTGTATCTCATCTCTCAAAAACTACAGGTTTTAAGAAAGATGAAGTACCGGAGAGGGGAGCAACATGAGTATTGTTTTAACAGACATAATGAAAATATATCCTATGGGCGATACGGCTGTGCAGGCTTTGGCCGGGGTGACATTAACCATTAAAGCCGGTGAATTCGCCGCCATTATCGGTCCGTCCGGATCAGGCAAGTCCACCCTGATGAATATTATCGGCTGTCTGGACCGGCCCAGCAGCGGTTCATACCGGCTGGCAGCTGTGGAAGTGGCCGCAATGACCGATGATCAACTGGCTGCGGCCCGTAACCGGCAAATCGGGTTTGTGTTTCAGAATTTCAATCTCTTGTCACGGATCCCGGCCTTGCAGAATGTGGCGCTGCCCCTGGTCTATGCCGGGGCCGATAAGCATACCCGGCTGGCCCGGGCTGCACAGAATCTGGCCGAGGTTGGTTTGGGCGAGCGTAGCCATCACCGGCCTAATGAGCTGTCCGGCGGGCAGCGGCAACGAGTGGCCATTGCCCGGGCGCTGATCAATGACCCCCCGATCCTGATTGCCGATGAACCCACAGGCAACCTTGATTCAAAATCAAGCCGGGAAATTATGGAGATTTTCTGCCGGCTCAACCAGCAAGGCCGCACCGTGATTATGGTGACCCATGAGCCGGAGATTGCTGCCTATGCCCGGCGGGTTATCCAGGTACGGGACGGTAAAATCCTTACAGACGAGGTTAAACAGGGGGTGGGAGCATGTTCTGGGAAAGTGTCTTCATTGCATTAGACGGGCTCAAGACCAATAAGCTGCGCACTGCGCTTACCATGCTGGGCATCATTATCGGGGTTGGGGCTGTGATTGCGATGGTATCGGTCGGCTTAGGGGTACAGCAGAAGGTGCAAAACTCAATTGCCGGTCTGGGCAGCAACCTGCTGATTGTTATGCCTGGTGCTAATTCTCCCTCCGGTGGTGTACGTCTGGCGGCCGGGTCGAATATTACGCTGACAAAACAGGATGCCCAGGCCATTGCCCGGGAGATTGCCGGTGTTAATTATGTGGCACCGTCTGTCAGCCAGCAGTTTCAGATCATCTACGGCAATCAAAACTGGAAAAGCACTATCCAGGGAACGACCCAGGATTTCCTGCAGATTCGGAATTTTACGGTAGACACCGGTTCTTTTTTTAGTACCAGTGATGAAAACACGCGGGCCCGGGTGGCCGTGCTTGGCCAGACGGTAGCCACGAATTTATTTGGCGGCGCCAGTCCGGTGGGCAAGACAGTGCGGATTGGCACGGCTCCGTTCCGGGTGATCGGCGTGCTGGCCGGCAAAGGTCAGTCTTCGATGGGGCAGGATCAGGACGACATCGTCCTGGTGCCTCTGACCACTGCCCAGGACCGGCTGCTTGGCCAGGCCTATCTCAACAATATCAGCATTCAGGTCGAAAACGATAAAATAATGGATAAGGTGCAGGCCGATATTACTGCCTTGTTAAGGGCCCGCCACCGTCTGGCGGCAAATGTTGAAAACGATTTTTCCGTGCGCAACCTGACTGCCCTGATGACGACCATGCAGGAAACCACCGGTACAATTACTCTGTTTCTCGGCGCTGTTGCCGCCATTTCGCTGGTGGTCGGCGGCATTGGGATTATGAATATTATGCTGGTTTCCGTAACCGAACGGACCCGGGAAATCGGCATCAGAAAAGCATTAGGGGCGACCTATAGAAACATACTCCTGCAGTTCATCATCGAAGCCATCGCCATTGGCGTTACCGGCGGCCTGATCGGCATCACCCTGGGCATTGCCGGGGCCCGGCTGATATCGCTGGTGGCCGGCTGGAATACTGTCATATCGGGGGCGGCCATCCTGGCAGCTTTTGGCGTTTCCGTGTTTATCGGCCTGTTTTTTGGTATCTACCCGGCCCGCAAAGCTGCCTTGCTGGACCCGATTGAGGCCCTCCGGTATGAATGAAATAAATGAGCACAAGCAAGGCAGACGGTACAAGCTAATAAATCTTAGGCGCAAAACACTCAATCCCTGGCAGTTAAAAAGACTGCCGGGGATTTTTTTGCTTTTGATTCACTAAATAAAATCTAAACATTTTTTTGCGAAAATATTGTTGAAAAAAGTTTTTAAACGTCTCAACAAACTAAGTCAACCATAAGGAGGAAAACATATGAGCACAACTTCAGTTTCAAACTATTGGAAAACGCCGACTACCACCGCGGCCGACACTACCAGCACCACCGGAACAAGTTCACTGGATTTTAACGATTTCGTCGAGCTGCTGGCAACAGAACTCAGATACCAGGACCCGCAGGATCCGGTAAGCAGTACCGAATATGTGGCTCAGCTGGCCCAATTTGGAACATTGGACAAGCTTAATACAATTGGTAACAGCGTGGATGCCTACCAAGCCTACGGCTTAATTGGCAAGTCTGTTACCTATGCGACAACCGATGCCGCCGGCGCGGCCGCAAGCGCCACCGGGACAGTGGATTCAGTTTCGATCAAAAGCGGCACTGCCTATCTGAATATTGGCAGCATGCAAATCACACTTAGCTCGGTTTCCCAGGTTGCTGAGGCAAGCAGCTAAGCCGCCTGTTAACCCCGGCAGAATTTATAAAAAATTCAAGGCTTTGATCTAAGGGCTGAAAAAAATCTATACCCTAAAGGGTACAGGCGGCTTGGCCGGCGTCCTAAAGGGCTTGGCATAAGCCAAGTTTTTCTAAAATTGCGGGCAAGGAATCAGCTGGACTCCGGGCGCGGGAGGCTGATATCTATTTCTGAACGACTGATGAAATAGAATTTTGGGAGGCAATGTATTTATGATGACTTCGATTTATTCGGGGGTTTCCGGTCTTAAAGCGCAACAGACGAAACTGGACGTGATTGGCAACAATATCTCGAATGTGAGTACGATCGGCTACAAATCACAAACAGTAAGTTTTGCCGATTTGTTAAGCCAGACAATTAGTGGCTCCACTGCAGCCAATGCGGCCACCGGTACCAGCGGCACCAATGCCAAGCAGATTGGTACCGGGGTAAGCGTCGCGTCGGTAGCGACCAATATAACCACAGGCAGCACCCAGTCTACAGGCAACTCCAGCGATGTTTCCATCAGCGGCAGCGGCTATTTTATCGTCCAGGGCGGCGGCAGCGGTGAGTACCAGTTTACCCGGGCCGGCAATTTCGGGGTAGATGCCAGCGGCAATCTGACCGTAAACGGGTATACAATCTGCGGCTGGCTGGATTGTACGCAAAATGCTGACGGCACTTATACCTACAATACCCAGACCGACGTGGAGCCAATCAATATATTCGCAGACAGTTATACCGGCAATAAAAAGATCAGCGCGCCGGCGGCCACGTCGACAGCTGCCGTCAGCGGCAGCGTAAACTCCGGCGCCGATGCCCAGGCCGCGGCGGCAACAACCGGCAGCTCGGCCAATGCCACCCTTAACGCAACCGGGCTGACAGCGGTAACTGATGACGCCGGCACCACCTTTGCCGGCACTATTACGGTGAACGGCACCAGTGTCACCATTACTGCCGGCGACACGGTACAAACCATTATTGATAATATTAATGCCGCCGGGGCCGGCGTTACCGCTGCCTGGAATGCCGGCGACGGCGCCAACGGCTATATTCAGCTGACCTCCACTGCTGCCGGCAGCACGGCCGCCATTGAATTAGGCGGCACCAATGCCACCTTGGCCAAGCTGTTCGGGGCTATTGACGGCACGACCGACACAACCAGCACCAGTGTGGCGGCAGCCGGCACCGACTATGACAGCAGCAATCCGGACGCAACGACGACGCTGCAGGTATATGATGCCTTGGGGAATAGCTATGATGTGCAGGTAAATTTGTATAAATCGCAGGTTGCCACCTCGGATGGCCAATCGGTAACAACCTGGCATTGGGAAGCGGACTCAGCCGATTCAGGGCTGAATTTAAGCAACAGCAGCGGTACGATCGCCTTTGACGGCAGTGGCAAGATCGTGGACAATGATACCTACGATACCTCGTTTACCCTTAACCTGACGCCAACAAACGGCGCGGCGGCCTCCACCGTTACCCTGGATTTGTCCAAAGTGGCATCTTATGCCACCAGCAGCAGCGACAGCCTGACTAATACTACCGACGGTTATGCTTCCGGTACGCTGGAGGATTTTACTATCGGCAGCGACGGAATTATCTACGGGACTTACAGTAACGGCCAGACCGAGCCGCTGGGCATGATTGCCCTGGCCAGTTTCTCTAATCCGGCCGGGCTGGAGAAGATTGGCGGCAGTTTATATGTTGCCAGCAATAATTCAGGTAATTTTACCGGTGGTGTGGTGGCGGGGACCAATGGTACCGGCGCCTTGAGCGCCGGTACGCTGGAGATGTCCAATGTGGATTTATCAGAACAATTCAGTGAGATGATGATTACCCAGCGGGCCTATCAGGCCAACAGTAAAATAATCAGTGCGGCCGACGAGTGTCTGAAAGCTGCCATTAATATGGTCGGTTAGCCATGGGGTCAACATTTGGCGGTTATAGCATCGCCCTTACGGGCATGAGAGTGAACCAGGCGGCATTAACAGTCACCAGCCATAATATAGCCAATGTGGATACTGCCGGTTATTCCCGGCAGGCAATAGCCCTGACCGAGACTGTCAACGACCCGGCCGGCAGCAATTCGGCCGGCACCGGGGCGACTGTGGCCGAGGTAAAGCGGGCCCGCAGCCAGTTGCTGGATAATACCTATCGTCAGCAGAATACGACAGTCGAGTATTGGTCAAGCAAAAGCGGCACACTGGACTATCTCCAGGAAATTCTGGATGAGTTCGCTATCAGTGATGCGTCTGATGAGGACGCGTCTGCCGACGGCCTGCAGCAGACTATCCAGAATTTCTTTGACAGCTGGGATAATCTGGCTTCAGATCCCAGCAGTGTCAGCACCCGTCAGTCAGTAGTGGAAAATGCTGCTTCCCTGCTGGACACCCTCAGCCAGATTGACGAACAGCTGCAGTCATTGCAGGCCGATGCGCTTACGGCAGCCGGGGATATAGTTGATGAAATCAATGGGATTGCCGGTCAGATATCAGCCTTGAATTTACTAATTGCCAAAGCCGAAGCCAACAGCGGCGAAGCCGGCGATCTAAGAGATCAGCGCGATGACCTCCTGGATCAGTTATCAGCCTATACGAATTTCAGTTCTCAGGAAGCAGGCAGCGGCATGGTAGCTGTCTTTATTGGCGGGGTAGCGCTGGTAAGCGGAACGAAGGCCAACAGTTTAAGCATCAGCGGCGACGGTTCGACCGCGAATCCTTTGCAGGTAACCTGGACAAACACGCAAACCACGGCGAAAATTGCCGGCGGCTCTTTGCTGGCTTGTCTGGAAGAAGCCGATCAAAGCGGGTTTTCTGCAATCAGTGATACTGATAATTATAACTTTACCGCCACGGCAACCAGTTCAATCAGTACGCTGCGGCAGGGGTTAAATGACCTGATCACCACGATTGCCGGCAAAATCAACTCACTCCACAGTGCCGGCACTGATCTTGAGGGCAATACCGGCCTCGATTTCTTTGTCGTTGTGGATGCCGGTCAGCCTCTGAGTATCAGCAACATCCAGGTTAATCCGGAAATAGCGGCCAATAGCAATAAACTTGCTGCCGGTTCAACCGATGCTGCCGGCGATAATACGGTTGCCAACGCCATCAGCAGTTTGCTTGATGAAAAGATTTTTCAATATAATGGCTTATCGCAGGATCTTACCGGTTTTTATCAATCAATCATTGCCTGGGTGGGCACTGCGGGCAGCAATGCAACAAACGCCTATGATGTATATTCCACGTTGGCAACCCAGGCTGATAACCAGAGACTGTCAATCTCATCGGCTTCACTTGATGAGGAAATGTCTAATATGATTAAGTATCAAACTGCCTATAGCGCAGCCTCACGGGTATTAAGCACGATTGACAACCTGATCGGCGATTTGATTGAAGAATTAGGATGACAGGGGGTGGGGGAATGGCATCGACATTCGCCGGACTAAGTATTTCCACGCGGGGATTGTTCACAAGCGCAGCGGCGCTGGCGGTTACCAGCAATAATATGAGTAATGCCAATACTACGGGGTATTCCCGGCAGGTAGTCAATCAACAGGCCGTAGGGCCTGCTGCCGTTTACAACGGCAACTATGTCGGCGCCGGTTCTGAGGTAACCTCGGTTACACATATCCGTAACTTCCGGCTTGACCAGAAATACTGGCGGGAAACCGGACAGCTGGGCGAGCTGCAGACTAAATCAGATATGTTAAGCCAGATTGAAGCGGTTATGGGGGCCACGGATGACAGCTCACTTAGTGCGGTCATGGAGGATTTTTATGCGGCCATGGAGGACCTGGCCTCAGACCCGACCAGTGCGGCAACCCGGGCGGCCATGAAAGAGGCCGGTGTGGCTGTCTGCGAATATCTGAATACAGTATCCTCCCAGTTATCTCAGCTTAAGGAGGATATCAACTCTGAGGTGAAGACCGGAGTCGATCAAATAAACGCTTATGCTACCCAAATCGCCGAGTTAAATGCAAAAATCCGGGTAGCGGCCGCAGCCGGTTCTTCGACCAACGAACTGGAGGACCAGCGGACACTGCTTATTGACCAGCTGTCCGGTTTAGCCGATGTTGAGGTCACACAAACTGTTGTTGGCACCCTGCCTAATGGGGCGGACGATGTCAAATTCTCGGTTGCCATAAGCGGAATCACTCTGGTCAGCAATGACCAGGCCAAGCAACTGGAATGCTACGAGAACGGGGCTGGTATGTATAGTATCCGGTGGCAGGACACCGGCGCAGATTTTGCGCCGGAAGGCGGTCTGCTAAAGGCTTGTTTTGATTTAAGGGATGGCGATGGTACCGGCTCCCAGTATAAGGGAATCAGCTATTACAGTAATCTCCTGGACCAATTCGCCGGCACCTTTGCCGCAGCTTTCAATGCTGCCCATAGCAGCGGCTATGGCCTGGACGGTTCGACCGGTGTTGCGTTTTTTGCCGCCAGTGAATCGGCAGCCGGCATTACGGCGGCGAACATCTCCGTAGCGGCGGCGGTACTGGCCGATACTAATAAAATTGCGGCTGCTTCCGCGGCCGATGGTGGCACCGATAATAATGAAAACATGAATGCGTTGATTAAATTATGTGAAGAATCCAAGCTGTTTGGCAACAGTACGGCGGAAGATTTTATTAATTCTATCGTTTCGACACTGGGAACAGCCAGCCAGCACGCCCAGACGATGACCAATAAACAGAGCTCCTTTGTCACAAATATTGATACCCGCCGGGCGTCGGTAGCCGGTGTTTCCCTTAACGAGGAAACGGCTAATCTGACTAAATATGAGGCGGCCTATAACGCCTCGGCGCAGATGATTGCTGTTTGGCAGGAAATCTATCAAACGACCATCAGCATGGTTAATACCGAGTAAGGGAGGAGGACTATTGTGCGTATTACTAACATAATGATGACTGACGCTTCTGTACGGAGTATCAATAAAAATATGGAGCGGCTGAGCAAAGCGCAGGCGCAGGTATCGACACAATCCAAGATCCAGCAGCCGTCCGACGATCCGGTGGTGGCCTCACGGGCCATCCGCTATCGCAGCTATGTTGCCAGGGTCGAGCAATTTCAGGAAAACGTGAATAATGTTACCTCCTGGCAGAAGGTGACTGACAGTGCTTTGAGTGACCTTAGTGATACGATTGTGCAGCAGTTGAAGGAACTGGTGGTTAAAGCTGCTTCAACCGGTACGCTTAACAGCTCTGATCTGAGCGCCATCAAAGAAGAGGTCACCCAGCTGCAGCAGTCGGCGGTAGATGCGTTAAATACCACCTACGGCGGGCGCTATGTTTTTGGCGGCTATGCTACCGATGTGGCGCCATATTCATTGGACAGTGATAATAATGTGCTGTTCAAGGGCCAGCTGGTCAGCGATTTCACCGATAACGGCGAAGAGCAGGCCATCAAAGCCAATATTGGCTATGGCAGTGCCGTCAGCATCAATGTGGAAGGCCAGGCTGTAACCGGTACCGGCGACAGCAATCTGTTCGCGACCTTTGCCAAGGTGTTGGCCGGGCTTGACAGTGGCGACGGCGAGGCTCTAACAAGCTGTCTTGATGATATTGAAGCAAATCTGGACACAATTCTGGCAGCGCAGGCGGATCTGGGGGCCCGTATGAACTATGTGAGCATGGTGGGGGACCGGCTTGCTAATGACTATACAACCTATAAGGAGATAATGAGCAGTAATGAGGATGTTGATATAGCCGCAGCCAGTGCCGAATCGGCGACAGCTCAGGTTGTATACGAAGCATCTTTGTCTGTCGGTGTCAAAGTAATGAGTAAATCGCTGCTGGATTATCTGGCGTAGATCTGGCAGCTAAAGGAGGAGGGAGTTACATGGCCAGTTCCAGCGGAACAGTCACGACAACCACCGTCAATGGCACGACCAGGCTTACCGGGCTGTCATCCGGCATTGACGTGGATTCTATCGTTGAACAGCTTATGGCTGCTGAGAAAACGAAATTAAACCGGCTTAATCAGCAGGCCCAGTTAATTGAATGGAAACAAGAAGCCTACCGCGATGTAATCAGTGATATCCAGACCTTTGCCAATACCTACTTCAATGTGACTTCGAGCAGCAGTATTATGCGGAAGAGTACCTTCCAGGCCTTTTCCGTCAGCAGCAGCAGCAGCGCGGTTACTGCTGCTTATAGCAGTGATGCGGTTGCGGGCTCGCACACCATCAGCGTCAGCCAGCTGGCTACGGCGGCAGCCAAGCAGACCAGCGGCCGCCTGTCCAAGGACATTGAGGGGACGGCGCAAGCCAGCTTCACGGCGGCAGCCGGAAAAAGTTTCGTTATGACTGTCGACGGCACTGACTACACGATTGTCCTGGCGGACACTGTCACTGATGTCGACGGGCTGCAGGCCGCCGTCGATACGGCTGTCGGCGGCGGCAAAGTGGCAGTCGGGGCTGACAGTGACGGTGTCCTTACGATCGCTGCGGCTGACGATAGCGGTGTCCAGTCCATAAGTATCAGTGATGCCGACAGTGACAGCGCGTTGAGCGATTTGGGCCTGACCGCCGGGGCCGCGAACCGGATTGATACCGCAAGCACACTGGCCGAAATGGCCGCCGCGATGGCCGGCAGTTTCGACTTTGACAGCGATGGGCAGGTTGCTCTGACCATTAATGGGGTTAGTTTTGCTTTTGACCAGGATGTGACGCTGGCGGCAATGCTGACAGAAATCAATGACAGCGACGCCGGCGTTACCATGAAATATGACGCACTTGCCGATCAACTGGTGCTGACGGCGGATAAGACCGGGGCTGGCAACACGCTGGCGGTTACCGAGACCGGCAGCAGTTTTTTGACGGCCGCCCTGGGCCGGGAAACCGTAGCCGGGGTGGATGCCAAGCTGACCGTGGACGGCGTCAGTCTGACCCGCAGTTCGAATACAGTTACTGTGGACGGTATTACCTATACTTTGAACAAGGAAACCACGGAAGAAGCCACTGTCAGTGTGGCCCAGGACGTCGATACTGTTTACAATAATATTACCAGTTTTGTCGATGCCTATAATGAGTTGATCAGTTCCCTGAACAGCCTGCTGTCAGAAGCCTATGATTCTGATTATCCGCCGCTGACCGAAGACCAAAAGGCGGAAATGTCGGAGGACGAAATAGCAAGCTGGGAGAAAAAGGCCAAGGTAGGATTATTGACCGGGGATACAACCCTGCGCAGTTTTCTGAGCAATATGCGCAATGCGATTATTGACTCTGTTGCCGGGCTTGCCACCAGTATTACCAGTATTGGCATTACCACAGGCACCTATGACGAGAAGGGGAAGCTGTACATTGACGAAGACACGCTAAAGGAGGCTATCCAGAGTAACCCGGAAGGTGTTATGACGTTGTTCACGCAGACTTCTGCCAGCTATCCCGGCACTACCTCGGTGCGTAAGCTCAATGCCGGTGCCCGGGCTGTACGTGCCAGTGAAGAGGGGATCGCTTACCGCATCTACGATATCCTGCAGGATAATATTTCCACAATCAGCGACCGTAATGGCAATAAAGGGTTGCTGCTGGTAAAGGCCGGGACGGAAAATGACACATCGGCCAGCGACAACATGCTTACCGAGCAGCTGGAAGCGCTGCAGAAGCGGATTACTAAGGAAGAAAACAGACTGGACGATAAAGAAGACCAGCTTTATGCGCAGTATACCACACTGGAAACATATATCAGCACCATGAATGCCCAGCTGTCGGCTCTGTCTTCGTATCTTTCGTCCTGACAGGAGGTGACCTGATGCTTTACAGAGATAGTAAAGAGCTTTTAGGCAGGAAACTCACGATTATCAGAAAGCTTAATACCAATACGGCAACGCAAAGCCGTTTTGTCCGCAGGCGGGAGCTAAGGGGGCTGAACCGCCTGCTCAGAGAACGGGCAGTTTTGATCGATGAACTTGTTACTGTCAACGCTAAGCTGCAAGGTGATAAACATTGCCAATACTCCGCTGAATTGCAAGCAATGGCTGCTGCCATCGAAAAGGAGCAAAAAGCGGCCCTGACTGCTTGTGATCAGGTTCTCCGGGAAGCGCTGGTCGAGCATCGGCAGATTGCGGCGGAACTCAATAACATCAAGGTACTGCGTCAGGCCAAAGGCCGCTATCTTCAGCAGTGGACGGTAATGGCGGCAGGGGCCAATTTTAATGCCAGAGGCTGAACAAAAATCTCACTTCGACTCGAAGTGAGATTTTTGTTCCCCCAGTGGTCGCAGGAAAAACTCCCCGCTTCTAAGGAAGGGGGAGTTTTTTTCCTATTCCTGTTGTTATTGCAGGAGAGACAATACTTGCTGGGGCAGCTGGTTGGCCTGCGCCAGCATGGCGGTGGCAGCCTGGTTGAGGGTGCTCAGTTTGGTATACTCCGCCATCTCGGAAGCCATATCAACATCACGAATGCGGGATTCGGCCGAAGTCAGGTTTTCGCTGGAGGTCGTCAGGTTGTTGATGGTGTGCTCCAGACGGTTCTGCACGGCGCCCAGTTTGGAGCGCTCAGCGGATACGGTGCTGGTAGCGGCATCAATAACACTAATGGCGGCTGTTGCTTTGTCGGCACTGGAGACGTCAAGGGCGTACTCGGTATTGGTGTCTGAAGTCCCGTCAGTTACTTCCGATACGGCTTTATAGGTAGCGGTTACATCATTGCCGTCATTGTCTTTTACCGTAACGCTGCTGCCGGAGGCTGTCGAAGACACCAGCAGGGCCTGGGAACGCATGTCATTAATGCTGAGGGACATGGTTTGGCCGGTGTTGGCACCGATCTGGAAGGTTGCCTTGAAGGCCTCCTGCACGCCGCCGTCTTTAACGGTAATGCTGTTGCCGGCTTCACCCAGAGAATCGCTGCCGGCGGTAATGACCAGCTTGCTGGCGGTAGTGGCGTCCTGGCTCAGGACAACACCGTCAATTTTAGTACCTACCTGGGCCACGATGTTTTTCACAAGCTCATCGGCTTTGTCGGTATACGAGCCGGCCGCGAGTGCGGTGCTGATATTAACGCCAATGGCGCTGCCGGTGTAGGCGCCGTCATCGGCATTGTAGAATTCAATCTGAGTGCCGTTGATGGTCAGGCCTGTCCCCACCAGGGCCTTAATGTTGGCATCGGTTGTAGCTGCATCAGTCTCTTCCAGGGAAGTGAAATCAATGGCTTTCGTTGCCTGGGTATAGGTGGTGGTGCCGACACTGGCGGTGGCACCAGTCAAAGCGATAGTACCGCTTGCAGTGGCGGCGGCAATATTGCCTTTGGCGCCGTCCAGCGTGCCGCCATCATCAGTTTTCACCGCAGTAATGGCTACAGCGTCGCCTGTAACTGTGACGGTGTAATTGCCTTTCAGCGTGCTGTTGGCGTTAATCATTTCCTGTAAAGCGCTGCCTAAGCCGGCTGCGGTAGTTGCGGCAGTAGGCGTCCCGTCAATAGCCACACTGGCGCTGTTGGCAGTCACCTCATAGCCGGTATTGTCGGCAGTGCCGGAGCCGCTGGCTGTAAAGGTAACTTTCAACGACTCACCGTTAATGGTAAATGTGGCGGTATCGCCGGCAGCAGCAGCGGTTCCAACTGTAGCTGTCTGGGTTGCCTGCGTATAGTCGGTTTTACCGGCAGTGTTACCGGTTCCCACGCCCAATGTTCCGTCAGTAACCAGCTTGGTGGCTGTTAGATTTGTCTGGCCGTCCCCTTTTAGCAGGTTTTTGGTATTAAATTCGGTTGTATTGCCAATCCGGTTCAGCTCTGAGGTTAACTGGGTCATTTCATCCTGCACGGCAGTGCGGTCATCATCGGTTAAGGTGTCGGTGGAAGCCTGAACCGCCAGTTCGCGCATCCGCTGGAGGATACTGGTGGATTCGTCCAGGGCGCCTTCTGCGGTTTGCACTAAGGAAATCGCATCCTGGGCGTTGGCGCTGGCCTGATCGAGACCGCGGATCTGGCCGCGCATTTTTTCGGAGATGGCCAGGCCGGCGGCATCGTCGGCGGCACTGTTAATGCGGTAGCCGGAGGACAGTTTCTCCAGGGACGAGTTCATGAGACCGTTGTTTTTGTTTAACTGATTGTAGGTGTTCAGAGCGGACAGATTGGTGTTGATTACCATTCCCATAATAAATTCCTCCTTGAATTTTGCGTGTTAGCATCCGTGCCGTTTTCGCAACGGGTAAAGCTGGATTCACTCCTTTCCTGCTTGTCTGTTAATTAAATCGCCCCCGTTTATTTAGCAAATGTTTATTAAGCTGTTAGAAAAGTATTAAGAAACAGAAATACAGCTTCCCGGCCAAAAATAAGAAGCCACCGGCGTGTTACCGGTGGCCTGGCATTATGGTTCGTGATAATGACTGTTGCCGGCTAATGCGCAGCACCAGCCCCTTTATCCTTGGCATATAGAGAATACCCGACCCCCCAGATTGTTTTTAGATTAGATATGTTGAGTTTTTTGCGTAGGTAATGAATATACAGATTTACGGTTGTAAATTCAGCTTCCGAGTAATAGCCCCAGACTTTTTGGATAATCTGCTCTTTGGTCACTACCCGGTCATAATTGCGGATTAAGAGCTCCAGCAGCTGGGATTCCTTGAGGGTGAGCTGAATGATCTCGCCGGCTTTGCTTACCTGGCAGCGCATCGGGTTGAGCACCAGGTCACCGGCAGCCAATACGTTTTCGGTCAGTTCCTTACCGCGGCGGCGGGCGAGGGCCTGCAGCCTGGCCAGTAATTCCACG
Source organism: Sporomusa termitida (assembly GCF_007641255.1). Lineage (NCBI taxonomy): Bacteria > Bacillati > Bacillota > Negativicutes > Selenomonadales > Sporomusaceae > Sporomusa > Sporomusa termitida. Next base: position 1,163,148 of record NZ_CP036259.1, read on the forward strand.
GAAAAGAAGGGCTTGATTAAGTAGTCGTCGGCCCCGGCATTTAAGCCTTCGGCCCGGTCATCAGGCGAATCCTTGGCCGTTAGAAAAAGCACCGGTGTGTCATGGCCCAGACTGCGGAATTCCCGCAGGACGGCCAGGCCGTCCTGATAAGGCAGCATCCGGTCCAGGATAATAATGTCATAGACGCCCGTGCAGGCCATATCGATCCCGGTCTGGCCATCCAAAGCGGCATCGACCACATAGCCGTTTCTTTTCAATAAATGTGATAATGAGTCGACTAATCTACTCTCATCCTCTACTAGCAGCAGTTTCATCCCAAACATCCTTTTTAATGCCACAACCTTGTGAATGATTATCCGTCCGTGGATGTTTTTTAACCCCATCAGAATTATAAAAATTCGATGCTATATCTAAGCGATAAGAAAAAGCTTTACCCTAACGGACCCCGCGGCCTGAAGGGCTTGGCATCAGCCGTACGAGGCCTCGGCAATGTCGGTATCCTGCAAGGAATACCCAATACCCCGCAGGGTCTTGATACCCGGGATATTTAATTTTTTCCGCAGATAATGAATGTACAGGTCAACATTGGCCCGGGTTGCCGGGGAGGAGAGGCCCCAGATTTTTTTTACTATATACTCCTTGGTAACCACCTGGCGGTAATTACGCATTAACAACTCCAGCAGCATTGTTTCCTTGGCGGTCAGCTGAAAGGTGGCGGCGCCCTTAATGACTTCACCCCGCTGAGGGTCTAAGGTGAAGCCGGCGGCACAGAGTGTTGTTCCCAGGAGCTTCCGGTCTTTGCGGCGGGCCAGGGCCCGCAGTCTTGCCAGCAATTCTTCGCCGGTAAAGGGTTTGGTCAGGTAATCATCGGCACCGGCATCCAGGCCGGCGATGCGATCGGCGGCAGTAGACTTGGCTGTTAAGAACAGGACTGGAGTTTCATGGCCTTGACTGCGAAACTCTTTTAATAAGGTCAGATCATCCTTGCGGGGGAGGATTCTCTCCAGGATGATCAGGTCATAACTGCCCGTGCCGGCCATTGCGGCGCCCCTGTCGCCATTAGGGGCAGAATTGACCTGGAACCCGTTTTTACATAATAAACAGGATAAGGCGGCAACCAACTGCCCTTGGTCATGTACCAGCAGCAATTTCATATACGACTTCCTTTACGCCACAACCATGTGAAAAATTTTCCGTCCCTGGATACTTTTCCTAAGTCTATTCTGGCAGATATTTATTGGAATTTTGTTTGGTTTACTGAATGTCTCTGTTTAAAGTTAATAAACTGTTAATATTTACGGGGGTTATGGCGGCTTGTCAGGGCAAATAAATAAATGGGGCCAGCCTAAGCGAGCCCCAAAGAAAAAGCGACGACGCAGCCCGGCAGTAGCCGGGGCGTCTCGCTGTTAACAATAAAATAAACAATACTTATCAGAGGGAAAGCCGGCGACCAAAGGCGGGACCGCCTTCCCGGGCCGCTTTACTGTAGCCGGCATCGTTGGTGCCGGCCAGGTTGAGGATATGATCGACTCTGGCAAAAATGTAGCGGTTAAAAGCCTGGATTAACATCCTTGTTAGCATAACCCGGTCCTCCTGTCCGGCCCCGGGCCGGTAGCGCCCGCCCGCCGCCTGGCGCCTGCGGCCCGGCCGGCAGAGTGGCGGCCGGCGTCGGGGTCCGGTAGCGCAGACCGTTGGCTTGAGCCGGGTTCTATATATATACCCCCTATTGGGCTGGGGCAGAGGCTGCAGGGCAGCCCTGCCGTCAGCTTTTTACAGGGGGAAATCAAAAAGCGCATGCGAGGTTTTTTACCCTACACATGCGCTTGGCTTTGATGTCTGCTATATCCTCATCAATCCCAACAAACCGGACCTGCCCGGCAGGTCCAGCAAGGGCGCAAACCGGCCAGCCCAAATGGCTGCCTTGCTGCCGGCAATTGGCGATCAGGAGAGGCTGAATGTTTTGCTGCGTCCAGTCGCACTCACAGCCGGAGCCTGCCGGCAACGTCCTTCCTTTTATACCCGGCTCCCCGCTTGTCTTGCGGCAGAAGCGCGGTGTATAATAGTAACGTCGTCGTGGACAGCTTGACTGTTACGTGTAGGTGCTTGGTTCACCTGGCGCGGGCCTGGAAGTGCTTGCGACACTTTCGATTTCCATATATTTCCGATTAGAGCTTGTTTCCGGGCAATTGCAAGCAAAGTTATGCTTTTTCCGGTTCGGGGCGGAAAAAGGCGGGCCGCCTGGCGTTTTTTAAACGGTTGGCGACACGCCCGCAGGGGTATAGTTGGTTTCGGCAGCTCGCCTGTTAATTACAGAGAAAACTGCAGGGCCGGCTCCGGCCGCAGCGCTGTGCCGGCGGCGTTTAAAAATATCAGCGAATAATTAAACATTAGATATTTCACAGGCAGATTGCCAAGGACAATCCTGCCTACAGTTAACTAAGCTGTTGTTGGCCATGCTATTTCACCATATAAGGCTGAATCTTTTCCTGCAGATGGCTCCAGGAGCGTTTGGAGAAGACAACCGGTAAAGAAGCTTCTTTGGCTTTGCGTTTAATTAATTCGGCGATATTATGGGATATGTAATCTGTTATCACTAAGACCAGATCGGTATTGGCCGGTATTTGAATATCCTCAGATATCCGCTTGCGACCTTTAAAATGCAACAGCGTTTTGACACCTGCTTTGGAAAGATTGGAAGGTATATTGCCTAACACATCGGCACCGACGATAAATACTGACATAATATCACTCCTATCAATTGAAAATTATTATCATTCTCAATTACATTATAATGGACTTGATGCCTCACGTCAATAGGACAATCGGACTATATTTAAAATATAGCCATGGCGGCGGCAACAGCAGCCACAATCCCCGGCGGTGTGCCGTTAAGGCTTGTCCTGGGCTTGCTCGACGGCTACTAGTTTTACATCAGTCTGGTAGGTAAGCGGCATTGTGCTGGCCACTTCAAAATAGGCGTCGGCATAATTGCCGGCAATGACAGACTCACCGGTTTCCCGGCCGTCAATAATAACGCGGTATACTGGCATGTGTTTTTTCACCTCCCCGATTAGTTTGCCCCGTTTAATGACTAATCCGCCATTGACAAAAATGCCCAAGAAAAGTACAATAAATACGTAAATTCTTCTACCAGCATGCTGATAGCGTGCTTTTTTTCTTACCCCATTTCGCAGCCAGAATCTTAAGGATAAGAAAAATCTATACCTAAAGGGCACAGGTGGCTTCTGCCGGCGTCCTGAGGGACTTGCCACAAACCAAGTTTTTTATAATCAATTAATTTAGGAACGGGATAGCTGATGATTACAGTACGGGAAAAGGTCAGATTTGTGGAAACAGACATGATGGGCGTGGTCCACCATGCCAACTACTTTCGCTGGTTTGAGATGGCGAGGGTGGAGTATTTGCGGCAGGCCGGGGTACTGCTTAACGATTTAATGGCTGAGGATATTGTTTTTCCGATTACCGATGTAGATTGCAAATATCGCCTGTCAGCCAGGTTTGATGATATTATAGTTATCGAAGCGGTGCTGGCGGAAATGTCCAAAGTAAAGATGGTGTTTACCTACCGGGTGCTGCGTGAGCATGACGGCGCCCTGCTGGCTACAGGCCGTACGCAAAATGCTTTTACTAACAGACAGGGGAAAATTGTCCGTCTGCCGGACCACTATTTTAAAAAAATAAGCAGCTCGCTGCCAGATAAGGGTTGTTGACGACACTGCTGCAACAATCCCTGTCTTTTGCATATTATATATGGCGCCAAGGGAGACTAACTTGATAGGAGGTGGCGTCATTGGGAGATAATGCGCCAATCGGGATTTATGATTCCGGGCTGGGCGGGCTGACGGTGGTCAGAGAGGTCCTTAGCCTGCTGCCGGGAGAAGATATAATATATTTTGGCGATACTGCCCGTACCCCTTATGGCTCACGGCCGCCAGCAGAAATTCTGGGATTTATGCAGGAGATTTTGGCTTTTTTTGCGGGACAAAAGGTTAAAATGGCGATAACGGCCTGTAACACGATGACTGCTCTTGGTCTGGAGCAAGCCAAAACAGAGTTTCCGTTTTTATTGATCGGGGTGGACAATGGCGTGCCTGCTGCTTTGGCCGCCAGCCGGAAGCAGCGAATCGGGGTCATTGCCACCGAGGCGACTATCAATAGCGGCAATCATGCCCGGGCCATTAAGGCCGCGGCGCCGGCGGCCCGCGTATTTGCCCAGCCCTGTCCAAGCTTTGTTTCCCTCATTGAGCAGGAAAAGCTGTCCGGACCGGAGATTGAAACCGCCGCCCGTGAGTATCTTATGCCGCTGGCCGCCAGCGGGGTTGATGCGTTGATTCTCGGTTGTACCCATTATCCGTTTATCAGCCCGCTGATCCGGGAGCTTATGGGACCGGCGGTTGTCCTTATCGATCCGGCCCGGGAAACGGCAGCCGCGGCGCGTACTCAGCTGGCCCACACCGATAAGCTCGCCACCCGGGCGCGGGGGCAGGTGCGGTTATGCTTTTCCGCTGACTTGCCGCGGGCCAAGCGGGCGGCGGCCTGCGTGATCGATTTTCCCCGGGCCCGGAGCCAGGCTCCGAGTTTTGCATTGGTTAATTTACAGGCGTATTATTCGGAAGTTTAAAATACAAGGGTTTCCTGGCCGATACCCGATGTGGAGGCATTAGTATGGAAGTTTTAGCTGTTTTACTGATTCTCGTGGCAGGGGCAGCGGTGGCCGTCTGGCTGTATATTGCCAACCAGGGTGATGCTCATTTCCAATTTATTGTTGATCAGCGTACTGATTTTACGCTTGCGGAAATTACCCAGGCGGCCGCAACGTTTAAGGCCACGGTGCCATTTGTCAATAATGGTACGCAGGATGGTACGTTGATGGATGTTTTTCCCCGTCATTTTTTGCCGGGCGAGCAATTTGACGCCGTTGATACTGATGTACGGCTGACGCTGAACAGCGCGAACCGCAGTGATGGTTACTGGGAAGCCTATATTGTTCCTTTCAATACCGGCGGGGCTGTTATTTTAACCGTAACCTTCACCGCCAAAAGCGGCGACATCCGGGAGGCCCTTAAGGATATGGTTGATATGCCGATTGATATTATTTTTCAGGTAGTCGCCCGCAGCCCCTGGTATATTGATAAAAACCGGCTGGTAATGACAGCGGCTGAAATCCACAAGGCTCTTGCCGCCGGGCAGCAAGCTGCAGTCAGATAGGGGGGGATAGATATGACAGAGCAGGCCTTAGCGCTAAAACCGGTACCAACCCGGATTCTTACCGATAAAGATAATATTGTTGATATTATTGAGCACTATGCAAAAGAGGATATCGGCCCCAATGACGTTGTGTCGGTTGCGGAAAGTGTTGTGGCGATTACTCAGGGGCGGATCGTGCGGCCGGAAGAGCTCCAGCCGTCGCTGTTAGCCCGGATACTGTGCCGCTTTGTGCCGCAGAAAGGCAGTTTGTCTTCCGTATATGGCATGCAGGCGGCCATGAATGCCGAAGGCAGCGGCCGGGTTGCCTGGGCCATGTTCCTGGGGATGCTGGGCAAACTGGTAGGCAGGCACGGCCTCTTTTATGAACTGGCCGGTGAACAGGCGGCTTTGATTGATGATGTGACCGGAACGATGCCGCCGTTTGATAAATATTTGGTGTACGGTCCGGCTGACCCTAACGGTGTGGCTGAGGCGATCAAAAAACGTCTGGGCTGTTATGGGGCGGTTGTAGCCGATGTCAACGATCTCAAGCGGGCGGCAGTACTGGGGGTTACCCCGGGGCTTAATCCGCAAGAGATTGCCCGGCTCCTCATTGATAATCCGTTTGGCAATGCCAGTCAAAAGACACCGATCGTGATTATCAAAAACTACGGCTCAGCCGCCCAACGGGCAACAGGACAATAAATTTTGCTTTTTTCCGTAAACAGAGGGTAGGCAGTCTATCCTCTGTTTTAAATATCTATGTGCCAGCCCGGCGTTTGCTTACTAAGCACCGGTGGTGTTTAATCGCCTGGCGTTTCAGCACCCGAGAATCCCCGGCTTTTAGTCAGGGGGAGTGTCAACTTACCAATAGGAGATGTGATTGATATGGCCCGCATCGGCATTACGACTACTGTGCCGGTCGAGATTATTCTGGCCGCAGGGCATACCCCTGTTGACTTAAACAATATATTTATTACCAGCCCCGACGCCGGGCGCATGGTGGAAACGGCCGAGGAGGCCGGTTATCCCCGGAATATTTGCGGCTGGATAAAGGGATTATACGCGGTTGTGGTTAATAAGGAACTAAATGCCGGTTTTGGCGGTATTGATAAGGTCATCGCCGTTACGCAGGGGGATTGCAGCAACACCCATGCCCTGATGGAGACCTATGAGCTGGCCGGGGTCGAAACCATTCCCTTTGCCTATCCCTTTGACCGTGATTATGACCTGTTAAAACTGCAAATGGAAAAACTTATGGACGTCCTGGGGACAGACTGGGCAGCGGTTAACGCCGTTAAAAAACAGTTGGATAAGCTGCGTCTGCAAGTGGCTGAGATTGACCGGCTGACCTGGCAGGCCAATACGGTAAATGGTTTTAATAATCACTTATATCAGGTAAGCTGCAGTGATTTCAACAGTGATGCCGGTGTTTTTGCCCAGGATGTGGACCGGTTCCTGACTGTGGCCGGCAATGCCTGTGAATATGCTGAGGAATTGCGGCTGGGCTATATCGGCGTGCCGCCAATCTTTACTGATTTATATCCTTACCTGGAAACGATGGGGGCCCGGGTTGTCTTTAATGAGGTGCAGCGCCAGTTTGCCATGCCGTTTGCCACTGCTGACCTTGTTGAGCAATACCGGCTGTATACCTACCCTTATGGCGTATTTGGGCGCATCAAGGATATTGAGGCCGAGATTGAGCGCCGCAACCTTGACGGTATTATTCATTATGTGCAGAGTTTTTGTTTCCGGCAAATTGAGGATATGATTCTGCGGCAGAAACTGGCGGTGCCTATTCTGACGATCGAGGGCGATAATCCGGGGCGGCTTGATGCCAGAACCAGACTGCGGCTTGACAGCTTCCTGGAAATGCTGCGTTAAACCAGGACGGTAAAGGAGGAATAGTATGCGATGCGGCATAGATTTAGGCAGTCGCAGCGTTAAAGTGGTGGTTATGGCGGCCGACACACAACAACTGGCCGCAGCTACTGTTTATGAGACTGCCACATTTTACCGTGAGTACGGTCACAGGACGGACCGCGGTTTGGCTGTGGATTTTGCCGCCCTGGGCCTGCCGGCGGTAGCACAGCTGACTGCCACCGGTTATGGGCGCAATACTATTAATATTGTGGGGGCCACGGTCATTCCGGAACTAAAAGCCCATATGCTGGGCGCAATTGCGCAAACCGGCCTGACTGACTTTACCTTGCTGGACTTAGGCGGTCAGGACAGCAAGGTGATTAAAGTACGCAACAGCAGGATGGTGGATTTCCAGACTAACGACAAGTGTGCGGCCAGTACCGGCCGCTATCTGGAAAACATGGCCACTGTGCTGGGGATTGGCCTGGCCGAGCTGGCCGACTATAGTGAGCAGCCGGTCGAACTCAGTGCCACCTGCGCGATCTTTGGCGAGTCCGAGCTGATTGGGCGGATTGTGGAGGGCTTTAGTGTGGCGGAGCTGGCTGCCGGTGTCAATTACACGATCTATAAACGGATAAAACCCATGCTGAATGCCCTGAAGAGCGATATAATTGTGTTTACCGGCGGCGTGGCCTTAGGGGGGGCAATTCAGCAGTTTATTACCCGGGAAATGGGGCTGGAGGTGGTTGTGCCGGCCCACCCTCAGCTTAACGGGGCAATTGGCTGTGCTGTATATAAATAGCCGGCCGCAAGTGTTGGGAGGCGAACAGTTTGTTGTTGGGAATTGATGTGGGTGGAACCTTTACCGATGCCGTAATCATTGCCGACGGCCGCATAATGGCGTCAGGAAAAACGCCGACTACGCATTCGGCTTTGTTAAACGGTATTGTGACTGCGCTTGATAAGGTGCTGGCCGGCCTGGACGCCAGCCGGATAAAGCGGGTGGCCTTATCAACAACGATTGTGACCAATGCCCTGATCGAGGGGACAACCGATAAAGCCGCCCTGCTGCTCATGGCCGGGCCGGGGCTTAATCTTACCGGCCTGGTGCCGGCGTCTCCCTATTTTTTGTCAGGGTATACCGACCATCGCGGCCGGGAGCAGGCGGCCCCTGACCGGACCGAGGTTGCGGCCGCCTGCCGGGAGTTAAGCGGCACGGCCGTGGCGGCCGTGGCCGGCAAGTTTGCTGTGCGCAATCCGCTGCAGGAACAGCTGGTAGCCGGCTGGGTAGCGGAGGAGCTGAACCCGGCCTGTATTTCACTGGGGGCCCAGGTTTCAGGCTCATTAAATTATCTCCGGCGGATTAATTCCGCTTATTATAATGCTGCCGTCTGGCGAATATTCTCCCGGTTTGCTGCGGCCATGGAAACGGCGCTGACGGAACGGGGGCTCATCGCTCCGGTCTATATCCTCAAGGCGGATGGCGGCACACTGCCGCTGGCGGCGGCTAAAGCCAGACCGGTCGAGGCTGTGTTTACCGGCCCGGCGGCCAGTGTGCTGGGGATTATGGCCCTGGCGGCGCCGGCCGGGCCGGCAGTGTCGCTGGACATCGGCGGCACAACCACCGATATCGCTTTATGGCAGCACGGTGTCCCGCTGCTGGCGCCAGGCGGGGCGGCTGTCAACGGCTATCCGACGGCGATACGCTCGTTCTGGCTGCGGTCAGTGGGGATTGGCGGTGACAGTTATGTCCGCCGGGAAAATGGCAGCCTGGCGGTGGGGCCGATGCGCCGCGGGCCGGCGATGAGCAACGGCGGCACGGAACCTGCGGTCGCGGATGCGCTGCGGGTAGCCGGTCTGATTGACTACGGCAATCCGGCGCTGGCCCGGCAGGCGATGGCCAGCGTGGCGGCAGACGGCCAGACGCCGGAAGATGCTGCCTGGGCAACGCTGCGTGTGGCCACAGGTGTTGTGAGCCGGACAATAAGGGCGATGCTGACTGAGCAGGCGGAAAAACCGGTGTATAAAGTGGAAGATATTATCGCTGGCGAAGTCTATCAGCCGGAGCTGGTTATCGGTGTGGGCGGTGCCGCCCTGGGGCTGGCGCCGCTGGTGGCTGAGCAGCTGGAACTGCCGTGGCAGGTGCCGCCGGGATATATGGTGGCTAATGCGGTGGGGGCGGCGTCAGCCCGGTCGACAACGGAAATTACCCTGCGGGCGGATACGGCCCAGGGGTTTTATACTGTGCCGGAGCTGGGCATCAAGCGGCCGGTTGATAAAAAGAATTTTACGTTACAGCAAGCCTGGGCGGCGGCGGCTGTCCATCTGGGCGAACGGGCGGCCGCGGGCGGCATGGCTGAGGCGGCGGCTCACAGTGAGCGGATCTATGAGGAAGAATTTAATGTAATTCGCGGGTTTACGACCATTGGCAAGATTATGACCTGCAGGCTGCAGGCAACCCCCGGCGTATTGATGCCGGTACGGGTGCGGGAGGCGGGAGTATGAGCGGAAAATCTTTGGGGTTAGTCTTTTTTCCGGCTTTTGACTGGGCGATAACACCGGCGCATCCGGAACGCGAAGAGCGTCTGCTCTATACCCGGGACCAGATTGTGGAAGAAGGGCTGCTGGATTTGCCGAATATTAAGGAATTCCGGCCCCGGCTGGCCCGGTTGCAGGATGCCGAGCGTGTCCATATCGGTGTGCCGGGGCTGGCCCAGCTGATTACCGATGCTCACCTGGTGTCGGCCGGCGGGGCCATAACCGCCGCCGAGGCGGTTATGCGCCGGGAAGTACACAGCGCCTTTGCCCTGGTGCGGCCGCCCGGGCATCACGCCATGCGGGTGGTTCATGGTACGCGGGGCTTTTGTACTATCAATATCGAAGCGGTTATGGTAGAATATCTCCGGCGCCATTATGGCCTTAACCGGGTGGCGGTCGTGGATACCGATGTTCATCACGGTGACGGCACGCAGGATGTTTTTTATCATGATCCGGACACTCTGTTTATATCGCTGCATCAGGATGGCCGGACGCTGTATCCGGGGACCGGGGCCATGTCCGAGCTGGGCAGTCCCGGCGCATTCGGCGCCACCGTTAACATCCCGCTGCCGCCGGGCACCACGGACCAGGGCCTGCATGTTGTGCTTGATCAGCTTGTCTTGCCGATGCTGGAAGATTTTAAGCCGGACATGATTATTAACTCGGCCGGGCAGGATAATCATTATAGCGACCCGCTGGCCAATATGGCGATTACAGCCCAGGGCTATGCGCGGCTGACGGAAAAGCTGGGCGCCGATATTGCCGTGCTGGAGGGCGGCTATGCCATCGAAGATGCCCTTCCCTATGTAAATACCGGTATCATCCTGGCCATGGCCGGTTTGGACTATAGCCGGGTGGTGGAGCCTGATATTGCCCGCTGCCCGCGCCAGTCAGAAACCAATACCCGCTATATTGCCAAGCTGGTAGCAGAGTGGCAGGACATCTGGCGCCGGCGGGACGAACTTAAGCGTGAGGCTGTTGCCAAAGCCGGAGACCTTTGGCAGCGCCGGCGGAATATCTACTATGACGACAGCGGCATCCAGGAACAACAGCAGGAAACAGTACGGCAGTGCCCATTCTGTCAGGGCTATCAGACTGTAGCTACCCAGGCTGACAGCAGGGCCGGCGGCAGCAGGTCGGCTTTTGCCGCTATTATTCCCCGCCAAAGCTGCGGCGTCTGCCGGCGTCAGGCCCAGGCCGCCGTACATAATGCCAAACAAGATGGCCGGCACGATCACTACTACCTTCAGGATAAAGAGCAGGATACACTGGAAGAAATCTAAAAAATATCTATTCTTTGAGGAGGTCATTATGACCAGAGCAGACGGACGGGCAGTGAACGAACTGCGGCAAGTTAAGATTACCCGCAATTATTTAAAATATGCTGAAGGCTCAGTGCTGGTGGAGTTTGGTGATACCAAGGTTATCTGTGCTGCAACCATTGAGGATAAAGTCCCGCCCTTTTTAAAGGGGTCGGGTGAAGGCTGGGTGAGTGCCGAATATTCGCTCATGCCGCGCTCCACCCAGAGCCGCAATGTGCGCGAGGCGGCCAGGGGCAAGCTGACCGGCCGTACCCATGAAATCCAGCGGTTAATCGGCCGGGCCCTGCGGAGCGTGATTGACCTTAAGGCCCTGGGGGAAAAAACGATCTGGCTGGACTGTGATGTTGTCCAGGCCGATGGCGGCACCCGGACAGCGGCCATTACCGGCGCCTTTGTGGCGCTGGTTGATGCGGTTAACAGCATTTGGGGGGAGAGCCCCAAGCCTTTTCCGGTGAAAGACTTTTTAGCGGCCGTCAGTGTCGGTATTCTTCCGGCCGGCGTTTATCTGGATTTGTGCTATAGCGAGGACTCCACGGCGGTCGTGGACATGAATCTGGTTATGACCGGCAGCGGTCAGTTTGTCGAAGTCCAGGGAACCGGCGAAAAAGGAACATTTACGCAGACCCAGTTACATGAGCTGCTGGCTGTCGGTGGTCAGGGCATAGAGGAATTACTGGATATACAGAAAGAAACGCTGGGCCAGCTGGCCTGGAAAGTAGGCCGGGAGGGATAACAAATGCCGCAGGCAAGCCAAGAGATTATTATCGCCAGCAAAAATGCCGGCAAAGTGGCTGAATTTAAGGTGGCGTTAAGCCGCCTGCCGTACCGGGTGACTTCTTTAGCTGATTTAGGCAATTTTCCGGAGGCCCCGGAAAACGGCCTGACTTTTACTGCCAATGCCTGTGCTAAAGCGAAGTTTTACGCCCGGCTGACCGGCAAGCTGTGTCTGGCTGACGACTCCGGTTTAGAGGTCGATTACCTAAAGGGGGGCCCCGGGGTTTATTCGGCCCGGTATGCCGGGGAGCATGCCGGTGATAGTGATAACAATAAAAAGCTGCTGGCTAATCTGACCGGCGTGCCGGCGGCAAAACGCAGCGGCCGCTTCCGGTGTGTGCTGGCCTTGGCTGATGCCGACAAAGTAATCCTTACCGCCGAAGGGACCGTGGAAGGCATTATTCTTTCTGAGCCGCGCGGCACGCAGGGATTCGGTTACGACCCGCTGTTTTTGCTGCCGCAATTTGCACGTACGCTGGCGGAAATGAATCAGGAAGAAAAAAATGCCATCAGCCATCGGGGCCAGGCCATCAGAGAATTGGTTAACCAACTGGCGGCGCTGGCCAAATGAGAATAGGCGTTGTCAGTGACAGTCATGGCGACGCCGGGGTGCTGCACCGGGTGCTGGCCGATGCCGGGACGGTTGCGCTATGGCTGCATGCCGGCGATTATTACCGGGACGGCCGGCGGCTGGCTGAGCTGTCAGGGCTGCCGGTGACCGGGGTGGCGGGGAATTGCGACCGGACCCAGGACGTACCTGCCGATGAGTACATCGAAGCGGCCGGCAAGAAAATCTGGCTGACCCACGGCCACCGGCAGCATGTAAAATACGGTGTCGATGAGCTGGTCTGGTGGGGCCGGCAATACGGTGTCGATATCGTGGTTTTTGGTCATACCCATATTCCGTACAATCACCGGCATCAGGAAATACTGATCTTTAATCCCGGCAGTCCGGGAGCGCCGCGGGGCGGAGCAGCGCCAAGCTACGGCATCTTAGAGATCCATGCCGGCGGTACAATTGAGGGAACTATCAGGGAATTATAACCTTGCCGGCCGGCAAGGTTTTTCTTTTTGCCTCAGCAGAATGTAAAAAAATCAATGCTATGTCTAAGCTGAGAAAAATCTATGTTCTAAAGGGCACAGGCGGCTTAGGCCGCTGCATATATTAGTACACAGCGATGCCACAGTAGGGGAGGTGAACAGAGATGGAAGGAGCTGGTGTCGGCATTCGGGCTTTGTCCACAATTGTTGACGGGATATTGCTGGCGGTGATCGGCGGGGCCGTCGCCGCCGCCCTCGGGGGAGCGCATTATTTGTGGTCGTTGGTCATTGGCTTTTGTTACTACACCTACTTTGAAAGCAGTTATGGGGCTACGCCCGGTAAAATGCTGTGCGGGCTTAAGGTTGTGAAAGCTGACGGGTCAGCCTGTGATCTGCGGTCGGCAGCTGTGCGTACTGCCTGCAGGCTTATTGACGGTTTATTTTTCTATTTTATCGGTGCGGTGCTGATCTGGACTTCAGTGAATAATCAGCGTCTGGGAGACCGGCTGGCCGCTACGCTGGTGATTAAGGTACAATAAAATTATCCGGCAAGCCGGCAGCGATAACACCGGCATATATAAGGCATAATAAAGGGGCAGAGCGAGTTCTGCCTTTTTATTATGCTGTTCTTCCGGTGGCTGCCAGCGGGGGCCGCAATGTTAAAGGCATGACTAATTGGCAGAGAAGAGAGAAAAATATAAATTTTTTCTTTTCGTGGTGGATTTTTGCTAAAATGTTCTTGATTTTTGACACATGCTATGGGATAATAATAATGTAAAACAAAATTGGATTAATCCATTAATCCAATAAATTAGGATGATGACTGTGATTGTACAAAAACTTGGCGTGCCGATTTACCTGCAAGTGAAAGCGCACATTTTGGACAAAATAAAAACAGGTTATTACAAACACGGTGACAAGCTGCCAACAGAACGCCAGTTATCAGAACAACTGGGCATTAGCCGGAATACGGTCAGCGCCGCTTACAAAGAACTGCTGCTGGAGGGGGTTTTGGAGGCGCAGCAGGGACGAGGGACCTTTGTGCGCGAACAGACGGCCGATCCCATGGTTGCCGGGGCCGATATTGCCGGCAGCAGGCTGGAGCGGGCTCTTAAGGTGATTGATGCGGCTATGCTGCAGGTAGTGGAATTTGGTTTTACGGTGGAGCAGTTTGCGGCGCTGGTTGCTATCCGGGCCAAAGAAAAGGAGTTTGCCGTCAGGGCGCTCAGGGTTGCGGTTATTGACTGTACCTTTGAATATGTGGAACGGTTTGTGGCGCAGCTGGGGCAAGTGGCCAAAGTACACTTTGAAGCGGTTACGCTGGCCGATGTACTGACAGGAATTGTTAAACCGGAGTTTCTCGCGGCCTGCGATCTGATAGTGACGACAATGGAACACCAGGCGGCGATTGCCGAGCGTCTCGGCAGCGGTAATAAACTGATGGTTGTGGCTACTACGCCGAACCTGGAGGCGGTAATCAAGTTAGCCCGGTTAGCGGCAGGTACGGAAGTGGCTGTTGTTGCCAAGACCCGGGAATTTGTCACAGCCCTGAACAGGCTGCTGGCCAAAATTGGCTGCAGCGGCCTTGTGCTGAACCCGTGCGTCGGTCAGGGCGGCGAGCAGGTAAAGCAATGTATTGCTCATCACAAGGTGGTTGTTACTGCCGACTCAATGCACAGCATTGTGCGCCAGGCAGCCGGTGCAGACCAGGACATCATCACCTTTTATTATGAAATCGACCAGGGATCACTCCAACAGGTTATTAGCCGGTTGGTTACTGAGTCCGATAAAGCAAAGGAGTAGTGGAAATGACAAACAAGGTAAAGGTTATATTAGGTGTGATTGGTGCCGACTGTCATGCTGTGGGTAATAAAATCCTCAATCATGCGCTTACCGCTGCCGGCTATGAGGTAATTAACCTGGGTGTACTGGTTCCGCAAGAGGAATTTGTTAATGCCGCCATTGAAACCGACGCGAAAGCCATTCTGGTTGCTTCTCTGTATGGCCATGGTGAGATTGACTGCCGGGGGCTGCGTGACCGCTGCCGTGAAGCCGGCATTGAAGATATCCTGCTCTATGTTGGCGGCAACCTGGTTGTCGGCAAAACAGATTTTAAAGAGGTAGAAGAAAAGTTCCTGGCGATGGGATATGACAAGGTTTATGAGCCGGGAACGCTGCCGGACGTGGTACTGGCCGACCTGCAAGCGGATTTGATATAAAAAGGGGTCTGGTATTTTGAATAATGTATTGCTCATCGACTTCGGCAGTACTTATACCAAAATTACAGCGGTAGATATTGAACAGGAACAGGTATTAGGTACTGCCCGGGGGATTACTACTGTTACCACCGATATCATGGACGGCCTTAATCAGGCCCTGGCCGCGTTGTTTGCCCGGACCGGCAAGCTTGATTTCAGCCAGGTGCTGGGCTGTTCAAGCGCGGCCGGCGGGCTGAAAATGATCGCTGTCGGCTTAGTGCCGGAGATGACGGCCGAGGCTGCCAAGCGGGCGGCGTTGGGGGCCGGCGCCAAGGTGCTGAAGGTGTTCAGTCATGAGTTAAGTGAATATGAGCTGGAAGAGATTGCCGGGCTACAGCCTGATATTATTCTCCTGGCCGGCGGTACCGACGGCGGCAATCAAAAAGTCATCGTCCATAATGCTCAGATGCTGGCCGGGCTGGGCCTGGACATACCGGTAGTGGTAGCCGGCAATAAGTCGGTAACGCCGGCGGTGGTTAAAATCCTGGCGGCGAAAATGACCGAGGTCCGGCCCACCGAAAACGTTATGCCCAGGCTGGATGAACTTAATATTGAGCCGGCCCGGGTTGTTATCCGGGATATATTTCTGAACCGCATCACTGAAGCCAAGGGCTTAAACCGGGCCAATAAAATGGTTGACCGGCTGGTTATGCCGACACCGGCTGCCGTTTTGAAAGCGGCCGAGCTGTTAAGCCAGGGCGGGGGCGGGGAAACAGGCCTCGGTGATTTAATGGTAATGGACATCGGCGGCGCCACCACCGATGTGTACTCGATCGCTAAAGGCGATCCCACCGTGGGCGGGGTTTCGTTAAAGGGTCTGGCTGAGCCGTTTGGCAAACGCACGGTGGAAGGGGACCTGGGCATGCGCTATAGTGCCGGCGCCCTGTTAAAAGCCGCCGGGGCGGAGATGATTGCCGGCTATGCCGGTGTGACGCCGGCCGCCGCCGCCGCCTATGTCGCCAAAGTGGAAGCCGATATCGATTATCTGCCGGCAACGGAGGCCGAAGCGGCCGTTGAGATTGCGATGGGCAAAGCCTGCGTAAAGCTTAGTGCCGACAGGCATGTGGGGCATCTGGTTATTTACTACACGCCCTTTGGCATCAGCCATGTCCAGAATGGCAAGGATCTGACCAGGGTGGCCACGGTGATCGGCACCGGCGGGGTGATTGTCAACAACCCCAAGCCGGCGGAGATCTTGAAGGGCATATTATTTGATGAAAATAGCCCGGAGGTACTCAAGCCACAGCAACCGGAGTTTTTCATTGACCAGGATTACATCATGGCATCGATGGGCCTGCTGGGCGAAGAATATCCTGCTGCAGCGGTGCGAATGATGAAAAAATACATTATCAAGCAATAGTTGATAAGAGGAGGCTTTTGTTCACATGGAACTTAAGAATAAAAAGTGGACGCATGACGAGTTTTATGCCACCCGCGAGGAAGTCCTGACCCACTGGCCGACAGGCAAAGAGGTCGATTTTGCAGAAGCGGTCAAATATCATGAAAACATCCCGGCCAAACGCCATTTTGCCAAACGCCTGGTCAAAGCCAAAAAAAACGGCGAGACCCTGACCCAACCGCGTGCCGGTGTTGCCCTTATTGATGAACATATAAATTTGCTTAACTTCCTGAAGACGGAAGGGGAAGCCGACCTCCTGCCCAGCACTATTGACAGCTATACCCGCCAAAACCAGTATAAAGAAGCCCAGAACGGTATTGAAGAAAGCCTGAAAGCCGGGCGCTCCCTGTTAAACGGCTTCCCGGCTGTTAATCACGGGGTTGCCGGGGTACGCCGGGTTGTGGAAAGTGTTGACGCGCCGCTGCAGGTTCGTCATGGCACCCCGGATGCCCGCTTGTTAGGTGAGATTACGATTGCCGCCGGTTACACCTCTTACGAGGGTGGCGGTATTTCCTACAATATTCCTTATGCCAAAAGTGTGTCGCTGGAAAAGACGATCTACGACTGGCAGTATTGCGACCGGATGATTGGCATTTATGCCGAACATGGTATTGAGATCAACCGGGAACCGTTTGGGCCGCTGACCGGTACCCTGGTGCCGCCCAGTGTTTCGCACGCGGTAGCGATCATCGAAGGTATTCTTGCGGCCGAACAGGGTGTAAAGAATATCACCCTTGGCTATGGTCAGTGCGGTAATCTGATTCAGGATATTGCCGCCATTCGCGCCCTGGAACAGCTGGCCGAAGAATATATGAACAAACACGGCTACAATGGTTGTGTACTTACCACTGTGTTTCATCAATGGATGGGCGGATTCCCGCAGGATGAGGCCAAGGCCTTTGGGGTTATTTCCTGGGGCGCGGCGACGGCAGCCCTGGCGAAAGCCACCAAGGTTATTGTCAAGACCCCTCATGAAGCCTTGGGTATTCCGACGAAGGAAGCCAACGCCCAGGGGCTGCGCACCACCAAACAGATGATTAATATGCTGAAGGATCAGGCTTTCCCGCTGACGAGTGAGCTGGAGCTGGAAATCAATATAATTAAAGCTGAAACCCGCTGCATTCTGGATAAGGTATATGAGCTGGGCGGCAATGATTATGCCGTCGGGGCGGTGCGGGCTTTCGAGGCCGGTGTGCTTGATGTGCCGTTCGCGCCCAGCAAGTTCAGCCTGAACAAAATCCTGCCGGCCCGTGATAACAACGGGGCTGTGCGCCTGTTCGATGTCGGCAATCTGCCGTTTACGCCGGACCTTGTTGCTTTCCATCAGGACAAGATGGCGGAGCGGGCCAGAGCCGAAGGCCGTTCCGCCAGTTTCCAAATGGTGATTGACGATATCTATGCTATCTCCAAAGGTAATCTGGTAGGCCGCCCGCGGTAAGCCGCCGGTTCTGCTGCTGAACCAGCCGGGTGCGGCGGCCGGTGATTAACCTGACCGCACGCCTGCCTCTTTTTATTGTTAACATAAATACTAAGGAGCGATACAATGAAAATAGTTGATGTAGTTTGCGCCAAAGGCCGGACCGGTTTTTACTTCGATGATCAGCGGGCCATTAAGGCCGGGGCTGCTCATGATGGCTTTACCTATATCGGACAGCCTGTCACTGCCGGTTTCAAGGCTGTCCGTCAGGCCGGGGAAGCCGTATCGGTTATGATTATGCTGGAAGACGGCCAGATTGCTTGTGGCGACTGCGCGGCTGTGCAATATAGCGGCGCCGGCGGCCGGGATCCCTTATTCCTGGCAGAGGATTTTATTCCGGTTATTGAGAAAATGATTAAACCCCGGCTGGTTGGCCGGGAACTGGCTTCTTTCAAGCAGCTGGCGGAAGAGATCGACAACCTGACCTACGACGATGGCAAACGGATTCACACGGCTTTGCGGTATGGGGTTACCCAGGCGATTTTGGCTGCGGTGGCCAAAGCCAAGAAACAGCTGATGTGCGAAGTGATTGCCGCTGAATATAACACCCAGGTAAGTGAGCAGGAAATTGCTATCTTTACCCAGTCGGGCGATGACCGTTATAATAATGTTGACAAAATGATTATTAAGCATGCTGAGGTATTACCCCACGGCCTGATTAATAATGTGCAGGAGAAGCTGGGAGAAAACGGCGAACTGCTATTAGAATATGTGGGCTGGCTGCGGGACCGGGTGGCTCAGCTCAAAACCACGGCCGACTATGCGCCGGTACTGCATATTGACGTATATGGCACAATCGGCCTGGCCTTCCAAAATAATGTTGACCGGATGGTGGAATTTTTCCGCCGGCTGGAACAGGCGGCCGCGCCCCTTACGCTCCGCATTGAAGGCCCGGTGGATGTTGAGGACCGGGAACAGCAGATTGAGGTGCTGGCCGCGATTACTTCCCGCCTGCATGCCGAGCAAATTAATGTTGAGATTGTTGCCGACGAGTGGTGCAATACCTTTGATGATATTAAGGATTTTGCCGACAAAGGCGCCGGCGACATGCTGCAGATCAAAACCCCTGACCTTGGCGGCATTAACAATATTATTGAAGCTGTCCTGTACTGCAAGCAGAAAGGGGTTGGCGCTTATCAGGGCGGTACCTGCAATGAGACCAACCGCTCGGCCGAGGTCTGTGTCCATATCGCGATGGCAACCCAGCCTGTACAAATGCTGGCTAAACCGGGCATGGGCGTAGACGAGGGCTATATGATTGTTTATAATGAGATGCAGCGCATTCTTGCAGTGCGCCGGACTCGCAAACACTAAGAAACTAACTGCTAGAGGTTCCGGGTGCCAGGCAAAACCAGGCCGCTGACAGGGGTTTAGCAGTGCAGAGGGGGGGACCTGTCATGAAATCCACGGTTACACTAGGTCTTGGTGACCAGCTTATGTATTCCAGCTACTTTGCTCCCCGCGGCCGCAACCGCATGTACATCCTGGGGCAGCAGCTGAGTGAACGCTATTTGTCGCCGCTTGACCGGCTTATCGGGATCATCGGCGATGCCGGTGCCGGTAAATCATCGATGGTAAAGGGGATGTTTCCGGGACTGGAGCTTACGAATGATGACGACGGTGTTAATATCAGGCCGCTGCCATTGCTTAAGAATATCGACCGGGGATTTTTCTCCAGCCACACCTATCATCTTGATATGCGGTTTGAACTGGCTTTTACGCAGATCCATGTTTTGGCGGAGGCTGTCCGGCAGGCCCTGGCTCATGATAAACGGGTCATTGTCGAGCACTTTGACCTCCTGTATCCCTTGCTCAAAACCAATGCCGATGTCCTCATCGGCGTTGGCGGCGAGGTTATTGTTGTCCGGCCAACCGTGTTTGGCCCTGTACCGCAGGAAATCAGGGATGTTGTCGTAAAAACCCTCCAATACCGGAAAATGGCGCACACGGCCGAAGACCTTACCACCCGGGTCCTGGTTAACGACTACGGGGCGATCCTGGAATTCCGCCACCGCGATGTTCATCATGGCTTTGTGCTGGAATACCCGCTGGAGTTGTCGGCTGCCTTGCCGGAGGTGGAGCGGAAGGTGAAAAAGCTGATTGAGGAAGAGATCAATATCAGCTATTGCGATGAGGGCCATATTAAGATTGGCGATATGACCTGGGCCTGTTCGGGGCCGCGCACGCATGTGCGCAATACGGAAGAGATTGAAAACTTCCGTCTGATGCCTGAATATAAATTTGATCCCAAAACCCGGACCTATCTTATTATCGGCCTTGTCGGTCCCATGTCGGATACGCTTGATGGGTTTAACCTGTTAAACACTGTCAATTGTTAAAAGGCTGATTACCTGCTTAAGGCTGATCAGTCTTGTTTTTCTTATCCCGGCAGAATTTATAAAATTTGCTGCTATGGGCTAAGGGCAGAAAAATTTTTACCCTAAAGGACACGGCTGGCTTTAGCCGGTGTCCTGGGGGACTTGGCACAAGCCAGGTTTTTTTAACATGATCAGAAAGTATAGCGGTTTCTGATCATAAGTAAGAACGACTAAGACTTCTGCCAGCGTCCTGCCGGACTTGGCACAAGTCAGGTCTTTTCTTAAGGAGGGGTAGTATGAATGAGCTTAAGCCGGCGCAAGCCGGAACTCTTGAATCCAATGATATTATGATAACCGTGGCGCCCGGGGCTCAGGGCAGTGGCATAAGCATTGAACTGGAAAGCATTGTTTTCGCTCAATACGGCCAGGCTATCCGGAAGACAATTACGGCCGTCATTGCTGAGCAGGACATTACTGATATATATATTAAGGCGGTGGACCGGGGGGCGCTGGACTGCACAATCCGGGCCCGTACGCTGGCCGCCCTCACCCGGGCCGGCGTTGTGCCGGCAAAGGAGCTGATATAATGGATTTGCGCCGGACGATGTTATTTATGCCGGGCAATAACCCCGGTATGCTGCAAAACGGCGGTGTCTTCGGGGCTGATGCCATTATTCTTGATCTGGAAGACGCAGTGGCGCCACAGGAAAAAGACGCCGCCCGGCTGCTGGTGGCCGAAGCCTTGAGAACTATCGATTACCGGGCCAGTGAGAAGGTAGTGCGGATTAACCCGCTGGACACCTTTGCCCGGCAGGACATTAAGGCGATTGTGCCTTGCGGCCTTGATGCCATTATAGTGCCGAAAGTGGAGAGCCCGGAAGATATCCGGCAGGCCGCCCGTCTGGTGGCGGCGGCGGAAACGCCGGGGCAGGCGCCGGTTAAACTGATCGCCCTGCTGGAAACCCCCTGCGGTATTGCCGAGGCCTATCCGATTGCCAGGGCGGATAAGCGGGTGGCAGGACTGGCTTTTGGCGCCGAGGACTATACAGCAGCCCTGGGGGCGAAACGGACTAAAGAAGGCACTGAGATATTCAGCGCCCGGACCATTGTGGTGAACAGCGCCGCCGCTGCCGGCATTCAGTCTATTGACACCCCGTTTACCGATGTCAATGACCGGGATGGCCTGCTGGCGGATACTGCTTTGGCCAAACAGCTGGGGTTTAAAGGCAAATTGGCCATTAACCCCCGCCAAATTGATGATATTCATCGTGTGTTTGACCCCACTGCCCAGGAAATTGACTGGGCCCGGCGGGTCATAAAAGCGATCCGTAAAGCGGAGGCCGAAGGTGCAGGGGTGGCTTCGCTTGACGGCAAAATGGTCGATGCCCCGATTGTTGCCAGGGCTGAGCGTACACTGCATCTGGCCCGTTTGCTGGGTTTGGCCGAGGGAGGCTTATTATGAACCAATTAACAAATGCAATCGGCCGCAGTCTGCCGGCCGATGTTGACGGCTACGGACCGGTACAGCCCTTTGCCGGGGCCTTTGCCACCGTCCCTGCTATGCGGCGGCAGGCGCCTAAGGTAAAACGGATTCTGCCGGGCGAGCAAAAACTGACGGCAGACCTGGCCGCAGTCTTCAAGCGTATCCCGGTTACCGATGGGATGACGCTGTCGTTTCATCACCACCTGCGCAATGGCGACGGGGTTGTCAATATGGTGCTGGCCGTGGCGGCCCGGCTGGGACTTAAGAACCTGACTGTCGCTTTAAGCTCGGTTTTTCCTGTTCATGCCCCCCTGGTCGAGCATGTTAAAAACGGCGTGGTAACAGGTCTTGATACGAATTACCTGTCAGGGCCGGTGGCCCAGGCGGTGTCCCACGGTGTGTTCCCCCGGCCGGTGGTGCTGCGAACACACGGCGGGCGGGCCCGGGCCATTGAATGCGGCCAGTTGAAAATTGACGTTGCTTTTATTGCCGCCCCGGCGGCTGATGAGTACGGCAATCTCAACGGTGTTGCCGGTCCGGCGGCCTGCGGCTCACTCGGCTATGCGATGCCTGATGCGCAGTATGCCGACCATGTTGTGGCCATTACCGATTATCTGCTGCCGTTTCCGCTGGCACCGATATCGATCCCGCAAACGCGGGTCGATTATGTAGTGAAGGTTGATTGTATCGGCGACCCGAAGGGGATTGTTTCCGGCACCACCAAGATAACCAGGGACCCGGTCGGCCTGAAAATTGCCGAAACAACCGCCAAAGTGATTAAAGCCACCGGTCTGATTAAAGACGGATTTTCCTTCCAGACCGGTGCCGGCGGCGCATCGCTGGCCGCTGCCTACTATGTCCGGCAGATGATGGAAGAAACCGGCGTAACCGGCAGCTTTGCCCTGGGGGGGATAACCGGTTATATGGTGGAGATGCTGGAAAGCGGACTTTTTAGAAAACTGATTGATGTTCAGGGGTTTGATCTTGAGGCGGTACGTTCGTTAGCGGCCAATCCCAATCATTTGGAGGTGGGCGCCGATTTTTATGCCAGCCCGTTTAACCTGGGCGCCGCTGTCAATAACCTGGATGTGGTGGTCCTGGGGGCGACTGAGATCGATACCGGGTTTAATATTAATGTGGTAACAGGCTCGGACGGGGTGGTTATGGGCGGTTCCGGCGGCCACAGTGATGCGGCGGCGGGGGCGAAAGTGACGATTGTTGTTGCCAACCTGCTGCGCGGCCGTCTGCCTATTATTATGGATAAGGTGCTGACAGCGACCACGCCGGGGGAAACGGTGGACGTACTGGTCACCGAGCGTGGTGTTGCCGTTAACCCGCGCCGCCGCGATTTATATGAGAAACTGCAGGCTGCCGGCTTGCCGTTAAAAACGGTAAACGAGCTAAAGGCCCTGGCTGAGGAAATTGCCGGTATACCTGCGGCTGTGACCACGCAGGCGAAGATTGTTGCCATTGTTGAGTACCGTGACGGGACCGTAATTGATGTGGTCAGGCAGGTCAAATAAAAGATTAAGCAATACGGTGGCCAACAAGCTGGCGATGATCCCGGGCGGGAGAGCAAACCCTCAGCCAGGTGGTCAGCGTCAGCCTGATAATCCGGTGTTGCTGCTGCCGGCGGGTGAACGGGGAGGGGATTGGTATGTGGGCAAACTATGATATCAGAGAGATTAACCTTGATAATACCAGGGAAGTTGAGGCTGTCCGTACTTTTTTGGCCGGTTTTGATCTGACTTATGATGGCAGTGCCGATTATACGGTGGCCTTTTATCAACAGGCCGAGATGATCGCTACCGGTTCCCTGGCCGGCGAGGTATTGCGCAATATTGCCGTTGCCCCTAAGCTGCAGGGGGAGGGGCTGACTGCCAAGGTTGTCAGTCAGCTGATGCAGCAGGCCGGGCAACGGGGAATTTATCACTATTTTATCTATACCAAGCCCGCTGCCGCGCCGCTGTTTACGGCCTTAGGCTTTAAAGAGGTAGCTCGCTGCGAGCCCTTTGCTGTGTTACTGGAATCCGGGCTGGGTTCCATTGACAGTTACTGCCGGCAGGCGGCAGCTCAGGCCGCGCAGTTACCGGCCGGCCCCAGAGCCGCCCTTGTTGTTAACTGTAATCCGTTCACCTTAGGCCATAAAGCCCTGATCGCCCGGGCGGCAGGTGAAAACCAGGGGGTGGTTGTCCTGGTCGTCAGTGAAGAAAAGTCACTGTTTCCCTTTGCGGTGCGGGAGCGCTTAGTCCGGGAGGGACTGACGGAGTACAATAATGTTTTAGTATTGCCGGCCGGCAAATATATTGTTTCCGCTGCGACCTTTCCCGGCTACTTTACCCGCGGCGCAGACACAGAGCAGGCGCAGGCGTGCCTTGACGCCACCATTTTTGCCCGTTATATTGGTCCGGCCCTGGGTGTGAACAGGCGTTATGTCGGCGATGAGCCCTATTGTGCAACCACCAGTGGCTATAATCAGGCATTAGCGGCCATACTGCCGCAGCACGGCATTGAGCTGGTAATGATATCTCGCATCAAGGATGGGGACGAGGCGATCAGCGCCTCGCGGGTGCGGGAGCTGATCCGCCGTCAGGACTGGGCTGCTGTTAAACAACTGGTGCCGGCAACAACCTACCAGTATCTGCTGTCACCGGCAGCGCAGCCCGTCATTGACCGTATTCAGGCCAGCCGTTCGCGGCATTGACAGTCCAGCCGTTCCGCAGTAGCCGCAGCTGTTTACGATAGCCCTTATGCCGGCCAATCAACTGGTCTGTCAGCCAACAGCAAATATATTTAGGGGGTATTTATATGGATGTACGCGAAGCTGCTTTACAACTGCACCGCGATAATCAGGGCAAGCTGGCGGTTGCGCCCAAGGTGCCGCTTTCCAGCCGCTATGATCTCAGCCTGGCCTACACTCCCGGCGTCGCTGAGCCCTGCCAAGAGATCAAAGACAATAAGGAGTTATCCTTTGAGCTTACCTGCCGGGGCAATATGATTGCCGTTGTTTCCGACGGGACACGGGTACTGGGGCTTGGCGACATTGGCCCCGAGGCGGCGCTGCCGGTTATGGAAGGCAAAGCGGTATTGTTTAAAGTATTTGGTGATGTTGATGCTGTGCCTATTTGCCTTGACACCAAAGATCCGGACAAGATTATTGAGACTGTTACCTATCTGCAGCCTACTTTTGCCGGCATTAATCTGGAAGACTTTTCGTCACCCAAGTGTTATGACATAGAAGATCGATTAAAAGAGAAAATGGATATACCGGTGTTTCATGACGACCAGCACGGTACCGCGATTGCCGGCGTGGCGGCTCTGATCAGTGCGTTGCGGTTTGTAAACAAAGACCTGGCTGCCGCCAAAATAGTTGTTAATGGCGCCGGTGCGGCCGGCACGGCCATTGGCCGTCTGCTGGTCAATGCCGGGGCGAAGAATGTAATTATGGTGGATATTCACGGTGCCCTCTATCAGGGGATGCCTGGTCTGAACCGGGTTCAGGCCGAGCTTGCCCAGGTCACTAATCTGACAAAGCTGGCAGGTAAGCTGGAAGTTGCGGCCAAAAATGCCGACGCCCTGATCGGGGTATCGGCATCGGGTGCCTTTACCCAAGCGATTATTAAGCATATGAATAGCGATGCGATTGTTATTGCCATGGCCAATCCTGTCCCGGAGATAAGCTATGCAGAAGCGAAAGCAGCCGGGGCCAGGGTTGCCGGCACCGGCCGGTCCGATGCGCCTAACCAGGTAAATAATGTGACTGTGTTCCCCGGCGTATTCCGGGGCGCGATTGATGTCAGAGCCCGCCAAATCAATGAAGCGATGAAACTTGCCGCTGTGTATGCGCTGGCTGACCTGATTCCCGTGTCCGAACTGCGGGAGGATTATATTGTACCTGATGTCTTTGACCCGCGTGTGGCCCCGGCGGTGGCGGCCGCCGTCGCCAGGGCCGCCATGGAGACTGGTGTGGCCAGGGTTAAGGTTGACCCTGAAGACATTCGGCGAAAAACAGCAGCGCGCATTAAGCAGAACCGCTAAGTAAGGAGGAAAGCATGCGTACAATCGACGCCGCACAAATTACAGCCGCTGTCGCTAAGCTGGCTGTTGACGCCAACTATTATTTGTCCGACGATATTCGCACCGCCTTAGAGTCAGGCCGCGAACGGGAAGAATCCCCGTTAGGCCAAGCGATTCTCGGGCAGCTGGTGGAAAACGCCTGTATAGCCCGGGACGAGCAGATGCCTATCTGTCAGGATACAGGTATGGCCGTTATCTTCATGGAGATTGGCCAGGAGGTCCACATTACCGGCGGCAGCCTGGCTGAGGCCGTCAATGCCGGTGTAGCCAGGGGCTATACGGAAGGCTATCTGCGAAAATCAGTTGTCGCCGAGCCGTTATTCAATCGAAAGAATACCGGGGACAATACGCCGGCAGTGCTGCATACCAGCATTGTAGCCGGTGACAAAATAAAAATTGTGTTAGCACCCAAAGGCTTTGGCAGCGAAAATATGAGTACCCTTAAAATGTTTAAGCCGGCAGATGGCTTGCCGGCCATCCGGCAATTCCTGGTTGATACTGTTTTTAACGCCGGGTCCAATCCCTGTCCGCCTATTGTTGTCGGCATCGGTATCGGCGGCACGATGGAAAAAGCAGCGATTATTGCCAAACAAGCCCTGCTGCGGCCGATTAATCAGCGTAATCCCCAGCCGGAGTATGCCAAGCTTGAACAGGAATTTTTAGAATTGGTTAATAAGACCGGTGTAGGCCCGCAGGGTCTTGGCGGCCGGGTGACAGCCCTGGCTGTCAATATAGAGTATTATCCAACCCACATTGCCGGTCTGCCTGTGGCGATTAACATCAACTGTCATGCCACCCGCCATGCCGAAGTGGAATTGTAAGGGGGACTGGAAGATGGAAGAGGCAATTAAGCTTGTCACCCCGCTGGCGGCTGCCAAAGCGCGTCAGCTTAAAGCCGGAGATTTGGTGTTGATTACCGGTACGATTTATACCGCCCGCGATGCCGCTCACAAACGGATGGTGGAAGCGCTGGCTGCCGGCGAACGACTGCCGGTTGATTTCACAGACCAGATTATATACTATGTCGGCCCGGCACCGGCTAAACCCGGTCAGGCAATAGGTTCGGCCGGCCCCACCACCAGCGGCCGTATGGATGCCTACACCCCGCGCCTGCTGGACCAGGGGCTGCGCGGTATGATTGGCAAGGGCTACCGCTCACCGGCGGTGGTTGCAGCGATGCAGCAGCATGGTGCCGTCTACTTCGCCGCCACTGGCGGGGCGGCCGCCCTGATCGCCAAAACCATTAAAAAATATGAGATCGTGGCCTACGAGGACCTTGGTCCGGAGGCCTTGTCCCGCCTGACGGTCGAAGATTTTCCGGCCATTGTTGTTATTGACAGCGAGGGGCGTAATTTTTACACAGCAGGTCAGTCCAAGTATCGCGAGCTCTGAAAACTGCCAGTGGTGCCCGGCACATAAAAAGTGCCGGCACCAGCTTAAAACATAGAACGACGGGCCATAATCCTCGCTTGACAAACAATCCAATAATAAAGTATAATATATTTTGTGACTACGGGGCGTGGCTCAGTTTGGTAGAGTACCTGGCTTGGGACCAGGGGGCCGCAGGTTCGAATCCTGCCGCTCCGACCACTTAATGTGCGGGTGTAGCTCAATGGTAGAGCACTAGCCTTCCAAGCTAGCTACGAGGGTTCGATTCCCTTCACCCGCTCCATTTTATTTTCAATAATATAAAAATGCGCCTGTAGCTCAGCGGATAGAGCAACCGCCTTCTAAGCGGTTGGCCGTAGGTTCGATTCCTACCAGGCGTGCCAGGAAAATTAAGGCTTCTGGATTCGGAAGTCTTTTTGTTGTGTAAAGAAGTGACTCGAGGGGACGGTTCGAAAGCACTGAAAAAGTCAATAAAGCAAGCGCCCCTGAATTATGGTAAAATATAACGGTAGATATTTGCGTAATGGAGGGGCTTGCCTTGCTAAAAAATGTGCCGCACCAATTAAGTATATATAGCGTGCTCTATGATAAAATTCCCAGTAATCATATTCTGAAGATTATCGCTGGTAATGTGGATTTTAGCTTCATTAACGAGTTGCTGAAGGATTCGTACTGCCAGCATCTGGGGCGGCCGGCCAAAGAACCGGAAATGCTGGCCAAGATCCTCATTTTGCAATATCTATATAACTTATCCGATGTCAAAGTCATAGAAGAAGCCCGATTAAACTTAGCCTATATGTGGTTTTTGGGACTCAATCCCGAAGAGGATCTGCCGGACGCCAGCCTGCTGGCCAAGTTTAGGAAACATAGACTAAAAGAAACCAGTGTGGATGATATGATTCAGGAAGTGGTTCGCCAGTGTGTGGAAAAAGGCATAATTAAAGGAACCGGACTAAGCATTGACGCCACGCATACCCAGGCCAATACTAAAAAAAAAGTGCCGGAAAGAATCATGAAGCATCTGGGAAGAAGAATCATAAGGGCCATTGAGAAAGAAAACGGGGTAATCCCCGCCGAGCTCATTAGCGAAGTTCCCGACTATAAGCTCATAGAAGACCACAACGAAGCGAAGCAGAAAATGAAGTCCTATGTGGAAGAACTGATCGGGAAAACCGAAAGCCATGTCGATTTGTCTATCCTGCCCAACAGCCAACAAGCGGTTAACGAAGCCAAAGAAATCCTGGAAGATCCGAAATTTATGGTCCAAAAAGGAGTCCGATCACTGGTAGACAAAGAGGCGCGCGTAGGCTACAAATCAAAAACAGACAGCTTTTACGGCTATAAAGTAGAATTTGCCATGCTCCCGGAAACAAGGATCATTACGGCGGTAACAGTGGAAAGCGGCGCCTATGTGGACGGCAGCCAATTTGAGGAATTGTATCAGCGAAGTAAAGCCTGCGGCTTACCCATCCAAGAGGTGTATGGAGATAAGGCCTATTTTCGCAAACCGATCTTAGATACCTTACAAACCGAGGCGGTAGAAGCCATCATTCCCGTAAACGCCTGTGTCTACAAGCTAGACGAAAGCCGGTTTAGTTACAACAAAGACAGCGACCAGTGGTTTTGCGAAATGGGCAATCATACCGAGAAGAAAGTGCGCCAAAAATACAAGAACAAAAATGACGTGTACCGCTATCATTTTGTGAAATCGCACTGTGTGCAGTGTCCGCAACGGCTGACCTGTGCTGGCAAGAATACGAAGAAAAAAGTACTGCGCGTCAGTGAACACTGCGCGCAATATTACGAACATAGTCAGCTTGCCAAGAGCGATCAGTTCAAGCTAAAGTACAAAAAGCGAGCCAGCCATGAGTGGAAGAACGGGGAAATGAAACGTTTCCATGGATTAGACCGTGCACGGGGGGTATGGTCTAAAAAGCATGTCCCTGCAAGCCAAACTGACGGCCTTAGCCGTAAATTTGAAAAGGATAGCAGTCCTGATATCCTTTTGCGGCCATGCGTTTATGCAACAAATTGTCAATTTTGCAGCCTATTGCCGATTGACTCCGATTTTTACCCAAGGTTAGTTAAAAAAAACAGGCTTATATCAGTGGTTTCGAACCGTCCCCGTGAGTCTGTGTTGACTTAGTCTAAGATATGTGATAAGTTTTACTCATACCTTTAGTGAAATTCTGGAAAGCTGCCAATAATGTCTAGTGAGCACAAGCAATGATGCTGTAATAATTGCTTGTGCTATTGTTTTTTAACAAGATTGCGCAGGGAATCCAATGATTTGTCAGTCAATGCCCAGAATAAGAGTAATCACGAAAGGAGCCAAGCATATGCAACAAATGGAACGGCCTCTTCTTTATTTTGCTTACGGCATGAACCTCAATTCGCAGCAGATGCAACTGAAGTGCTCGAATTTTCAAAAGGTGGGAATTTCCCGGCTGCCTGGCTACAGAATGGATTTTTTTGAGTATTCCCCTGTTTGGGACGGTGCTATGGCGACGCTCATTCCTGATTCGCAGTCAGAGGTATGGGGCGTTCTTTATCGGCTGACCGACTACAGCTGGGATGAACTGGACAATTGTGAGGATGCCCGTCTGGATGGTACCGGTGCGTATTTTCGCTATCCGGTTGAAGTTCATAGTACCGATGGTATTACCAGGCTGGCGATGCTTTATCTAAAGAACCGGTTGGGGAAAGCCACTCTTGCCAGCTCCGAGTATATGGCGCAGGTGCTGCAAGGAGCAGTGGAGCAGGGCTTACCCGTTTCCTACATTGAAAAACTCCAGGCAATCGCAACAAAACCTGCTGCTTATCCGGTACCGAGGCGGCCGGCTTATGCGCGCGGCGGTTGCAGCTCAATGGGGTGCGAGGCTTGCGGGGCTGATTGTGACGGCAGTACTGAATAAATTCTAAGTCAGCCAATTCCTGATGAACGGAGATAGCAAGCCGGCTATTGTCAGAGCAGGAACCGACAGAGCGTATGGTGGGCCGTAAGAATTCTGCGAAGAACTGAAAGCTTCCCTTCTTCAGGCCCTGCAGGGATAAGCCTGCATAAAAGCGCTTGTTTGCGCCGACGTAACCGATAGGGCAGCTTTTTTTTACAAATGTTAAGGAAGTGACTGGTATGCAGCAATGGCTAAGTACGCTTATTAAAGACTATGTAAGTGAGTATTCACGGCGAAACGCCTGCAAAAGCGAGTGGCAGGAGCCTTTGGTCGGGTTCGTAAATGCTGCTGATGAACGTTTTGCCGGCCTGAAAGAAAGTGTTAGCGCCACGCATGCCTTGCCGGGCGACCTCCTGCCTGACGCACGCACGGTGATTGTATATTTTATACCTTTTGTTGAGCCTATTGTGGTCAGCAATATTCAGGGAGAGGCATGCTCCTACGAGTGGGCGGCGGCGTACATAGAAACCAACAAGCTCATTTTTGACCTGAACACCTATCTGCGTGGGCAGCTGAACCGGCAAGGCTATGCAAGCTGCATTATTCCCGCCACTCATAATTTTGACAAAGTAAAGCTGATCAGTGACTGGTCCCATCGGCATATTGCCAATTTAGCAGGCTTGGGCACATTTGGTCTGAATAATATGCTGATAACGGAAAAAGGCTGCTGCGGACGGGTTGGCAGCCTGATTACCAACGCCGCCGTGGAACCAACGCCGCCGTTGGACCAGGAAAACTGTCTGTACAAACACGGGGGCCTGTGCCAAAAATGTATCGGCCAGTGCCCGGAACAGGCCCTTACCTTAGCGGGGTTTGACCGCCATAAATGCTATTCGGCCAAATGCCTTGAAAATGCTAAAATTTACAGCGAGCTGGGCGTGGCCGATGCCTGCGGCAAATGCCTGGTTAATGTTCCCTGCTCTAAACGTAACCCGGCTCGTGACTCAAGGGGACGGTTCTCTTGAGTCATTGCAAGTGCAAATAATCTTATGCAACAGCCAGGCGTGTACTTAACCGCTAGTTGGTGAATAGGTACTTTATGCTGGCATAACCGGTTATTCAGTACGTGAAACCTAGCTCGGGGGCTTGCATATTCCTTTAGTTTCCATACTGACACCTTCCTCTAAGATTATTATAGATTGCCAGGACATGCGAAGTGACTCAAAAGAACCGTCCCCTTGAGTCATTCCCCTTGATGTACAGCAAGTGATTGGTTATACTAGAATTACAAAGGGAGGATGGGCTGGAAGTGGCTGGTAGGGCCGGGTAAATTATCTCACTTTCATCCTCGAAAAATATGCAATGGCTTAAAAAGCTCCTGTGGTCTGACTTCACAATGGTTATAGTGGCCGGGCTGTATTTCCTTACCCGCACACCAAGAGGGAATCAATTGCAGGTTATAGCAGATACAGTAATCGTTGTTGCGTTGATTGTTATCGGTGTTAAATGGGCGCTAAGGAAGTGGCGGCCGTGAATTACTGTTTTAAGACCAAAGATGATCGGCTGGCTTTTATCCGGAATGAGTTGTTAATACAGCAGGTTATGCAGTTATATACTGCAGCCGGCAGAACGCGTTTGATTTAATTAGTATATATAGCGTGCTCTATGACAAAATTCCCAGTAATCATATTCTGAAGATTATCGCGGCCCATGTGGATTTTAGCTTCAGTAACAATTTGCTGAAGGATTCCTACTGTAAACATCTGGGGCGGCCTGCCAAAGAACCGGAAAATGCCGGCCAAGACCTCATTTGGCAATATCTAATAACTTATCCGATGCCAAAGTCATAGAAGAAGCCCGATTACACTTAGCCTATCTGTGGTTTTTGGGACTCAATCCCGAAGCGGAGCTGCCGGACGCCAGTCTGCTCGCCAAGTTTAGGAGACATAGACTAAAGAGAAAAGTGTGGATGGATGATACAATATCCTTTTATAGCCATGCAGTTTTGGAACAGATGGTCACTTTTGCAGCTTATCGCAGATTGACTCCGCTATTTAGGCAAGTATGTAAAAAAAAACGGGGATATATCAGTGCTTTCGAACCGTCCCCTTGAGTTGCCCTACGGTCGGAAAAGCCAGCTTCCTTTTACAAGGTCGCTGGCTTTTTGTAGTTTATTTTACCTGATTAAAACACTATCGGTACACTGCCGGCAAAGGTTTTTTACTAATTCTTTGAGAATCCAAATTGTATCAGCCACCAGCAAGAATAGGTGAAGACAGATTTATGGTATCGGAGAGTGAAAATTGCAGATGAATAATTCGCTTAAAGCAGTCAAATCCCTGGAGCTTTTCGCTCGGTATGTCTCCTTGTTAGATAGTTTTGCTCAAGCTGTATCCGCCACAATTTTTGTTTCCGACGGGAACGGAAGTTTCCATCAAATCTGGGGCGGTGAAATAATGTTATTTGATACTATTCCCCAGGAGCAGATCAATCTGTTAACCGCGGAACTCAGCCTGGCCGTAGCCAGTCAGTCACCCCGGGGGTTCCGCTACACCACGCAGGACAATCTCACCCTGTTGCATCACATTGTTCCAATGGATTATCAGGTAAATGGTAAAAAGACCGTCGCGGTAATTCTAATCGATATCACCGCTCAGGAAGACGCCCGGCAGATGCTGCAAACGGCTTATGAGCTGCAGCGCCGCAGCGAATTGCTTAACGAAATATTTTATGAACCACAGTCAATCAATGAAGAAAAACTGGCTTATGCGGCCAATCTTGGGCTGAGTTTTACCGGTACATTATTTTGTTGTGCCATAACAATTGATTTTGCCGACAGGGCTCATCATTTTAATAATAAGGATTTTGCCATTATCCAGGAAATCAAAACCAAGCTGCTAACCGATTTATACCCCCTGAAGGGCTGTACATTGTGGCACCACCGTAATGAGCTCGGTGTTTTATGCATACTGTCAGAGCTTGATCCCCGGTATAACCGTGATAACAATGAGCTGGCCCAATATATAAAAGACCGGATTCACTTCCACTATACGGATCTCATTGTGAATATTGGCATCGGTTCCTGCCAGCAAGGCATTGATGGTTTTAAAAAAAGTTTTCAGCAAGCCCTGGAGGCCTCCTTTGCTGCTAAAGCGCTGCGGGGCAGAAGCGGACAAATCGCTCATTACGCCAATCTGGGAATTCTTCAGCTCTATCTGGAGCGGGGAACACGGCTGCGAACCACGGATTTTATTCAAACAACGCTTGGCAAACTGATTGATTATGATGCGCAGAAAGGCACCGATTATCTAATCACCCTGGAAACCATTCTGCGCAGCTCCAGCCTAAAGCAGGCGGCATCGGTATTATTTCTCCATTACAACACCATTGTTTTCCGGAAGCGGCGCATTGAGAAACTGTTGCAAATCTCCTTTGATGATTATGAAACCAGGCTGGCTTTGTCTACTGCCATAAAATTACACAAATTAACAGGACTTTAAAGCATTCCTTTTTAACATTGTTGGTGTTTTTACCTAATAGCAGGGCCTTATTGAGTGGGAAAAATTATACGAGCAACACAATGGCGTTTTAGACTTGTTTCCTTTAAACTAATGAAGATAGCCCTTGGCTGCCTGCTCTTCACAAGAAAGGAACGATGTACATTGAACCATAAAAATCCGATTGAAGTGATCGGATATAGCGCCCACAATATCTTTGACAAATTTGGCAGGCTTTTGCTGGCCAAAGGTGCACCCCTGAATCGTCTGCTTATTCAGCGTCTGGAAAGGCGAAAGATTTTTTTTCAAATGGTACCGCAAAAAGGCGCCGGCAATCATGCTGCCACCCATCTCAGTCTGGGAATTCAGGATACCCGGTTTCAGGTACCGGGACAGCTGGATAAAAAATTTGAAAGATTTGACACAGAGGCAGTGGCACTTGCCTCTAAATATTTAAATCTCTTGCTGGCGGACCTGATGGAGGATCCTTTTTTAAGCAACAATTTGAAGATCCTGGCCCATGGCCGGCGAGCCACCTATTCACATTCTATTAATGTCGCCTTACTTTCCATTACTATTGCTCAAAAACTGAGCTTAGCAAACGCTAAACTGCGTGAACTTGCACTCGGCGCATTGTATCATGATTTAGGAAAAATGTTGTTGCCCAAATCGGTTTTGGATGAGAATGAGACGCTTTGCGAAGGTCAGTGTGAACTCTATCAACAACATACTCAGTTGGGCAGTGAGCTGCTGGCAGCCGATAAATTGCCCAAAAGCATATATCTGGTTGCCCTGCAACATCATGAAAAATATGACGGCAATGGCTATCTTTATGGCCTTGCTGGTGACAAAATACATTTCAATGCCGCTATTGTCGCGGTAGCTGATGCTTTCGACCATTTTACAACAGCTGCCCTGCAAAACCCGGTTCTTGCGGTGGATGAAGCGCTTCATAAAATCTTCACCAGCAAGGGAATTGACTATCACCCCCTGGTTGTAGAACAACTTGAGAAACTGTTCATCAAACTTTCTTTGCCTTCTTAAACTGACAGAGTTTTTTGAGAGCTTTACCGGTAAGGCGAGGCAGTAAATTTTGTATAAAAAAGAATGAAAAATCTTCCTTACTGACAAGAATAAAATGCATTCTATTCTTGTTTAGAAAGGAAGATTTCTATGTTAACAGACTGTAAAGGTCCAGCTGGAGAACTCTAAAAAGCCAGGCTCAATTGTCAATACTTCTGATTCTCGATCTAAAAGAGGCGGCTTAGCGCACGTCAGTCCGTGCTTATATTATCAGAATATAAACATGCGCCGGTCAGGAGGTGGCTTGACTTTTACACACAACCGGATTATACTTAGCTTTAATTTACGTATACAAACAATTTGAAGTAATAAGTGTAACGGAGGAAAATATGCTCCCAATTTTTGATAGTATCTGTATCCTGCTTGCTAAAGCGGAGCAAAAGCATAATCAGTTTGCCAAAGAAATCCTTAACCAAAAAATTGGTATTACACCTGTACAGATGATGGTTCTATATACACTCTATAAAGGCGACGGCATTAGTCTTTCGGAGTTAGGAAAACGGTGTTACTTAGACAGTTCTACACTTACTGGCCTTATTGATCGCATGGAAAGTTCAAAATTGGTTTATAGGGCAGATTCGCCGGAAGATCGCCGTGCATACCATGTTTTTTTGACAGAGAAAGCTATTGCCCTGAAGGATTCAGTGATGGAGGTCTTAAATATAGTCCGCACTGAAATGCTCAAGGAGTGTACGGCGGAAGAAATAATCGTGTTTGAGAAAGTGCTGCGAAAAATTTACCAGACTTTATAATCGGTAGCGGCAAACATTTTTTCAAAAAGGGTATTGAAAATATTCCGCGGATGTATTATGCTGATACTATAAATTACGCATACAAAATATTTGCTAATAAAAAAAGCAAATAAAAAAATTTATAAATTTACTACGTATGCTTAATATCCGGAAGGCTATATTCTGGCTCAAGGGTTTTCAGTCAGCACAAGCATTCATTTTTACCAGGAAGGGGCAAAATTTGACATATGATACGTATGCGTAATATAAGTATACAAACAAAGGAAAGAGAGGTGAATCCCATGATTACAACTTTAATCGGGTTAATATCTTTCGACTTTGCGATGCTGATAGCCGCTGAGGACTATATTAAACGTCTCCCCCATATTAACATTAACTTTTATTAGTCATTTTTAACGATGAATTCTACTTTTTCTATCAGTGGCGCATAGCAAAGCTAGGGGAGGTTGCGCCTAATCAAGGCCACCAGGCGCTTGCTGCATTACAGCAAAAAGGGAATATGGTCATAATAACGCAAAATGTAGACGGTGTTAGTAAGAGCTAGAGCTACAAGTTCAGCATCAGCGCACTGCCAGCCGCCAGGCCGATGGGGGCGCCTACAGCCTAAAACTAACTGTGAACTTCGTCCCGTTCGCCGCAGTCCTGACATCGATCCTGGCGCCATGACGGTCAGCGATGCGGTAGCAGACTGCCAGACCAAGTCCGGTTCCATTAGCCTTGGTTGTCAGGAAAGGCGTACCTAATTTGTCCAGTACCTCCGGCGGTATCCCCGGGCCACTGTTACTGATACTCAGCACCACGTTGTTACTTTTAACACCGGTTTCGATTATCAGCGCCTTGCCAGGGTCCATGGCCTCGAAGCCATTACGGGCCAAGTTCAGGAGAAGCTGGCGGATTTCCTTTTCATCCATTCTGAAACTGGGAATAAGGCTCATATTTATTTTTAGTTTATGCCCGGTGCGCAGCGCTTCGGCTTGTATGAGCGGTTGCAGGGCATTTATAATATCGTTCAAATTATGCAATTTCAGCTCGATTGTCCTGTTTTTTGCCAAAGATAAAAAGTCGGTTATGATGGCGTTGGCGCGGTCGAGTTCCTCAATCATTGTTGCAAATTGTTCGTGGTATTTATCAATTTCCGCTTTGCGCTGGAACATCTGCAGGTAGCCGCGCACCGTAGTTAATGGGTTGCGGACTTCATGGCCAATTGCTGCTGCCATCTCACCGACAGTGTTCAGGCGATCAAGCCGCTGCAGTTCGGTTTCCAGCTTTTTTCTTTCCGTGATGTCCTCTGATACTGTTAACAAAGATTCTACTTGCCCCTGCTCGTCCAATTCCGGAATGACCTGAACCCGGAAATCCTTGCTTTCGCCAGTGGCGTTTGGGTGCTGGGTCTCAAATTCTACTACCGCGCGGGTATGGAGGGCTTGGTTGAATTGTTTCTGCCACAGCCGGTAAATATCCTCCGGGATACCAATATCTCTCCAGGTTTTCCCTTTGAGCAGCTCAATGTTGAAGCCCAGATTGTTTTCCCACTGAGGAGAAACATAGAGATAGCGAGATTCCTTATCATGCCGCGTTATTGCCATGGGGATATTCTCGATAAGCGTCCGGTACTTGCGTTCGCTGCGTTTCAGTTCTTCCGTCCGTTCTGCCACGAGCTTTTCAAGATTATTGCGGTGATGGTACAGCGCTTCGGATAAGAGGCGATGCTTCTCCTCGCTCGCCCGGAGTGCCGCTTCGGCCTGAACCTGGACAATGATGTCCGCCGCCTGACCAGCCAGCAGATCGACATAATACAAGTTAAACTCATCTTGCCCAATGGTCTGCCGGTAGTGGGTGTTCAGCATTCCCGCAAGCCGTCCTTCCCGGCTGATCAGCGGTGTGGACTGAACTGCCATTACCCCCGCCTCCAGTAAGACAGCAAGGGCGGCGGTGCCGGTGAAAATAGGGCTTTTACGCACATCCTCGACAATCACCCGCTGCCGCTGCACACACGCAGCGCCGCAGGACGCCTCACGCCCGCTGCGGTGAGGATAAACGTTGGCAAAAAAATCCAGGAAAGGCGGCTGAAAGCCTTTATGGACGATTATTTTGAGCATACCGGACTGCTCATCGAACAACTGAATGTTGCCCATATCGGCCCTGGACAATGTAATCGCCGTATTGAGAATTTCCGCCATTACCTCTTTCAGATTATGCGGGCCAACCGGACGGGTATTGAGTTCGTAAAGAGATCTAATTGCTGCAAATTCAGAAGGTTGCTGTTTGTGCGATTTATGCGAAAGTATTGCCTGGTTTAGTCTGCGGAATTTTCTTCCCTGTATAGTGCTTTCTTTGCTCAAATCTAATCATCTCCAATGTATCCGCCAATTTCCATAATTAACCTTGAAAATATTCGATTTTAACCACTATTTTCCCTTTGCCAAGATTGCTTTCTTTGTCTGCTTGACTGAAACAATGCCGGCCTTGAGAACTTTTGCTTTGCAAGATGGGTGCCAGAGTAAGGGGATTTGTTTTTTTGCCTGTTTATATTATAATGAAACCATTGACCTGCAATTTTTGAATAGGGCATTTGCGGGCTGAGGTTGGTTTTGCAGGCGGTTTGGGCTGTAAAGTCACCGCTGAGAGGAAGGAAGTAACAAGTGCGGTTAAATGGCGATAAAGGTATTCCATTATATTATCAATTAAAGAAAATCATCCGGGATAAGATCGAAGCTGGTATATGGTCTGCTGGCGAGCAGATCCCGAATGAAATGCAGCTTGTCGATGTGTATCAGGTAAGCCGGGCCACTGTACGTCAGGCGGTTCTGGATTTAGTCCGGGAAGGAATTTTAATCCGGAAAAAAGGGGTAGGGACCTTTGTTTCCAGACCTAAGCTGGCCGGAGATTTAACCATAAATTTTTATTATCCTGAAGAATTTGGCACCAAACATGTCCCGCTGAGCAGCCATATTATTGACCCTCCTGCCTGGGTTGCCAAACAGCTGCAGACCGGGCCCGGGATGAAGGTCTACGAAATTATTCGTTTAAGGCTGTTTACTGAGGAACCGGCTGCGGTGGAAACATTGTATTTACCTATTGAGGTTTTTCCTGACTTGTTGCAGGCCAACTTGGCAGAACGGATCTATGATTTACTTGCCGCACATTTCGGGATAACCATTTCTAAATTCATTTCCTATGTCGAGCCCGTTTTATTGAATGCCTATGAGGCATCATGGTTACAGGCAAGCCAGAACCAACCGGCGTTAAAAATCATAAAGATAGGCTTGAATCAGCAAGATAGCCCTTTTGTGGTCACGGAGAGTGTTTTTCGCGGAGATCGTTATAAACTCTCATTTAACCATGCTGAATAGCCGGCTTATTTTTGCCGCCTGTTTCATAAAAATATAATTGACAGACCCAAAATGTATGTTATAATCTATTTATTGAATATGTACGGACATAGTGACATACGTACATAAAAGCTTGAAATTCTATCTAAAATTATATTGGCTAATAGTCTGATGCAACAAAACAATAAAGCATAAACAACTGGGCTGTATATTAACAAAGCCGTTATTTTGCCTGCCAGAGCAAATAACGGCTTTGTTAATAATTGTTATTAGGGAAGAATGGTACTAAATCAGTTTCTATACAAAGCGGATTTAGGACTTTCTAAAAATATTACAAGGAGAATGGTACTATGAGAGAAAGAATTAAAGAACAGCCGGCCCCCGAAATCATTGAATATTTATTCAAACCAGGCATCAGTAATGATATGGAAAGGTCTTATGCCACTATTTTAGCGGTTAATGCCGCTCATGTCATCATGTTGATGGAAGAAAAAATTATTACCCGTGATGTTTGCCAAAAAATACTGGCTGTGACCAAAGCAATGGCCTTGGCCGGAAAGCCCGAATTTGAGATCAATTATAACCTTGAAGATCTATATTTCAATATGGAAGCTTATCTGATCAAGGCAGTTGGCCTGGAGGTAGGGGGACAGCAGCATACCGGGCGCAGTCGCAATGATATGATTGCCACGATTATCAGGATGGACAGCCGGGATTATTTTTTGAAGATTTGCAGTATGGTTAACGGGTTGCGTGCGGCATTACTTGCTTTCGCCCAAGAACATGCCAGTGTTGTCATGTCCGGGTACACCCATTTGCAGCCCTCGGAACCGATTACCATGGGGCATTATTTTGCGGCGATACTGTACGCACTGGACCGGGATTATCAGCGTATTATCAATGCCTATGGCCGGTTGAACATTTGCCCCCTCGGCTCAGGCGCAATGGCATCAACCTCCTTTAAGATTAACCGCGAAACAACGGCTCAACTTCTGGGGTTTGATGACTATATGGGTAATTCGCTGGATGGTGTTGCATCCCGTGATTATGTTCTGGAAATTGAAGCAGCCTTTGGCATCATGATGAACAATCTAAGCCGTATGGCGCATGACCTGTATCTTTGGTCCACACCGGAATACGGTTATATTGAAGTTGGCGGCTCGGTAGCTGCCTGCAGTAGCATTATGCCGCAGAAAAAAAATCCTATGACTTTAGAACATATCAAAGCAAAAGCCGCGCATGTGGAGGCCTTTTTTGTTTCCGCTTTTAGCGCCTTAAAAAATACGCCGTTTACTCATGCCCGGGATATTAGCTGTGAAGCTGTGAGTTACTATTATCCGGCGTTAAAGGAGGTTGAGGCGGCCGTCCAGCTGGCGACGGTTACGATAAAAACAATTAAGGTCAATCAAGAAATCATGCTGGAGCGGGCGAAAAATAATTTTTGCACCGTAACAGAACTTGCGAATTATTTAGTTCGCTATGAAGGTATTTCTTTTCGTGCCGCCCATGAAGTAGTCGCCGAAATCGTTGCCTACATGCTTGAACATAAAAAGTCCTCGGAAGATATCAGTCCAGAGATTTTAGCTGAGATTGCACTAAACTCCCTGGGTCTGAGAACGACCCTCACAAAAGAACAAATCGCCAATGCACTGAACCCGGTACTGAACGCCCGCGCCAAAGATGTTGCCGGCGGCCCTGCTCCCCGGGAGGTTGAAAAACAGCTGGTTAAGCTGTCAGCTTTGCTGGCGCGTGACCAAAAAGAATTAGCCGCTCAGACTGAAAGAGTTGCCCTGGCCAAAATCGCACTGCAAGCCAAAGTCGACGATATTGCCGGCAACTGACAGGAAGCTGCGAATGCTCAGCCAAGCCCTTAATTGATATTGGAGGTGGACTGTTTATGTTCTTTTTGGAGTTTGCCATTGTACTTATTGTCATGCTTATTGGGGCCCAGTACGGTGGGATATTCTTTGGTATGGCCGGGGGTGTCGGGTTAGCAGTATTGGTGTTTGTCTTTAAACTTGCTCCGGCTTCACCGCCGATTGCTGTCATGCTGATCATTCTGTCGGTTGTTGTTGCCGCCAGTACCCTGGAAGCTGCCGGTGGTATGCAGGTGCTTATTAAAAAAGCGGAAGCATTGCTGCGGAAAAACCCCAGCAGAATTACCTTTTTTTCGCCGTTAATCGCCTGGGTATTTACCTTCATGTCCGGCACCGGGAATGTTTTATACAATGTTCTGCCGGTCATTGCGGAAGTGGCCCGCGAGGCCAAAATCCGTCCGGAAAGGCCAATTTCCATTGCCGTCATTGCTTCTCAGCATGCTGTGGTTGCTTCGCCGATTTCCGCGGCGACGGTGGCGTTGGCGAGTATGCTGGCACCACAGGGTGTTACATTAACGCAAATCATGGTAATTGCCATACCGGCGACACTCATTGGTATCATGGCGGGGGCTCTGGTCGTCAACCGGATGGGCAGGGAACTGGAGGACGATCCGGTTTATCTTGAAAAAATGGCAAAGGGACTGATCCCGGTATTAACGGCTCAGGAACAAGGGGCAATTGCCAATACAAAAGAGGCAAAATTATCGGTTGTTATTTTCCTGATAGGAGCGGTCCTCGTTGTTTTGTTAGGCACGTTCTCCTGGCTGAGACCTGATGTTGTGAATGCTGCCGGCAAAGTGAGCAAACTGAATATGACTAATGCCATTGAGATTGTCATGCTGTCTATCTCGGCATTAATGGTTGTAACGTGTAAAGTCGATGTGAATAAAATCATCTCAGGTTCTGTTTTTAAAAACGGGATGCTGGGTGTGGTCAGTGTATTTGGTCTGGCATGGATGAGTGACACCTTGCTTGTCAACAATATGGATATGATTAAGAATTCAGTACAGGAAGTGGTAAAAGCACAGCCCTTGTTGTTTGCTTTTGCGCTGTTTGTGGCCTCTGCGATTACCCATAGTCAGGGAGCTACCGTAGCAGCATTAGTTCCGTTGGGAATTGCGTTAGGGGTTTCCGGCTTAACCATAACAGCAATGTTTCCGGCCGTATGCGGCTATTTTATTATTCCCAGTACAGGTGTTTTGCTGGCCGGTGTTGCCTTTGACCGGACAGGCACAACAAAAATCGGCAAATATGTCGTCAATCATAGTTATATGGTTCCAGGCCTGGTTGCGACAATCGTCGGCGTTATTACCGGGTTTGTCATACTCCGCATTTTTTTCTAAGGTGCATTTTAAATTTATCATTCAGTAATTTGAATTAGGCAAAAATCCTGCGATTTATTTTTAAAAGATTGCAGGATTTTTGTGCTTTTTTGGGAAAGTATTGGATATAGTGCCGAGCAGGGAGCTTAGTTTCGGTGAATTTCATGGTGCCGCGAGAGATGCTCCAATTAGTCATTTTTAACAGGCAAGGGAACTGAAATAATGTTATTATAATAAGCAAGGATAAATAAAGAGGTGTAGTAATGAGTGAATTGAACTTCGCTAAAAAGCGTCTTGAAGAAATATATCAGGATTTAGAGTCCAAAACCTTGTTTGATGTGGATACTACGATCGCTTTAATTGAAGAGTTGGAAAAATTATGGTTGGGTCAACAACCAGCGGCGGCAGTACCGTCTACCCTGCTGTTTAACGAGGATTCGTCTTTGCCTGGTAAATCTTGCCGTGACCTGCTTGAATGTGCCAGAGGTTTGCGGAGAGAACAAATACAACACTTACCGGCCTTTAGAGAAATATTTGCGTTGAGAGCTTCTCTTTACAGGTATCAGTCGATGTAGGGCCGATACATTTAACGGGCTGTATTTTGCTAGAATCAAACCAGGCAGGGGGGAGAGCAGATGAGCAAAGAAATGGCAGTCGGACAGGATCAAATAGCCGCTATTGTTAAGGCTTGGGCGAATGCAAAAGAACTTGTTGTGTTTACCGGGGCCGGTATGAGTACTGAGTCCGGGCTGCCTGATTTTAGGTCTGCCCAGGGACTATGGAAAGTGCGCCCCGAAAGTTTGGCAACTATGGCGGCACTACAACAACAGCCCGATGAATTCTACTTTTTCTATCAGTGGCGTATAGCAAAGCTATGGGATGCTGCGCCTAATCAAGGCCACCAAG
Source organism: Sporomusa termitida (assembly GCF_007641255.1). Taxonomy (NCBI): domain Bacteria; kingdom Bacillati; phylum Bacillota; class Negativicutes; order Selenomonadales; family Sporomusaceae; genus Sporomusa; species Sporomusa termitida. Next base: position 1,205,958 of record NZ_CP036259.1, read on the forward strand.
CGCTGGCTGCATTACAGCAAAAAGGGAATATGGTCATAATAACGCAAAATGTAGACGGTTTGCATCAACGAGCCGGCGCCGAAAATGTTGTGGAATTGCATGGTTCCTTGCGGACCGTTCAGTGTCTGCATTGCTATGCCGAATATGATAGCAGAAAGCTGCTGCCGCAGTACTCAGGCTGGGAAGAAGACTATCAGCAGGGGCATTATCGTTATGGTGACGAGTGTCTATGTGCCAAATGTGCCGGCTTATTACGCCCTGATGTAGTTTTGTTTGGTGAGAACTTACCGGACAAAGCATGGGAAGCAGCAGTAAAGCATAGTAAAAACGCTGACTTTTATGTGGTGCTTGGTTCATCATTAGTGGTGTCACCGGCCAATTATTTACCACAGCTAGCCTTGCAAAAGGGAGCAAAATTATTGATTATCAACCAAGAGCCAACCCCGCTGGACAGTTCGGCAGCATGGGTTATTAATAGCAGCATTGGCAGTGTGTTAAGTGCCATAAAGGCTAAAATAGTTAGTTAAGGCTGGCGCTAATGATACCGCCGGCTTTTTTTATGCCTGTCTGCATCAGCCCGGGCAGTGCTTTGGCGAAATAGATGTAAAAAGTTTTTAATGAAACAGAAGAGAACAGGAACTATGTTCCTGTTCTTATTGATTTCCGCAGAGTGATAAGTGCAATATAATGGGATAAAATGACTCAAGGGGACGGTTCGAAAGCACTGAAAAAGTCAATAAAGCAAGCGCCCCTGAATTATGGTAAAATATAACGGTAGATATTTGCGTAATGGAGGGGCTTGCCTTGCTAAAAAATGTGCCGCACCAATTAAGTATATATAGCGTGCTCTATGATAAAATTCCCAGTAATCATATTCTGAAGATTATCGCTGGTAATGTGGATTTTAGCTTCATTAACGAGTTGCTGAAGGATTCGTACTGCCAGCATCTGGGGAGGCCGGCCAAAGAACCGGAAATGCTGGCCAAGATCCTCATTTTGCAATATCTATATAACTTATCCGATGTCAAAGTCATAGAAGAAGCCCGATTAAACTTAGCCTATATGTGGTTTTTGGGACTCAATCCCGAAGAGGATCTGCCGGACGCCAGCCTGCTGGCCAAGTTTAGGAAACATAGACTAAAAGAAACCAGTGTGGATGATATGATTCAGGAAGTGGTTCGCCAGTGTGTGGAAAAAGGCATAATTAAAGGAACCGGACTAAGCATTGACGCCACGCATACCCAGGCCAATACTAAAAAAAAAGTGCCGGAAAGAATCATGAAGCATCTGGGAAGAAGAATCATAAGGGCCATTGAGAAAGAAAACGGGGTAATCCCCGCCGAGCTCATTAGCGAAGTTCCCGACTATAAGCTCATAGAAGACCACAACGAAGCGAAGCAGAAAATGAAGTCCTATGTGGAAGAACTGATCGGGAAAACCGAAAGCCATGTCGATTTGTCTATCCTGCCCAACAGCCAACAAGCGGTTAACGAAGCCAAAGAAATCCTGGAAGATCCGAAATTTATGGTCCAAAAAGGAGTCCGATCGCTGGTAGACAAAGAGGCGCGCGTAGGCTACAAATCAAAAACAGACAGCTTTTACGGCTATAAAGTAGAATTTGCCATGCTCCCGGAAACAAGGATCATTACGGCGGTAACAGTGGAAAGCGGCGCCTATGTGGACGGCAGCCAATTTGAGGAATTGTATCAGCGAAGTAAAGCCTGCGGCTTACCCATCCAAGAGGTGTATGGAGATAAGGCCTATTTTCGCAAACCGATCTTAGATACCTTACAAACCGAGGCGGTAGAAGCCATCATTCCCGTAAACGCCTGTGTCTACAAGCTAGACGAAAGCCGTTTTAGTTACAACAAAGACAGCGACCAGTGGTTTTGCGAAATGGGCAATCATACCGAGAAGAAAGTGCGCCAAAAATACAAGAACAAAAATGACGTGTACCGCTATCATTTTGTGAAATCGCACTGTGTGCAGTGTCCGCAACGGCTGACCTGTGCTGGCAAGAATACGAAGAAAAAAGTACTGCGCGTCAGTGAACACTGCGCGCAATATTACGAACATAGTCAGCTTGCCAAGAGCGATCAGTTCAAGCTAAAGTACAAAAAGCGAGCCAGCCATGAGTGGAAGAACGGGGAAATGAAACGTTTCCATGGATTAGACCGTGCACGGGGGTATGGTCTAAAAAGCATGTCCCTGCAAGCCAAACTGACGGCCTTAGCCGTAAATTTGAAAAGGATAGCAGCCCTGATATCCTTTTGCGGCCATGCGTTTATGCAACAAATTGTCAATTTTGCAGCCTATTGCCGATTGACTCCGATTTTTACCCAAGGTTAGTTAAAAAAAACAGGCTTATATCAGTGGTTTCGAACCGTCCCCTTGAGTCTGTGCAAGTATATTTCTCAGCATTTCTCTAAAACTAATGCTGATTTTACAAAGGAGTGATCTCAGCATGTATTATAGCAGCGGGAACTATGAAGCGTTTGCCCGGCCGGAGAAACCGGCAGATGTAGATAAAAAGTCGGCCTATCTTGTCGGCTCCGGTCTGGCGTCCTTAGCGGCTGCCTGTTTTCTGGTACGTGACGGCCAAATGAAAGGGGAACGAATCCATGTCCTGGAGGAGTTAAACATTGCCGGCGGCGCTTGTGACGGAATCATTGACAGTCAGAAGGGCTTTATTATCCGCGGCGGGCGGGAAATGGAAAATCATTTTGAATGCCTGTGGGATCTGTTCCGGTCTATACCCTCGCTGGAAATAGAAGGCTATTCTGTTTTGGACGAATTCTACCGGCTGAATAAAAAAGACCCGAATTATTCTCTCATGCGAGTGACGGTCAAGCGGGGGCAGGATGCCCGGACTGACGGAAAATTTGGCCTCAGCGATAAAGCGGCTTTGGAAATTGTAAAATTATTTTTTTCCCGTGACGAAGATTTATATGATAAGAAGATAGCCGACGTTTTTTCCGAAGATTTCTTTGTGTCGAATTTCTGGCTTTATTGGCGAACCATGTTTGCTTTTGCAGAGTGGCACAGTGCGTTGGAAATGAAGCTTTACATTCAGCGTTTCATCCATCACATCGGTGGATTGCCGGATTTGTCCGCTTTGAAATTTACCAAATACAATCAGTATGAATCATTGATTCAACCCATGGTAAAATACCTTGAGACTTACGGCGTACAGTTTCATTACGGCAGCCGGGTAACCAATGTAGTTTTTGATATTCACGGCAAGAAAAAGACGGCCGTAAAATTGATGTATTGGCAGGGGGGCGAAGAAAAAGCGATTGACTTAACCAAAGATGATCTGGTATTTGTTACCAATGGCAGTTGCACGGAAAATTCGACATTCGGTGATGACCGGCACGCTCCGGTACCAAACAATTCCAGTGGCGGCTGCTGGGAGCTCTGGCGAAATATTGCCAAACAAGACCCGGCTTTTGGCCGGCCTGATAAATTCTGCACCGATCTAAACGCTACCAGGTGGGAATCGGCGACGATTACTACCCTTGATAACCGTATTCCGCCCTTTATTGAAAAAATTTGCAAACGCGATCCTTTTAGCGGCAGGGTAGTGACAGGCGGCATCGTTACAGTCCGGGATTCTAACTGGCTTATCAGCTATACGCTGAACCGTCAGCCGCATTTCAAGGAGCAGCCCCAACAGCAGCTGGTTGTGTGGCTGTATGGGTTGTTTATAGATGTCCCGGGCAACTACATTAAAAAGCCGATGCAGGAATGCACCGGCACGGAAATCGTAGCAGAATGGCTGTATCATTTGGGCGTGCCGGAACAGGAGATTCATGCTATGGCCGTGCAGTCTGCTCGTTGTATTCCTTGCCTGATGCCATACATAACGGCCTTCTTTATGCCCAGAACAAAAGGGGACAGGCCCAGGGTGGTGCCGGAGGGCTGCGTGAATTTGGCCTTTATCGGTCAGTTTGCAGATACCGAACGGGATACAGTATTTACCACCGAATATTCGGTACGGACAGCGATGGAGGCGGTTTATACACTACTGAATATAAGCCGCGGCGTACCGGAAGTCTTTGCTTCCTGCTACGATATTCGTGTTCTCTTAGAGGCTACCTCCCAAATGCTGGACGGGAAAAAGCTGACTGATATAAAACTTCCTTTTATACTAAGTTTAATAGAGAAAAATGTGTTGCATAAAATCTCCGGTACGCTTATTGAGGAGCTGCTGAAAAAGTATAAGCTTATATAAATCAGGCATCACTAACTTCTTTAACCGTCAGCCATATTTTGACGTTATCCCTGCAATCTGACGGGGCAGGATAATTCTTCTGACTTTCCGGACAAGGAAAGCGGGCTAGTAGTCGGAAATCCTGCAAATTTATTAAAACATTGCAGGATTTTTGCACTTTTTTGGGAATGTATTGGGGTATAGGCACCGCAGGATGATGACAGACAGGCCATGCGCCGGCGTAAGTTTAAGAGCAAAGATTCCGCGAGATCTATAACAGTAACTGATTACAGGCAATGATGAGAAAAAAATCGATCTATTTCTTCAAGGGAGAGCAGCTTATATGAAAAAGTCTGTAGCATTCGTATTGTTAGTTTGCATGGCAGTATTCTGGGGTTCAACAGTGGCAACGGCAGGTCCGGCGCCGGCATTAACTAAGGTTGATATCCACGCTTTTACAGCTCAAAGCTATAATTATCAGTGGAAACTTACCCCGGCCAGCTATCCTAAAAGTATGAATGCCTATTCATTTTCAGGCTCAGAGCTGTATATGGATGTTATATATGGCGGCATTCCCAACTGGAACCTTACTTTCATAAAGGTAAATGGAACACAATACAAGCATTCACAACTCTTTGATCACCAATTCTTTATTACTAATAGCGGGGGAAGCGTTGTCGGTTACAAGATCATTTACAAAATACCGCCAACATATCTGTCTGCTTCTAACACTGTCAGCGTCACTTCGCGTGGAACAAACGGCGGATCAAGAGACAGCATAGCAACCAATATTAAATTTGTAAAATAAATAATCCTGGAGGGACAGGGGGACGGAAAAGTAAAAGTTGAGCAAATGACTCAAGAGAACCGTCCGTAACCACTGAAAAAGTCAATATTAAAACCGATTTCCTACAATATATTGAGAATGAAATTATATTGGACAACTATATATAGTATGTATTCGAGGACGAGTGGCACTTTTTCAGCAGTTTCGAACCGTCCCCCTGAGTCAGAGTCAGAGAATTTTTTTAGCCTGCATAAATTCATCGACCACTTTGGGCAGATACTTGCCTTTGAGGTACCCCAGACAAAAGGTCTGATACAGGTTAAAATTCTTGATCCTAAAATACGCGACTCTGTCCTTTTGGGGGGCATTATAAGCAATAACATCCAGCATAAAGGTAACCCCATACCCTTCCGCCACCAGGGCATGGGCTGTATCCAAATTGGAGGTTTCCAAACCGATATTGGGGGTAAAGCCGGCTTCGCTGCAGGCCTCAAGCACTGTCTTTCTGATCATGCGTCCGGGCTGGAGAACAATAAATTCCTCAAGGGCCAGCTCTTTCAGATCAAGCTCGGGATATTGCCGGCCCTGGCCGGGATGGCGTTGGCTTAGCGGGTGATTTATGGGCAGGGCCAGCAGGATATCCATGTTAAAGATAGGCCGGTATTCAAGCTGGGGATTGTTATTCGGCAAGGTAATGGCAAAGTCAACAGAATTTTTAAGCAGCAGGGTTTCCAGTTCTGTCAGACTGGCTGGTTTAATAGTGAGTTGAATGCCCGGGTATTTTTTGCGGAATTTTGGTAAAACCATAGGCAGATAATAGCGTTCGGCCAGATGGGTTACACCAATAACCAGGGCGCCGCGTTTGTATTCGGCTATATCCTGGATTTGCTGATAGAGTTCTTTGTTGATGGTTAGTATTTTGTGAGCTGTCTCTACAAATACTTTGCCGGCATAGGTAGGCTTTAACGGTATGGTAGAGCGGTCAAACAAGGGGGTCCCCAGCTTGTTTTCGATCTTATTCAAGGCATGGCTGAGGGTGGACTGAGCAACAAATAACTGGTTGGCGGCATTGGATATGCTCTGTTCCTCCGCTATTTTTACAACATACTGAAGCTCTTTAATGTTCACGTATTTTCACCCCAATACAATTAACATATGAATAAAAATCATAATATTTATGTCATTATATCATTTGACAGCATAATCGGAAAGGGCTATACTTTACTCATACAAAATAATTAATTTGCAGGAAAGCAAAGGCGCTTTTTAAGGACTATGGACTATAGGCTTAAAGGCGTTTTTTTTATTACTGCAGGCAGTGCAAAAAGGGAGAAGCACCGGCAAGCTGTAAGGATTTTGTTTTATTGAAAAATACAGACGCCGGTACGGTGGCCACAGCTCATAAGAATACTGGTAAGTCAAAGGAGACTTCGCAGTTACGACAGCGGTGTCTATTTTTTATTACTATCGGTTTGCCGGCTGAACCGACAGTGGATAACTGGCTGCTGTCTTTCTTAAGATCACAGCATCAGAATAGAAAAATAGGAGGGGTTCTACATGATTCGATGTAAATGGCTTTTGGCAGTAATCGCAGTACTGGTTTTGTTGGTAACAACCGCTTGCTCTAATTCTGCCCCCGAGTCAGGCAAAAAGGAAAAAAACGAGCTGAAAGTGGCAATATCGGGAGCGCCGCCAACACTGGATCTGCACAAAACCACTACGCTGATTGCCCAAAAAGTGGGCTGGCATATCTTTGACACTTTGGTTACTCTTGATGAAAATTACCAAGTGGTGCCTATGCTGGCTGAGAAATTTGAGATCAGCCCCGACGGAAAAACCATTACCCTGCCGCTGCGCAAGGACATTGCTTTCCATAATGGCAAGGCTATGACAGCCGAGGATGTGCTGGCCTCTATTAACCGCTGGCGCAAGTATTCTTCTCTGGGGAAAGCCAATCTGGGACAAGCCGAGATTACCGCGCCTGATAAAGATACTATTGTCATAAAGCTGCCGGCACCGTCAAATGCCGTGCTCTTCTCCCTGGCTTATCCCTCGCAGGGGGCATCCATTATGCCGAAAGAGGTTATTGATGAAGCCGGCGACGGAAATGTCAAGCAGTTTGTTGGCACAGGGCCGTTCCAGTTTGTTGAGTGGAAGCAGGATCAATACATTCACTTGAAAAAGTTTGACGGTTTTAAACCACGCCCAGAACCCGCCAGCGGCCTTGGCGGTAAACGGGAAGCCCTGGTAACGGATCTCTATTTCATCCCTGTGGGCGATAATGCGACAAGGGTCGCCGGTGTACAAACCGGCGAATACGATATAGCCGATGAGATCCCCTTTGATAATTATCAAATGTTAAAAAGCAGTGCTGGTTTGAAAACAGATATTGCCCAGGATACGACCTATCTGAATCTGGTGTTTAATAAGAAAAATCCGCTGTTTGCCAATGTTAAAGCCCGCCAGGCAGTGGCTGCCGCCTTGGATATGGATTCCATTATGCAAGCTGTAACAGGAAATCCGGAGTTTTATACACTGGATGCCGGGCTGGTATTCCCCCAAGATGCCTGGTATGTGGATAACGGCAAGGAAAAATACAATCAGAAAAATACCGAATTGGCCAGGAAGCTGCTGGCAGAGTCCGGTTACCAGGGAGAGCCGGTAGTGTTTCTGGTAACCCGTGATTTTGATTATATGTATAAAAGCTCTCTGGTTGTTAAGGAACAACTGGAGCAAATCGGGGTCAATGTCAAACTGGAGGTATATGACTGGGCCACATTAAACGGCAAACGTTCAAACCAGAATGGCTGGGATATGTTTGTGACAACCTCTTCCGGTTTCAGAGAGCCGACCGCGATCTTATTTCTTGACTCGCGTTTAAAGTGGGCCGGCTGGTATAACAACCCGCAAATGGACAATTTGCTTGATCAGATCCGGGGCAGTGTAAATTTTGCAGATGCCAAACAAATTTTTGGCCAGGCCCAGGCGCTTTACTGGGAAGAAGTCCCGACAGTCAAGCTCGGCAATATGAACGGGCTGGTAGTATATCGAAATTATGTACAAGGCTATAAATACTTTATGGAGTCTACATTCTGGAATGTTTCTGTTCAATAATCAGCAAGGGGGAAGAGACTTATGCCGCGCTATATCTGCAAACGAATACTGTCGTTAATTCCCGTGCTTGCCGTTGTTGCGCTGATTGATTTTATTATTATTCATCTGACTCCGGGCGATCCCGCGGTCATTATGCTGGGATCAGATGCCTCAGAAGTGGATTTGGCCAAGCTGCGTGAGCAGCTTGGTCTTACTCTGCCAATTTATGTCCAGTTTAGCTATTGGCTTCTGGGGGCGGTACAGGGAGATCTGGGACGTTCGATTTTTATGGATATGCCGGTCACGCAGGCAATCTGGCAGCACCTGGGGCCTACTGTTTCACTCGCGCTGCTGGCAGAGATTATAGCGATTTTATTTGCCCTGCCACTGGGGGTTATGGCGGCAACCAGGCGTGGCAGCTGGATTGACCAGCTGTTAATGGTTATCGGGTTATTGGGAATTTCTATTCCCAGCTTCTGGCTGGGACTCAATTTCATACTACTCTTTGCCGTAAAACTCAACTGGCTGCCGGCAGCAGGTTATCAGCCGCTGTCCAGTGGTTTGCTGAATCATATTAAGTACTTGCTGCTGCCGGCTCTGTCGCTGGGGATTATGCAGGCTGCCCTGATTGCCCGCATGACCAGAGCCTCCATGCTGGAGGTACTCAGCGAAAACTACATCCGCACAGCGCAGGCCAAGGGCTTAAAACGGCAGGTTATTATCTATAAGCATGCCCTGAGAAATGCCTTTATCCCTATTTTAACGGTAATCGGGCTTACGTTTGCAACCTTGATCGGGGGCGCGGTCGTAACCGAAATGGTTTTCAATATTCCCGGGATTGGCAAGTTAGTTGTTAATTCGGTTTTACGGCGGGATTATGTGGTGATACAGGGCACGATTCTGATGATTGCCACAGCCTACGTATTTATCAATCTGCTTATTGATATACTGTACGCTTATATTGATCCGCGTGTTCGCTTCGACGACCAGGCACGATGAAGGGAGGTTTTGCAGTGGAAGCTATTTCAAGAAAAAGACTTATCCTGCGACGTTTTTTGGCTAACCGGCTGGCAGTAACCGGGAGTAGCCTGGTCCTGCTGGTGATCCTGATGGCTGTATTGGCACCGTTTATTACGGCGTATGACCCGCTGGCCATGAAAGTTGCGGACCGGTTGCAGTCTCCCAGTTCAGTGCATTGGTTTGGCACCGATGAGTTTGGCCGTGATGTGTTCAGCCGGGTTATTTACGGCAGTCAGATTTCCCTGCAGGTGGGGGTGGCTGTTGTTATCATCACCTCACTGGGAGGAATGGTTTTAGGACTGTATTCCGCCTATTACCGCCGGCTGGATATGGTGCTTATGAGTATCAATGACGGGCTGATGGCCTTCCCCACAATATTGCTGGCTATTGCCATTCTTGCGGCTTTAGGGCCGACAATACAAAATGTTATTATTTCCATCAGTGTGGTTTACATCTCCCGGGTGGCGCGGGCTGTGAGGGCTGCCGCCATTGTGGTGCGGGAACAAACCTATATTGAGGCCATCCGCGCCTTGGGGGGGACACCGGCCAGGATTATCTGGCGCCATATCGCTCCTAATTGTCTGTCTCCCTTAATTATTCAGGCTACCTTTATTTTTGCCTACGCGATTATCATTGAGGCTTCCCTTAGTTTTCTGGGGGCGGGTACGCCGCCGCCGCAGCCCAGCTGGGGTAATATTTTAAACGATGGCCGAACCCTGATACGGCAGGCCTGGTGGATTATGATCTTTCCCGGCTGTGCTGTTGTTATGACCGTACTTGGCCTGAATCTTATTGGCGACGGCTTGCGGGACTTGCTTGATCCACACACCAACAAAGCTAAAAGCTGATCTTAACTACAGAAATGAGGGATGAGACCAATGGACAATCTTTATCCTTTACTGCAAGTAAATAATTTAAAAACCTATTTTGCGACAGAGCAGGGATCCGTAACCGCAATTGACGGCATTGATTTCACTGTGCATGAGGGAGAAACTGTGGGGCTGGTCGGCGAATCAGGCTGTGGCAAGAGTGTAACCTCTCTTTCGGTTTTGCGTTTGTTTGAAGAATACAGCGGTACTAAAATAGAAGGAGAAATCCTGTTTGAAGGTAAAAACCTGCTGAATTTGTCAGTGAACGAAATGGAAACCATTCGTGGAAACCGGATAGCAATGATTTTTCAGGATCCCATGACCTCCTTAAACCCGGTCTTTACTGTTGGCGATCAAATTGCCGAGTCGATTATTTTACATCAGCGGCTTGGTAAAAAAGAGGCCTTGGCCAGAGCCGTGGATATGCTGAAACTGGTGGGAATTTCTTCGCCGGAACGGCGGATTCATGAATATCCCCATCAACTATCCGGGGGAATGCGGCAGCGGGTAATGATTGCTATGGGACTGGCCTGCGAGCCCAGACTGCTGATTGCCGATGAACCCACAACGGCACTGGATGTGACCATTCAGGCCCAGATTCTGGATCTAATACTGGCTTTGCAGAAAAAGATTAATATGGGAATTATTCTTATTACCCATGACCTGGGGGTGGTAGCCGAGGTGTGCTCGCGGGTCATGGTTATGTATCTGGGTCAAATTGTTGAGGAATGTTCGGTGGAAACATTATTTACACGGCCGGCCCATCCTTACACAATCGGCCTGATACGGTCTATTCCCACCCTGGAGGGCAATCGCCGCGAACCGCTGCACATGATTGCCGGCAAGGTTCCATCCCTGCAGCAGATTCCACCAGGCTGTCGGTTTGCCCCCCGCTGTCCCCGGGCCGATGCTGTCTGCCGGTCTAAGATGCCGGGCCTGGAGACTGTTGCCACCGCCCATAAGGTACGCTGCTGGCATTATGAAAATCCGGATAAGAGGGTGAACAGTTATGCCGGTCAGTAAGGTCGTTCAGGCAACGGAGCCGTTAATTGAGGTCAAGCATTTAGTAAAGCATTTTCCGGGGAAAAAGAAACTGTTTGCGCCTCCGGCTGTGGTCAAGGCTGTTAATGACCTTTCCTTTACCATCGGCAAAGGAACGACCTATGGCTTGGTCGGGGAGTCCGGCTGTGGGAAAAGTACGACCGGGCGTATGCTGCTGCGACTGATTGAGCCTACGTCCGGGGAGGTCTTTTACCAGGGAAAAGATATTTTAAAGTTAAATAGGCTGGAACTGCGTCAGCTGCGCAAAGACATGCAGATTGTTTTTCAGGATCCGTTTTCCGCCCTTAATCCCCGTATCCGGGTCGGTGAAGCCATCCGGGAAGTGCTGGACATCCATAGCATCGGTGAGCCTAATACCCGCAGAGAACAAGTCTATGAGCTTTTTCACCGGGTCGGATTAAACAGAGAGCAATATGACCGTTATCCGCATGAGTTTTCCGGCGGGCAGCGGCAGCGGATCGTGCTGGCGAGGGCACTGGCTGTAGATCCGGGTTTTATTGTGTGCGATGAAGCGGTGTCAGCTCTTGATGTTTCAACCCAGTCGCAGGTTATCAATCTTCTGGAAGACTTGCAGCAGGATTTGTCGCTGACCTATTTGTTTATTGCTCATAACTTGAGTGTTGTGCGGCATATTGCTGATAAAATTGGGGTTATGTATCTGGGAAACCTGGTTGAAGAAGCCAATACAGATGACCTATTCTCCGAGCCTTTACACCCTTATACCCAGGCCCTGCTGTCCGCTATCCCGCGGACGGATCTGAACAGTAAAAGAGAGCGTATTGTTTTGTCCGGTGATGTGCCGTCTCCGCTCAATTTACCGGCAGGCTGTGTTTTTCACACCAGGTGTCCGGCCGCCAGGGAGCAGTGCCGGCAAGAAGCTCCCCCGCAAAAAAATGTGCCGGCCGGCCGGCGGGTTGCCTGCCACCTTTATTAACCGGGCAGGCAATAGGCTATGTTTTCCTATATCGTCAAAACATGAAAAAAAATCATAAATATAATATTTTATATCGCTTATAGCCATAACAGAGGCGATTTGCGCGGAATGGAGTGAATGGCATGAATACCCCTATTCTCATAAAAGGAGCAACTATCTATGACGGCAGTGGAACCCCGCCTTTTATCGCCGATGTTCTGATTGCCGGCGGTGTCATCAGCAGGATCGGCCGAACGATTCAACCGGCGGGCTGCGAGGTAGTGGAGGCGGCAGGCCGGATTCTCGCGCCTGGCTTTATCAATACCCACAGTCATTCCGAGCTTGAGATATTCAGGGATCCCCGGCTGCTGCAGGTAATCGGCCAGGGCATCACTACCGAGGTACTCGGACAGGACGGCTCGTCAGTCGCCCCCATCGACGACGCCCATGTCCGGGAACTGGCAGAGAATATGGCGCCGTTATGTGGCAAGACAGACCGCCCGTATTGGTGGCGGAGCTATGCCGATTACATGCATGAAATCGAAACGGTCAATCCCGCGGTGCGCTTCGTTGGCCTGGTGGGACACGGCACAGTCCGCATGCGGGTAATGGGCAGCGAAAACCGGGTTCCCACGCCTGGAGAACTCAAGCAGATCTGCGATATCATTGAAGACAGCATGGCTGAAGGTGCCTGCGGCGTTTCGTTCGGTATGATCTATCCACCCAGCAGTTATGCCCCCACCGAGGAACTCATCGCGGTCTGCAGGGTAGTGGCCCGGCATGACGGCATCGTCATGGTGCATACCCGCAACGAAATGGGCCGGTTAATTGAATCCTTTGAAGAGATGGTTCATGTAATGAAGGAGAGCGGCGTCAGGCTGCTGATCTCCCACCTCAAATCACTCGGTTTTCTTAACTGGGGCAAGGTGCTCAGGATCCTTGACCGCATGGAGCAGCTTCAGGCCGAAGGGTATGACATTACCTTTGACCAGTATCCCTGGACGGCAGGCAGCACCGGCATGAAAGTCATTGCGCCCGGCTGGGCCTATGCCGGCGGCGAGGACGAATTCCATAAACGCCTGCATGATCCCGGCCTTTATGAAAAGATCCTGGCAGACACCCGCGAGGAATTGTATGCGCGCGGCAGCGGCAAGAGCGTGCAGATTGCCGCCGTCCCTCCCGGTGAGTTTGAGTGGATGGCCGGCTTGCAGCTTGACGCCGTAGCCAAACGTCTGGACATGGACGAGGCGGTGGCGGTGCTTCATATTCTGGAAAAAACCCGTTCTTCGATCATTTGCGTTTACCATGCCCTTTGCGAGGCGGATGTGCAAAAAGTGATGCAAAGTCCCTATCATTGTGTTTGTACTGACGGTATTGTCGGCGCTGTGCCGCATCCGCGGGCCTATTCAACTTTTCCGCGCTTTCTGGGGCGCTATGTGCGTGAGCTTGGCGTTATACCACTGCAAACAGCCATCCGCAACATCACTTTCGAACCGGCCCGGCGCCTGCGGCTGTGGGATCGCGGACTGGTGCGCACAGGGCTGGCGGCTGACCTGGTGCTGTTCGATTACGAGCGGGTGATGGATACCAACAGCTATGCCGAACCCAAAAAACTGCCGACAGGCATTTGCAAGGTCTGGGTGAAAGGCGTGCTGCGCTATCAGGAAGGAATGTCCTTTTAACTGAATTATTTTAGGAGGCGCTTTATTTTGAACGATCGGCCTATTGGCTTGTTTGACTCAAGTTTGGGTGGATTGACGGTTTACAAAGAGGTAAAAAAGATATTGCCCAATGAGAGTTATATTTATTTTGGCGATACCGGCCGCTCGCCATATGGTTCGCGGCCTGAATCAGAATTGAAAATTTTTGTGAAACAAATTATTCAATTTATGCAAAAGAATGAGGCCAAAGCAATTATTATTGCCTGTAACACAGTTACCGCGCTAGGCTTGGAGCAATTGAGCAAAGAGTACAGAATACCGTTAATTGGCGTAAGCCGTGTTCCGGAACTGACGGCTTCAACTACCAGAAACAAACGAGTCGGCGTTATCGGCACAGAGATTACCGTTCGTTCAGGCTTGCATAAGCAAGCTATTTTGCATATAGATCCTGCTATTCAGGTGTTTTATAAAGCCTGCCCCCAATTTACACCAATACTTAATAGTGGTGACCTGGCAGGAAAAGAAGCCAGAGATGCTGTTGAAGAATATTTAACTCCGTTAAAAGCAGAGCGCATTGATACGCTGGTATTGGGGTGCACAGCTTTTCCGTTTCTGTTGCCGGTAATTAGGGATTTTATGGGAGAAGGTGTCACGATCATTGATCCGGCGGCAGAAACCGCAATGCAGCTCTTTCGTTGCTTAAAACAGGCCGGGCGGCTGCATAAAGCGGAAAATCCGACCAATAAGCTATTATTTTCGGAACCCGATATCGAGAAAATACGACTTATTGCCAGTAAAATCATCAACGTGGATGATTGCCGCTTTCAATATTATGACATGAGCCAGGGCAGTGATCATATCTGACCTTCCCCAAGTGCATCTCCCGGTGAAACGGTTGCGCGCAAAGTCCATGGCCTGGTTGTAGCATGGACGAGACGATAAGGAGGCTAAGCATGAAGAAAAAAGTTGGTATTATTGGCTATGGTACAATAGGAAAGCATGTTTTTGAAAAATTATCCCAAGACGAAGTGGAATTCGCATTTGTGCTTGAGAGGATGGCAATCGCGGATAACAAAAATGGCCACCTATTTACCGACTCCACCGAAGAAATTGTAAGGAAATGCGCTGCGGGAGTGGATCTGGTCATAGAAACTGCAACTTCGCAAGCAGTAATAGAATTAGCTCCTACCATTCTCAAGGTTGCCGATATGGTTGTTTTTTCGGCAACGGCCTTTGCTGATCAAGAATTTCTGCACCAGATCAAGCAAATTTGCCAAACATCCGGACACAATCTCTATATTCCTCATGGCGCCATTTTGGGGCTTGACGGCATATTTGACGGAAAAGACGTTTTACAGGCGGTCTCGGTTACGACAACCAAGCGACCGGAAAATCTTGGCCGCACCGACACCTGCAGAACAATTCTTTACGAGGGATCAACCCGTAATGTCTGCAAGCTGTATCCCCGCAATGTCAATGTCCATGCAGCGATAGCCTTAGCCGGACTTGGCTTTGATAAAACCCAATCCAAGATTATTTCAGACCCTGACTCCCCGGGCAACACGCATAGCATTGAGATCAAAGCACAAGGCTGTTCGTTTAAAATCGAAGTATTAAGCGAGCCGATATCAGGGGTGACAGGGGCCTATACACCGGTTTCCGCCTATTCATCCATACGGCGGGTCTTATTCAATCAGGGGCTGGTAATAATTTGATTTTTAACAACTCAGTCCGCAAGAACTATACCTATCGATATTCTAAATAAGACGGAAGCGTTTTGGCCGCAAAAGGTCATAAGACCTGCGCAAAAAAATACAGGCATTTCGTTTATTTAGGAGAATTTAATTTGGAGGGACGAAAGGAGAAGCACAATGAGTCTATTACATGACAAATTTTCCAAGATCGGTGTTGACAATGCCCCTGGCCAGGAAGTGCGCCAGCACATAGGGGAAATTCGGTTCCGGGGAAAAGAGATACCTGGCAAGCCGGTCGACTTTTCTCATGGCGATGTCAATGCCTTTGAGCCAATCCCCGGCTCGCTGGACGAATTTACTGCCGGCGTCCGGCGCGGCGGCGAGCAGGCCTATACTGAGTATCGCGGCGGCAGCAGCATTCGCCTGGATTTGGCGGCAAAGCTTACCAGGTTCAGCGGTGCTGCAGTTTCTGCTGACAAGGGCCTTATTATTACTCCCGGAACGCAGGGCGCGCTGTTTTTGGCAATAGGCTCTACCGTTGCCAGGGGTGATAAGGTGGCAATCGTTGAGCCTGACTACTTTGCCAACCGTAAGCTCGTCCAGTTCTTTGAGGGCGAGGTCATTCCCATCCAAATCGACTATCTTGGAACCTCCGAGTATGCCGGTTTAGACCTAACCCAGCTGGAGGACGCATTTAAGGCCGGCGTCAGACTCTTTTTATTTTCCAACCCCAACAACCCCGCAGGGGTAATCTATTCACCGGCCGAGATTCGTGCTATTGCCGGCCTTGCCCAAAAATACGGAGCCACAGTTATCGTCGATCAACTATACTCCCGGCTGCTGTACGAGGGGAAAACCTACACACACCTGTGCACGATGGACATCGATCCGGAGAATATACTTACCATCATAGGACCGTCAAAACTGGAATCCCTTAGTGGTTACCGGCTGGGAGTGGCCTTTGGCTCATCCAAAATCATCGACCGTATGGAGAAGCTACAGGCTATTGTGTCCTTGCGTGCTGCCGGCTATAGCCAGGCCGTGTTGAAGACCTGGTTTGCCGAGCCAGCCGGATGGTTAGATAAGCGTATCGTGCTGCATAAGGCAATCCGGGATGACTTATTAAAAATTCTCCGGTCAGTTGAGGGGCTGGCAGTAAGAGTACCGGAGGCCGGCAGCTACCTCTTTCCCCGCATTCCAGCGCTAGCTGTTACTATCCAGGAATTCGTCAAATTTCTTCGTCTTCAGGCCGGGGTAACAGTGACTCCCGGTACAGAATTCGGTTCGCATTTCACCGATAGTTTCCGTCTCAATCTTTCCCAGGATCATGAAGCAGCCGTACAGGCAATCGAACGTGCCGTTAAGCTAATCGAAAGATATCGCCAATAGCGGCATTATACAGTAGGAGCCTCAATATACCAGGCATCCCGGGTCTGACTATGAGGTGATCTCTCGTTTATCATATCCAGGAAGACTAGTGATGACGCTCTCATTATGTACTACTGTTACTGCAGTATATATTAATGAGGAGCGTCTTTTTTTCGTAAGAGCGTTGAGACCCTACAGCGATTTATAGACATACCGATGCCAATGGCAGGATAAGGGCGATAAAAGGCATTAAATGACTCAAGAGAACCGTCCCCTTGAGTCGTTCCCCTTGAGTAGTTTTGGTTGCAGTGTAATTGTATAACTGGTAAAATATAGCTAGCAATTAAATTTGCATTGCGATTTTATTACACTGGAATCCCAGAAGCTGCAGCAGTGAGCTTATAATAAGAATTAACATGATGCCAAGCTTACTTAGTTTCCTGTTAGTGGATCAGGCAGCTTACCAGCAGACAAAGTGAAGGGATGGGGAGCGGTAAAGTCTGCGCCAGCCTTCATTAAATGTAATCTACTGTGAATGGGTATTCGTAGAGAAAGAAGAATTTGACTATGAGACAACAGGAACTATCGCCGATAGTTTGCAAAAATTGCGCGTCCCGGCTTGCTAAGTGGTGTTATGAACAGCATTGGTGGTTCCGGCTGATTCGGGAGCCACTACTGCTGGGTATGCGCAGCATGGCCTGGTGGCATGGGATCGATGCCCGAAAACATGTGGTGCGCAATCCCGAATGTCACGGGTGTATCCGCTTCATGAAGGACGAACTGGAGGCAAAATCGCCTACCTTTCGCTTTCTCAATGAACATCTCGGTAAAAGAGTCAGTAAACTGCGCAATTCAATGCTCACACAGCAGGAACTCGATGAAGCCAAGCGCTATGCCCGGGAAGCTATGGAGGAAAAACGGGAGTAAGTGGCAGCTGAAAAAGAATGGACTGTGAGGTTGCTGGGGAAGAGATCTATAGTTGACAGTAGACCCGCAAGCAAATACACAAAAAGACGCCTGCAGCATCCCGGGTTTTTGCCTGGTACAAGATGTTTTAGGCGTTTTTAATTATCGGTGTCCGGCAGATTTTTTTCAGCCTCCAATCCGGCAAGTACATTCAGCTATATTTTTCATAGTTGAGGGGACTCGTTCATTTTATCGGCTTGTTCAGTGGTTTCGAACCGTTCCCCCGGAGTTATTTTGGTGGCTGAAGCGGGAGCAAACAGATTCTTGCCAAAAGTGAAATAAAAAAAGGTTTTTGTTGTATTTTGACGAAATATTACATAACAAAATAGATGCAGCAATAGAGGACATCTGCATCCACTGAAAAATTGCTTCAGCAAGCCAGCATTTAATCAAAATGGCGGAAGAATTACAACCGGCTGCCGTCAGTTAAAAGTTTAGTTAAATAAACGTAACAAGGATAACCCTTTTAAATTTGATATGAGAGATTATGCTGAATGCTATGTAAATTTCAGGATGGTATAAAACAAGAACCTGACCTGACCAGCGTCAAGTAGATAATTTTCCCAGCAATCAGTACCATCACGCATAAATTGGTACTGATTTTGTTTGTATAGGCATAAATTTGCCGGCCAAAAGGAATGCGGAGATGGACGAATGGCTAATTTATGCAAGCAAGCCGGGATAATGTAAACGTACGGTATCATCTGTGGTCTATTCGTAGTTGGTTTTGGCCTCCTAAGGTGTTTGCTTGCTGCGTTATGTGGGCTGAACGGTCTGTTGAAAGGATGAATCTCTAGCGTGAACGCAACAATGAATATGCATGCTGATCAGTCCATGGAAGAAATCGGGATACTAAAATTATATATATTCGGCCAGTCACAGAAATCCGTAAACGCGTTGGCTAATCTCCGGAAAATTAGCGAGAATAACCTAAACGGGAAATTTTTTATAGAAATTTGTGATTTAGAAATCCACCCTGAGAAAGCCAAGCAAGATAAAATTTTGGCAATACCTACTTTAGTCAAGTGTTATCCACCCCCTAGTATGAAAATAATCGGTGATCTGTCGGATACGGAAAAGGTTCTGTGCATACTGAATGAAGGTGATCATACCTATCACAATGTGGAGGACGATCATATATACCGCATTATTGTCGAGGAAATGCTGGAAGGATTTGTGACACTTGATGAAGATGGGTTTATTCTTTTCTATAACAAGGCATTTGCCAATATGCTGGGGAACAAGCCGGAGGGGATGGTCGGAACTGCCATTACCAATATGATTACCAGCCCTGCCAGCGCCGAAATAGAAAGTTTTTTGAAAAATGGACAACGGAACCTGCGGCGGGAAATAAATCTGTTTACAGATGCAAAGGATAACATACCGGTACTAGTCTCGGCCAGCCGCTTGGATTGGAACGGGAGTAAGATTGTCTGTATGCTGTTTGCCGATCTCACGGCGCAAAAAGATGCCGAGATCACGGTCAAGAGAAAAGAGGAAATTATTACCCGGATGGCATACTTTGACAGCTTAACTGATCTTCCCAACCGGACTTTATTTATGGACAAGCTTGGCGCAGCCATAAGAGAGGCAGAAAGATCGGATGATAAGTTAGCGGTCATATTTATTGATCTTGACAATTTTAAAAGAGTTAATGATACGATGGGCCATGAAGCAGGAGATTTGTTACTCAAAGATATTGGTATTCGCTTCCAGCGAAGTATCCGGGAAGCGGATACTTTGTCCCGTATGGGAGGCGATGAATTTGCGGTTTTTATGCATATAAAGTCAGACATTAAGGAAGCTGATGCGTTAGGGCGCAGGTTAATCCAAGTCGCCAGCCAGCCTTTTACCATAAATAATACAACGCATGTGTTAAGCGCCAGCATGGGGATTGCAATCTATCCGCATCATGGACACACCGAAGAGGAACTGCTGAAAAACGCAGATACGGCGATGTATAAATCAAAAGCCCAGGGAAAAAACAAATGCTGCCTTTTCGACGATTCCATGCGAGAAGAAGTTATGAAAAGAGCCTGCATGGAGGGATACTTGCGGGAAGCCTTACAGCAAAATGAGTTGTCGGTTTTTTTTCAACCCCAGTTTGACATTGGAACAGGGGCTTTACGGGGGATGGAGGCTTTGCTGCGCTGGCATAGCAAACAATTAGGCAACGTTCCGCCCAGTCAGTTTATCCCCCTTGCCGAGGAAAACCGTTTAATTCATCAATATGGCAAATGGATGTTAAGGCATGCCTGTCAGAAAAACAAAGAATGGCAGAATAAAGGTCTGCCGCGAATTCCGGTTTCAGTGAACATATCGCCTAGAGAGTTAGAGCAGGATTGCTTTGTGGAGCAGGTAATTACTATTTTGCAAGAGACCGGGTTGGAGGCCTGCTACCTGGAGCTTGAGATTACGGAAAGCCTGATGATCAATGGGGATATAAAAGCAATAGACAAACTGGAAGCATTGAAAAAAATAGGGGTAGGTATTGTTCAGGATGACTTTGGGACTGGCTATTCATCCTTAAGCTATCTCAACAGTTTGCCTATCCAGATATTAAAAATCGATAAAAGCTTCATCGCTAATCTGCAACGCAAAGAGAGTGATATTAGCCTGGTTAAGGCAATCATATCCCTGGCGCACAATCTTGGCCTGAGGGTTGTGGCTGAAGGGGTGGAAAATACCGAACAGGTCAATATCCTCAAAGAGTGCCGGTGTGATTTTACCCAGGGATTTCTGTATTCCCCGCCTGTAGATGCCAGGACGGCGGAAGAATTTTTAAAAAACAAGGAGTAGTTTATGGAATCAACTGTTATTCAAAGGGATCAGTGTTTGCAAAAAATACCAACCGGTATTAAGGGCTTCGACGAAATTACGTATGGCGGTTTGCCGCGGGGGCGGGCGGCGCTTGTTTGCGGCGCGGCCGGTTGCGGCAAGACGCTGTTTGCTATGCAATTTCTTGTAAATGGCGCAGTTTTGTATAACGAGCCAGGAGTCTTTATGTCGTTTGAAGAAAACGAGGCCGAGCTTGCCGAGAATTTTGCCTCGCTTGGCTTGGATTTGAATGAGCTTGCCGAACAAAACAAAATCCGCCTGGATCATGTATTTATTGGCAAAAGTAAAATTGTCGAAAACGGTGAATATGATTTGGCAGGGCTTTTCGTACGTCTTGATTCCGCCATAAACGCTATCGGCGCCAAACGGGTCGTCCTTGACACCATCGAAGCCCTGTTTTCCTGTTTGAGCGATACGAAACTGTTGCGGGCCGAGCTTCGCCGGCTATTTCACTGGTTGAAGGAAAAAGGGGTTACGACGATAATAACCGGTGAGCGGGGAACGGATGCTCTGACGCGTCATGGGATCGAGGAATATGTTTCCGACTGTGTGATCGTGCTGGATCATAAGGTTATTGACAACATCTCAACCCGGCATTTAAGTATTATGAAATACCGTGGTTCTGCCCACGGGACCAATGAATATCCTTTCCTCATTGATGAGCATGGCATTTGTATTATGCCGATAACTTCGGTAGAACTTGATGCGGTTGCTTCCACAGACCGAATTTCCAGCGGCGTTGCGCGGTTAGATACCATGCTTGGTGCCGATGGCTTTTATGTTGGCAGCAGTGTCCTGATTTCCGGGACCGCAGGGACGGGGAAGACGACTTTGTCTGCGCACGCGGTCCATGCCGCCTGTGGCCGGGGTGAGAAGAGCTTATATTTCGCCCTGGAAGAATCACCCAATCAAATCATTCGCAATATCAGGTCGGTGGGGATAGATTTGCAGCAATGGGTGGATAAGGGGCTGCTGCAATTTTTGGCAGCCAGGCCAACCTGCTTTGGCCTGGAAATGCATCTGGTAACAATGTATAAAACAATTACCGAATTTAATCCGCGTCTGGTCATAGTGGATTCCATGTCAGACCTGGTCTCGATGGGGAGCGCCAAGGCTGTCAAAAGTATGCTTACCCGGCTGCTTGATTTCCTTAAGCACAAGCAAATCACCGTCATCTTACTGGAATTATCAACAGTAAATAGTATCGAGCTAACCAAGGTTGGCATATCCTCGTTGGCTGATACCTGGATCGCGTTGCGCGATATCGAGCTTGGCGGCGAGCGCAATCGCGGCCTCTATATCTTAAAATCCCGCGGCATGGCTCACTCTAATCAGATCAGAGAGTTTGTCCTTACCGACCAGGGCATTGATTTATTGGATGTATACACCGGCCACGAGGGTGTATTAACCGGCTCTGCCCGCTTTACCCAAGAGGCTAAGGAGAAAGCCGAGCTGCTGCTACGTCAACAGGATATTGAACGCAGGCGTCAGGACATTGAGCGGAAACGTAAAAAGGCGGAGGCGGCAATAGCAGAAATACAAACTTGTTTTGAGGCTGAAAAAGCTGAGCTGGAAGACCTCATAGTACACGGCGAAGCGGAATTAAAAATATTTGCCAAAGGCAGTGAACAAATTGCCCTAATGCGCAAAGCTGACTAGGGCATGTCGTTACCGGTAGCAGTGAGCCATGGCCCGCTTTTATTAATTGATCAAATGGAGATAATCGGCATCTCACATGGGGTTATGAGAACCGTTGACGGAAATGGCTGTCCCTATTGTTCTCACAAAAGACAAAATACCGGGAGGTTGCAACGTGGCGAAGAGACATCGTATAGTCAGTGTGCTCAGTGTGTTGTTTTTGTTGCTTGCTGCTGCCGGCTGCGGCAAGGCGCAGTCCAATGTCGAGCAAATTCAGTTGCCGCCGGGATTTCGTATAGACGTGTATGCCAGCGGGGTTGAAGGCGCGCGGTCGCTGACGCTGGGCGATAACGGCATTGTTTTTGTCGGATCGCGCAATGCGGGGCGCGTGTATGCATTGGTTGACGAGAAAGGCGATGGGTCTGCCGTTGCGGTTATTACAGTTGCCGAGAACCTGGACACGCCGAACGGAGTCGCCTATGGCGGCGGTGCGCTTTATGTCGCCGAAATCAGCCGGATTCTGCGGTATGACAATATCATGACCAATTTGCGGCAGCCGCCGGCGCCGGTGGTGGTTACCGACAGGTTGCCGCAGGAGCGGCACCACGGCTGGAAATTTATGGCCCTTGGGCCTGACGGGAAACTGTATGTGCCGGTAGGCGCGCCCTGCAACATCTGCGCAAGCCAGGGTGAGCACTTTGCCAGTATTATGCGGATGAATCCGGATGGTTCAGGGCTGGAAGTATTTGCTCAGGGGGTCCGCAACACGGTAGGCTTTGACTGGCATCCGGCTACGCAGGAATTGTGGTTCACCGATAACGGGCGCGACTGGCTTGGCGACGACCTGCCGCCCGATGAGCTTAACCATGCTCCCCGCCCGGGAATACATTTCGGCTATCCGTACTATTACGGCGATAATGTTCCCGACCCTGAATTCAGCCAGCGCCCGGACAGTGCCGCTTTTACCGGGCCGGCCCTGAAGCTTGGCGCGCATGTGGCTGCTTTAGGGATGCGGTTCTATACGGGCACCATGTTTCCGGCAGAATACCGCAACCAAATCTTTATTGCCGAACACGGTTCCTGGAACCGGACGGCACCGACCGGCTACAGAATTAGTTTAGTGCGCCTGCAAGCAGGCAAGGCGGTCAGCTATGAAGGTTTTGCCGAAGGCTGGCTGCAAGCGATCAACGCCTGGGGCCGGCCGGTAGATGTTCTGGTCATGCCGGACGGAGCGCTCCTGGTTTCGGACGACCGATCGAACGCCGTTTATCGCATAAGCTATGAAAACAGGCAGGGGAACAACTGATGCGAACAAGTTTTTTTGCTGAATCAGCCTGTTTAAGCGGGAGAATCAACGTCGGCGCCGGCGCTTGTTTTGCGCAGGGGACGCGAACCTCTTGACGTAGAAAACCTGCTGCCTTGGTCAACAGAAATTCCGCTTTATTGCAAAAGGGATGCTGGCAGTAACTGGGCGCGGCACGAAAACATATACCTCAGATTCGTATCTAACCTTGGATATGAACGTTCGTTATCAAGCGACAAAGGATACGCAGGTTTACTTAAAAGGCTATAACCTGACCAATGAAGCTTATGAACTTGTTAGTCAAAATTATGGTAGTACAGGAGCATAGCCGATGCCAGGGAGAAGCTTGGCCATTGGCGTGGAACAATGCTTTTACGTTTTCTAGCTAGATAGCTTATAAGGAGAATTGATGGGACAAGGAACCTGTCGTGCGCCACGAAGGCGATGGTTGAGAACAACAAGCATCGCTAAGCTTAACTAGAGATGGAGGAAGGTCCTCCGAACCGCCATTCAGGTGGAGGACTCAAACCACCGTAAGCTGCTGTGGACAAAAGCCATGGTAGTGAGCGTTACGGAAAAGGCGAACTGAGAGTTTGTCAGGTAAGTGCCAATGGAGACGAATAAAAATGAACCGCTGTTGAAGTATCGAAACTTGCAGGAGTCGTCAAAACCAGGAGCAGACAGGTATCCTGGGAAGAGTCTGGAGGAAACCTGATTACCGACCAGAGGGCGACCGGTATAGAGGCGGCGTGAATGTGGTACAGGCTTTAGTTAGGAACGTGGGAACCTACGACCCTGATGAGAAAGGAAAACTCCAAGCGGAGACCCCGCAAGGAGGAAAGTACGGATGCGGGGTATAGGGGCGGAATAGCTCGTAGTAGTGAGGAAACTTTTGTAATGAAAGCAGAGCGAAGGAGCTATGTTATCTGGTTTTGAAAATTGGTCAACCAATAGGGAGGAACTAATGGACAAAACAAAATCGTTTGTAATTCCCCGAGAAGCAGTAAAACAAGCATACGAACAGGTAAAAGCGAACAAGGGGTCAGCCGGTGTTGATGGGCAATCCATAGAAGGATTTGAAGAAAACCTGGCAGATAACCTGTATAAGCTGTGGAACAGAATGTCCTCTGGAAGCTACTTTCCACCGCCAGTCAGAGCGGTAGAAATACCGAAAAAGAGTGGCGGGAAAAGAATGCTAGGAATACCGAGTGTAAGCGACAGAATAGCACAAATGGTCGTGAAAATATACTTGGAACCCATGGTAGAACCACATTTCTGTCAGGATTCGTATGGCTACAGACCAGGGAAATCGGCTATAGATGCAATAGCGATAACCAGACAGAGATGTTGGAAATACGATTGGGTATTGGAGTATGATATCAAGGCATTATTTGACGCGATAGACCATGAGCTACTCATGCGGGCAGTAACGAGACATACGGATTGTAAGTGGATAATATTGTACATCAGGAGATGGTTAGCAAGCCCATTGGAAAACAGCAGATGGAAAAATAATGGTGAGAAAAGCGGGAACGCCACAAGGCGGGGTAATTAGTCCGGTACTAGCGAACCTATTTTTGCATTATGCATTTGATAAATGGATGGCGCGAAACAATCCACAAAATCCATGGGCAAGATATGCAGATGATGGAATAATCCACTGCAAAACCAAAGAAGAGGCAGAAAAGCTACTCGGTAAACTAGACCAGCGATTCAGAGAATGCGGACTTGAACTTCATCCAGATAAGACGAAGATTATTTATTGCAAAGACAATAAACGTACAGGGAATAATCAGGAAACAACATTCGATTTTCTAGGATACACCTTTCGGCCAAGAAGCGCTCAAACAAGAGAGGGAGAGCGGTTTCTTAACTTTTTACCAGCAGTCAGCAGGAAAGCAAGCAAAGCCATGCATCAGACGATACGCGGGTGGAAACTTCACCGGAAAACCGATAAAGAACTTGCGGATATAGCCAAAGTAGTAAATCCAGTAATTAGAGGCTGGGTTAACTACTATGGCCGCTTCTACAGGTCTGCGATGTATCCAATCCTGCGAAAATTAAACCAGGGCTTAATTAGATGGGTAACAAAGAAGTACAAGCGAGTCAATGGCCGCCCAAAGCAAGCGCAAAACTGGTTGGCAAAAAATAGCGCAGTGTGAACCTAGTCTTTTTAGCCACTGGCAAATGGGAATTATTCCAATGATTAGATGATGGGAGCCGTATGAGTCGAGAGGCTCAAGTACGGTTCTGAGAGAGCCTGGGGGTGGAACTCCTCCGGGCTACTTACCCCTGTGTCCCTGTCTCTGTGTTATAATGACAATGGATGGTTGTGTATGTTTGGGCGCAGATACAGAGGAGGAACTATGATTGGTTCGCATGTTAGAGCCTTCAGGTGCCGTGCCTGCGGCTACTGTTGTTATAGAAATAAAGTATGGGATTCCTATCTTGAATTGGATGAAGTCACTTTTGAAAAAATAACCAACGAGGGCATGGACGATATTAAAAGCAATATAATTACAAGCCAAAATCAGGTAAGACAGTTGAAATGTACTGGCAATCAATGTTCATTTTTAAATAAAAATAATTTATGCGATATAAATTTGCAGTATGGTTACGAGTATTTGCCTGACGCCTGTAAAACCTATCCGCGAATCATCGGCTTAAGTACACGGGGAATTGAAGCTTCGCTAATCTTTGTTTGCCGTGAAGCCATTAAAACAATTATCAGCCAAAATAAAATCACTTTCAGTGACGAGAAGATTAAGGGGTTAATACATCCCAATATTTATCACTACGAACTTTCCTCTACAGATGAATATGACATACAACGCATAAAACAATACTTTGAGTTTTTACCGAGGGCCATAAACGGCTTGCAAAATAGATGCCTGTCATTAAAAAAACGTTTACTCATTCTCGGTGAAGAATCCCTGCGCATGAGTGAATATACCGAAACTATAAATTTCTCAGAACCGAGTCTAAAGGATTCCTTAGGAATCTTGCACGAAATTATTATCAGTAGAACATATGAAGCAGATAATGATTATACCGAACAATACATCGATAGCCTACGGAAAATTCGTTCCATTATAGATGATAAAACTTTTTCCTTGGCGGCATTCAAAAATACTAAGGAAACGTTTATTGGTAGAGAATATGACCAATATGCCTATATATTAGAGAACTATTTAGTTAACTTTATGACTACTAACATATATTTTTTTAATGGCTCGGCCTTTGGTTATATTATGCTGATGATTCTATTATCTTCAATTCAGTTATTTATGGCCGGCTATGCTGCGTTTTATAGGCGTACCCTGGATGAAGAAATAATAATATTAGCCATTCAAAATGTAGATACGGCATTCTTTGGCCATATTAATTGGTTTTCGAATAAAATAACTGATATTATCAAACAGCACGGCCTTTCTACTTCTACCAAAATGGCCGTAGTGCTAGGACAAGTATTGTAATTCTTTCGGACGCAGACTAGTACTTCGTCTCCCTCAAAACCAAGGATAGTTTGCGCAGCTTTTCCCGCACTGCTGCGTTGTCGTCACCTTACCTGTGTCCGATAGGCGCGGCCCGCGCAAGTAATAAGAGACCCATCACCTACCGGCCTTATTAAAGCAGATCTTACTGAATCAGTTAGCGTCCTCCGCCTCGCCTTGCAAAAAATCCCCGCGAATTCTTTTACGCTTTCAATGTAGTCAGACCACTAGCGCCTCCGCCTGATATTATATATTAAACCAGGTGGAGGCTTTGGTTTACGAAAGTGACAAATGAAACGAGTGCCCCCCTGTCCCCGCGTTTGTTCCCGCGGTAATTGTATTTTTCGCCAACAAGCGAAAACAATAGCCTGTGTCCGTGTAATAAAAACTGTCCCTCCGGCCGAGGGACAGTACGAAGTTTATATATGAATCAGGTTATACTTTCGTATCTTTAACATGGTCGCTAACCAGTGACTGCCGCCTAATGGTCATTTCAATCCGTTCAATAGGCAGCATTCGTATGATGATTACGCAAATAATGCATTCCATACTTAGATAGCTTGCATTAAATAAGAAGGAATACAGATATGGCGATACCGTCGGCGGCGCATAACTGGCAAAAAACACGATCCCGGAAATATAATGGAATATAAACCGGCCTATAATACCGACGGCGGTTCCCGCCAGATACCGGCCTTTGAAATATCCTGCCAGCCCTAAAGCCATAAAGGGCAGCGGATAGTCAAACAACACCTGGACCGGGTGCAGGATAAAGGGATCCTGGATCAAATTAATCAAGCCAAATAAAAACCCGGTAAGATACCCAACCTCAGGCCCGTAAAAGAAGGCCATAAGCAGGATCGGGATCATACTGCCAAGAGTTACGCTGCCTCCCTGCGGCATATGGTATAGCTTAAACGCGTGCAGGATGGCGGCCAGAGCCAGCGCCAGCCCGATATGGGACATCAGCCTGGCGTTGAATGTTACCTGCTTCATTCTCAGCAGCGCTACGACTAACAAAATGACTCCTCCCAACGTCAATAGTGTAGTCGGGCTTGCTGCAATCGTTGCTATGTTGTCCGGCAAGTTGCCTTTCATACCTCGTACCCCCATTTTGAAAATAATTTTAAGCCGCAGGCCTTTGCTGGACTGCGGCTTTCCTATTGCGTCAAGTCGCTTCCCTACGCTGGCATTACCCAGGTCAGGTTAAGGGTTAATGAAATCTGATTTCATCTCTCAGCCCGTAGGCACCCCTAGCACATTTGGTATTTTATTCCATTATAACATTATTTTGTTTAACCGACAAGTAATTTATAAGTTTTGTAAGTTTTGTTCTTATTTATCATGCTGCCATTGTAGATAAATGCCCAACAAGCCTGCCGTCACCGCTACCGTTACTTCCTGGCAATCGCCCAGTGGCTGGTTACTAATTGCGTAGGGCAGATTCCGCTGGAGTTCGGTTTTTTGCAAAGGCCAGCGCACACCGTCAATCGTAACCCCTAAGCAGCAGTCTGACAGGGAAATCAGGGATATGATGTCAGGCATAGCATCAGCTTTGATTCTTACTGTATCCTGGTCTGCGATAAAAAACAAGACTTCAGACTCATCGGCGGCAATACCTTTGCCGCCAAGTGCTTCCCAACCGGCTAAGGATTGGATGTTGCTAAAAGCATGGTCAAACCGTCCGCCCCAGACACCGGTGACAACGGCAGTGGCCGGACCGTGCATATCCCGGGCTCGAAGTAAAGCCAGCTGAAAATCGGTATAATCCTTATCGGCAGGATAGACCTCCACCGGGACGCCCAGGCTCTTACCCCAGGTCCACGCCGCCGGGCTGGCGCTGTCGCCGTCACCGATGATCCGTGCCGGTGTTATACCGGCTTGACGGCAAATCTGGATACCGCTGTCAATACACCATAAAGGAGCCTTTGTTGCTATCTTTAGAAACCACTCTGCGGCCGGCGGTCTGCCGCCTGCCGCCATTAACAGCATTGCCGCCGGCAGCGGTTTCCTAAATACAAGCTCAGCCTGCGGCAGCATTACACTATAGCTCATGTTTACACCTGTCCCAATTCCCATACTCTAGATTATTTACTTCACCCTCTCTGCTTTATTATCCTCTTTGCCCTGATAAGCATTTAAAGACAACTCCCCTATTGCCGCGTACCTATGGCACCGACAAGGTAAAGGGCTGGACTTTTTTATATGCAACAGCGCCGGACAAAAATATCCTCCTAGTTTTGACAGGACAATATATTGGTTCTCTGTCCCGGGTTGGCCGTGTTTGGGGACAGATTCCGCAGGTCATCAGCCAATTCCTGCGTTTGGTCGCAAATGTATGTTGTGATTATCAGCAAGCAGCTAGTATTATAAACGTTTGTTCCAAATTACATTCAACCTGTTTGTATAAAACAATGAAGGTGAAATAAATAAAATCCGCTGTATCCATAATCATCGGAATAACAGCGGATTTTTTGTTTTTCTTTATGACGCATATAGTCGTTTTTGCGGTCGACCCAGATAGGCGCCAGTTTTACTGCGGGAGTCATGGCCCGATTAGGTTTACCGGCAATCTTTAAAGTGTTTGGATTAATGGTTCCACATTTAATTATTCTTTTCTTTTTGGACATGGATGCACCTCCTATACTGATACCATTATAATCTAATAGCGATCTATTGGCAAATTGTCCAATATTGTATTGGCACAAATAAAGGATTACGAGTTGCAAAGCGAATATACTGCCGGAAGGCTGCTTTTGATATAAAAAGAAATACCGCCTTTAGGCGGTATAGCGTCATTTTTCTTTCGGTATTTGTGGCATATTGATCGAATTCACTTCTTTGGCACTTTCCTGGTTAGAAACCTCTTTAGGATCACCAAGGGTAACACGGGGAGAATTGCCGGTTTTTTTGCTTTGATATAGATCGCTCATCATGCACCTCTTTTGAGTAATGGTTGAAGTTAGTTTTTCCATGAATAAGATAAGCCATACTCGCAGTAATAATTGAATTGGAGGGAGAACAATGAAAGCCATAACAATCCTGGAGCCGTGGGCAAGCCTAATTGCCTGCGGCGCGAAACAGATCGAGACACGGAACTGGTCGACTAAGTACCGGGGGCGGATTGCGATTCACGCAGGGAAGGAAACGAAGAGGGCGTTTTATAGCCTGCCTATTATTACCGCTTTGGGAGTAAGTTGTGTTTCTGAACATTGGTTGAATATTCGTCTAGGCTCGGTGATTGCTATAACTAATTTAGTTGACTGTCTTCAAGTTAGAGGTACATCCTCTTTAAAAATCTGTAATGAACAAAGAGTTGCCGCTATTTTAGAAAATAACATGAGGGTCATGGGCAATGAACTTGAGTTTGGTGATTATACACATGGCCGCTATGCCTGGATACTCGCCAATGTGCGCCGAATCGAGCCGGTACCGGCCAAGGGGAGGCAGCGGCTTTGGGAATGGGAGGCGCCAAGCGGGGATCACTGTTAAACGAAAACAAGAGAAGTGGTTAGCCACTTCTCTTGTTTTCGTTTATCGGTCCCGCTTGGGAACATCCTGTTGATTCTCGAATTCGGGATTGATTGATTTCTTTTTATCGTGCTGTTTGGATAGCGGTTTTTTATCCTGATCATCTTTAGGGGGAAGCGGCTTTTTGCCATTTGTGTTGCATGGTTCATTTACTGGATGTTGTTTGTCACAGTTTGATTTGTGTTGGATGGGGTGATTATTTTGGTCCTGACTGTGAACAATGGGCGGTCTTTCCGGTAACTGCTCATTCGGGGCGGCAAAGGCGGACATAGTGCCGGCACCGTACACCATCGCTAATCCTAATGCAAGAGACAAAACTGTTTTATTTTTAGTAAACATATCTTCAACCTCTTTCTGAATTGTTTTTAGTACCTTGTTTGGTACGACTTTATCTTAACAATTAGTTCTTAAAATTCTTTTAAAGTGAAACTTTTATTATTTTCCAATTAGGTTGTAATTTTAAAAAAAGGATAAAAAAAATCAACTTTTCTCCAAAACAAAAATAAGTTGAAAAATATCATATACTTATAGGCAAATTACTCCATTGAGCAACCCTTGCATTCGTTGGCAACTTACGATTAGTAATATGCCCAATGAATAGCGGCCGCCTTAAGAGGCGGTTCCTGGAAACCGGGACAAGGAAATTCTAGTTATAAGGTACTCACTTTACCTGGAAAATTCATATTTGCCGGCCGGCAAATACTGGGGTTTGACATTTTTTGATAATTTCGCAGGCTGCTGATTGAGAAAAACGATAATCTATTTAACTAGTATAGACATCTTAATGACTAAACTTTTAAAATTTTTAAACGATATAAACAGTAAGCACCTATAACGGCATACTTGTCGAAAGGCAAGGACGCAAAGCCATGGGTCTAAAGGCTGGAAAGCCTATGATTGCCAGGTTGCAAATTCGGTTCTAAATCGATAATGCCAGGCCTGCCATGGACAGGTCTGGCATTATCGATTTATTTACGTGCTACCCTGCAGGAGCTTATTCACAGCAGCACCAAAGGCGATCAGGCACAGCCGATAGAGCGTGAACAGCGAAAGGGGGCCTGGGGTATTTTCAATGATATAGGGGTAGTGATCAAAGCGCGCATATGTATGCTAAAGATCACTGACCACATCGAATGGAGATGTTGAATATGAAAAGTATCAAAGCAAAACTTGCGGCTATAGTTATCTCTTTATTTGTGATCGCTCTGGGCGTGCTGGCAGGGCTTAACTTCTGGCAATCCCAAAAAATGCTGACCCACGATGTCGAGAATGAACTTGCCCTTACCGCTCAGACCAATGGGGAAGCAGTCGGCATGTGGCTTGAGGGGCATAAGAAAGAACTGGAGGCAATCGCCCGGTCGCCCCTGCTGATTAATGGCAGCCGTGAAAGCCGGGTGGCTTACATTAGCGCGGAAATTAACAATAATAAGCTGTATGAAAACATTTTTTGGACTGATGCCAACGGTGACTACATCGACACCCGGGGTGCCTCCGGCAACTCAACCAACCGGCCGTATTTTGCCAGTGCGATTGCCGGCAATACCTTTATTACCGACCCGATTATATCGCCGACAAGCGGCAAGCTGGTCGTGGTTATCGCTACCCCGATCAAAGCCGATGGCCGCGTTGCCGGGATTTTGGCAGGGGCCATCAATATTGAAGAAGTGGAAAAACGCATTCTCGGTATAAAGGTGGCCCAAACCGGCTATGCCTATGTTCTGCGGACCGATGGCACAATTATTGTTCATCCCAATAAAGAGATAGTAAACAAAACTAATATTAACAATGATCCACATGCGACCCCGCCGTTACAGGCGGCTGCGGCCAAGATGCTGCAAGGCGAAAAGGGGATTGCCGGCTACCACTATGAGGGAATAGAAAGATACCTGGCTTATGCGCCAATTACGGGAACCTCCTGGTCGATTGGCGTGACTGTTCCGGCGGCTGAGGCCAGGGCGCAGCTGAGAACCTTTGCCTGGATTTCATTGCTTACTATTGTTGCAGTACTTATTGCAGCTATTCTTGTTATCCTGGTTGCCGCTGCGCGTATTGCCAGACCGCTGCAAATACTGGAAGGCGCGGCCAACCGTGTTGCCGGCGGCGATCTCAGCGTAACGAATATTAGTGTAAATTCCCAGGATGAACTGGGGCGTTTAGCCAGGGCTTTCGAAATCATGGTAGAAAATCTGCGTACCCTTGTACGCAAAATTGACACTTCGTCTGAGCTGGTAGCGACGTCGGCCGAGGAATTGACCGCCGGTGCGCACCAGTCGTCACAGGCTGCGAATCAGGTAGCCGGTTCCATTACCGATGTTTCCAGCAGGATGGAAGAACAACTGAAGGTAGCAAACAATACTTCTGCAGTCGTACAACAGATGTCAGATAATATTCAGCAAATCGCCGCTAATGTGGATCAAGTGGCGGCGCAATCAACCCAGGCTAGGGAAAAGGCTGCCGCCGGGAATAAATCGGTGGATAAAGCAGTTAGCCAAATGGCGCATATTGAACAGACTGTGAATAGTTCAGCCGGCGTTGTCGCTAATTTAGGTGAGCGGTCGAAAGAAATAGGGCAGATTGTAGATACTATTGCCGGAATTGCCGGGCAAACCAACCTGCTGGCACTTAATGCCGCTATTGAAGCGGCGCGGGCCGGTGAGCAGGGCCGGGGTTTTGCCGTAGTCGCCGAAGAAGTCCGTAAATTAGCTGAACAGTCGCAGGAAGCAGCTAAGAAAATCGCGGCACTGATCAGTGAAATTCAGGAGGATACCAACAAAGCCGTAACCGCTATGGATGAAGGAACACGCGAAGTAAAGCTGGGAGCAGAAGTGGTTAACGCCTCCGGCCAGGCTTTTCTGGAAATTACTGCCCTGGTGACTCAGGTATCAGGGCAAATAGGAGAAATCTCTGCCGCCATCAAGCAAATAGCTAACGGCAGCCGGCAAATGTCGGTTCGGTACAGCAAATGGATGACTTGAGTAAGAAAACAGCCGGCGAAGCGCAGACAGTGGCGGCGGCGACCGAAGAACAATCGGCATCAATGGAGGAAATTGCAACGTCAAACCAGGTATTGGCTAAACTGGCAATGGAGCTCAGAGAAGCGGTTAATAAATTCGCTGTGTAAGAAATATTCCGGTCTGACGCCCCTTGGCCGCCCTCTTCTACAATTATATGCAAAAGCATATATAAAATTAAGGAGGGGTTGCATGGTTATCAGACAGGTGAATGTTGGGCGCTGGAAGACTATTTTGGTTGGCCTGGTTTTTCTTGCCTGCCTTACCACGGCCCGGCTGGCAGGAGAAGTAACTACCCTGCCGCGTCCAGACTCAACCGGTGCTGCCAACTATTACGAAATGAAACCCAATCCCTATTACCTGTCCCTGGGTGTCAAAGGCTATCAGCAAACAACTGACTATACCTGTGGTCCGGCGGCTGTCATGTCGCTGTTACACTGGTATAATATATTAAGTGACGAAGCCATGAACCATGACACGGAAATGCGGCTTGCCCGGGAGATGGGGACCGGCGGCCTGGGCCATAAAAACCCCGGTACTCCTCCGCAGCAGATAGAAGCTTGGTTAAAGAGCAACGGTTTT